>CAYRQB010000097.1:0-18410 GCA_964426025.1 uncultured Heliomicrobium sp.
GCCGCGTATTTGGTCTGCCCGGTTACCTTGCCATGCCCTTCGATGCGCGGCAGTGTTTTGCCAATGGTGCGATATGCCACGATGACCTCCCAATGCTACTTGCGATTTTGGATTTTCGTTTGTCGGACCGGTTGCCAAATCATTTTTGAATTCATCCATCGCTTCGCGGTCGGCTTCGGCTATGATTTCGACGCGGCCATCAGGCAGATTGCGAACCGTTCCCATCACTTGATGCCGGGCGGCGGCACGCATGGCGAAAAAACGATAGCCCACGCCTTGGACAAAGCCTGCGATGATGAAGCGTCTGGCAACCATGAAAAACAGTTTCGCGAAGTCGGTCAAAAAATTTGACGAATGAATTGCCTCAAGGCAAAGTTGGAAATCAGACCAGCCAAAAAAGGAAAATGGAAATTATCCGCAGAGGTCGTCTTTGTCAATTGAGCTGTATTGATTGAAATGGAAGGCGGGCAGAGATGCTCGCGACACCAGGCGAGCAAGGATGCTCGCGCTCCCAAATATCAAAATGGAGGAAAGCACCATGCTCAAACGCTGTATCGGAATTGTTGTGATGGTTTTGGCGCTGACGTTTGCGTTTTCGATGAACGCAAACAGGCAATTGGCCAAAGTCGCGCCAGCAGTATCAGCGCAGGCAGTGCCGCAACTGGCTTCGGCTTACAAAGCGCCGGAGAGCATTGAATTCCGCACGGCCAAAATCATCAGCGAAGGCGTCAGGTTGCACGCTGAACTGTTCTCACTGAAATCGAACGCGGGCAAAAAGCTGCCGACGGTGATTCAGGCTCACGGTTGGGGAGGCACTGCGTCGGGCTTTCGCTGGGATGCTGTACGTTTGGCCGAAGCGGGTTATCTGGTCATCAACTTCGATTATCGCGGATGGGGCGAAAGCGATTCGCGATTGATTCTGACCGGGCCGGCGCCTGAATGGAAAAGCCCCGCCGAAATGCGCGAAGCTCGCCGCTTTACAGCCGAAGTGTTGGAAGTTCGCGGCGTGGTTGATCCGCTGGAAATGACAACCGATTGGTTCAACGTCATTCACTGGGCGGTGGCCGAACCGATGGTTGATGTGAACCGGATTGGTTTGCGCGGGTCGAGTTATTCAGGCGGTCATGTGTTTTACGTCGCCGCTCGCGATCCTCGCGTCAAAGCCATCGTCAGTCAGGTTGGCTCTTTCGATTCGCGCCCAAAATCCGTCTCTTTGGCCGGAGCGGAAAACGAGCAGGTCAAGATGGCTTATGACGAAGCGACCAAACGCGCTCGCGGTGAAATCGGTTATCCGCCGCCGTTCCATCGCGCAATCGGCAATCTGACGGGCGCTCCGGTTCGCGACAAACTGCTGCGATACGCTCCGGTCGAAGACGCTCAGAAGATGACCAACTGCGCCGCGCTGTTCATTGACGCCGAAAAAGAAGAGTTGTTCGACAACAAAGATCACGCGCATCTGGCTTACACGCGCATGCCGGGCAAGGATAAAAAGTACGTGCTGGTTCCGGGCATCACTCATTACGGCATTTACACCACCGAACGCGAACGAGCGATCAAACTGGCGATTGAATGGTTCGATCAGTATTTGAAGAAGTAACTCAGTTGATTCACGCCAAGAGGCAAAGCCGCAAAGCAAACTCAGGAAAGCGAGGTGTAATTTCTTTTCAGAACTTACTATAGCTTTTAAGAAAATAACTTCCCGCGAATCACGCGGATTACGCGAATGAAAAGGATTTTTTACCGGTTTGAGAGCCCGCTATCTTATTGGCCAGGTTAAAGCTATTGAATAGCTTTTTCCAAAGTATCTGCGCTCATTCGCGTCATCCGCGGGAAAAACATTTTCTTGAACTCTATACCTCGCTTTTTCTTCTTTGCGATTTGGCGGCTTGGCGTAAATGGATGTTCTTATTTTTCCAGCAAACCCCAAGATTGAGCCAGTTCCTGCGCTTTAGCGGTTTCGCCTTGTTGCAAAAGCAATTTGTGCAGTAGCTCAGCCGGAGCGCGGCGCGCGCAAGTGACGGCGGCGAATCGCGTTTCGTCCTGATTCAATTGTCTTCGCATTTCGTCGAGCAGGGTGACGGCTTGATTGATCGCGGCCAGCGATTCATTGGATGTTGAATCATCCACCGACAGGATTTGCGCTTTGGTTTGGTAAGCGCGCCAGCGTTCGCCCGATTCGCTTTCTTCCAGCAAAGCCAGACCGCGTTCGATGTCGGCCAATGCTTCTTCGCGACGTTGCACAGCCAGCAGCGCGCGGGCGCGTTCAGTCAGGATAGCTCCCAGCCAATCGCGATTGCTCAATTCTTCGGCGATGGCGATGGCGTTGTCGGCAAATTGCAAAGCAGTTTCGGCGTCGCTTTCGGCTAATGACAATCTGGCCAGATCGGTCAGGATGCGAAATTCATCGTCGCGGTCGCCGATTTCCAAAATCATCGCCAGCGATTTTTCCAGCAGCTTGCGGGCTTCGGCCAGATCGCCCTGTTCGCATTTTGCGCGTCCCATCAGCCAGTAAGTTTCCGCTTCGCCGTGAGTGGCTCCGACGGCTCGCAATTTATCCTGCGCGCGTTTGAGCAATTCCAATCCTTCTTCATAAAGCCCCTGAGCGATGCGCGCCTGACCGATGCCCATATCCATTTTGGCTTCGCCGTTGGCGTCGCCCAATCGTTCGGCGTCTTCGCGCGCTCGCAAAGCGAGTTCGATGGCGGTTTCGTACTGGCCGCGGCTGAGTTCGGCCCAATGGCTGCGGCGCAACAGCAAAACGCGGCGTTGAATGTCGCCGACGCTGGTCAGGTAATCAACCGCGCGTTCCAGCAACGGCACGCCTTCGGTGAAATGACCTTGCAGCGCGCGCGCCCATCCGAGCAGGCCGAAAGCTATGGCCGCCACCTGACTGTTGAGCGCCACGTCGGTCAGCGATTGTTGAGCAAGCGCTACCGCTTCTTCGTAATTGCCTAAGCGAACCTGAACTCCGCCGAGTTGCAACAGCGCCAGCGCAGCGCCTTCGCCGTCGGCCATCGCGCGGTAAATTTCCAGCGCCTGTTCGGTGACGGCAATGGCTTCGCGGTACAGGCTCAGGCTCATTCGCGTTTGTCCCTGTTGCAACAGCGCCGTCGCCAAACCCGTACGGTCGCCGATGGCGCGGGCAAGCAGGACGGCTTCGCTGTAGGTAGTGTCGGATTCGTGGAATTTGCCGACTGCGAAATTGGTTTCGCCCAAAGCGAACAGCAGTTTCAGGCGTTCGGACGGAGCCAGATTGTTTCCGCTTCCCTGTGCCATTTCGTTCGATGCTCGTTCGGCGCGTTCGATACAGACAAGAGCTTCGCTCCAGGACAAACGGCTGCTGGCCGCCTGCCAGGCGCGAATGCTCCATTCAAAAGCGCGTTCACAATTACCAGCCGCTTCGTAATGCGCGCTGATCGAATCGGCGACGCGGTCAATTTCAAAAAGGTAAATGGTTTCGATGGCCTGAGCCGCCGCCAGGTGCAACCGTTTGCGGCGACGCGACGGCAAAGCTTCGTATAGCACTCGCCGCAACGTGTTGTGATAAAAGCGGGCGTCGTTGTCGGCTGTCACTCCGCGTTCGGCCAGAACGCCTCGCCGCGCGCCTTCCAACACCAGACGTTCGATTTCGTCTTCGTGGCGTCCGGTCATTTTCGACAAGGTTTCGATTCGGAACTCATCGCCGATGACTGCTGCGCATTCGGCGATTTCGCGCACTTCGTCCGAAAGCCTGTCCAGTTTGGCCTGCGCAGCCATGACAATCGTCAATGGCAAGGACAAATCCCTGATGCCGTGCCATTGCCATTCGGGTTCAGGCGATGACGTGAAACTGACGGCGCGTTCCGCCACCAACAGCCGCAGCATTTCGTTGACAAAATACGGATTGCCTCCGGTGATGCGATGAAGCCTTTCCAGATCAATTGGCGGGACAGTGACTTCGCCGCCGAAAACGGCTTCAATCGCCGCCAGAGTTGATTCCTGATCCAGCGGTTTCAGCGTCAGCGTCGTGTAGCTGCGATAACCCGCCAGCCCTTTCAACCATTCGGCAAAATTGCTTTCTCGATCCGACAAGGATTCAGACCTGGCCAGACAGACGATCATCAAAGGCTCGCTTTGCAACGTGCGCATCAGATGGCCGATCACTTCGCGGCTGGCTTCGTCCGCCCATTGCACATCGTCCAGAATCAAAACCAGCGGGCGATGATGGCTGGCGCGAATGAAGCATTGGGCAATCGGCGCCACCGCGCGTGAAGATGCTTTGACGGGCGAATTGCCGGGCAAAGCGCTGGCCGACAAAGCGCCGGTTCTGCGAATTGCTGGGTCTTCGAATTTCAATGCGCCGGTGTTGGTCGTCATTCTCACCTGACTGTTGATGCGCGCATCGGTGAAAAGTTCTTCCGGCATACTGATGCCGAAATGGTTTCGAGCCAGCGCTCGCAAATCGCATTCTTCGCGATTGCCTGCATTGACGCCGAGAATGCTGCGGATCAGGTCGAGAAAGACTTCGTACGGCGCAAGTCGGCTGGCCTGATAATCGAAAAACTGCGCGTACAAACAAACTGCTCCCTGTGCCCGCGCCCAATTGGCGAATTCGCGAGCCAGTTGAGTCTTGCCTATGCCCGGTTCGCCTATCATCAAAACCGTTCGGCCAACGCCTTCCAACGCGCGTCGGTAATCGCCCTGCAATTGCGCCATTTCAGTTTCGCGTCCGACCAGTTGGTTGTAATCGGGAACGCCGTTGACGATGGGTTTGATGACCGGTTGCGGCGCGGATTTGGCGACGGCGGTTGCGGCGGCAAACGTGGCTGCGTTGGGCGCAATGTTCTGAATCGTGGCTGATTCAATCGTCACTTCGGGTTTGATCGAACCGGCGGGCGCTTCGCGATCAACCTGCGCGATGAATCGGTAACCACGTCCGTGGTAGGTTTCGATGAATTTGCTTTCGTCGGCAATGTCGCCCAGCGCGCGGCGAGCCTGTGAAATCGCACGCTTCAACACGCCGTCGGTGATGAACGTGTCCGGCCAGACGGTTTCCAGCAATTCGTCCTTGCTGACGACTCGTTCGTGATTTTCAACCAGATGGCGCAGAACCTGCACCGCGCGGCGTTCCAGCGCGACGATCTTTTCTTCGCGGTAAAGCAGATCAACATTCGCCGGAATGCGAAAGGGAGGAAACAACAATTCGGATCGGGTGATTTCAGATGTGGTAGACATAAGCTCCAACTCAGTTAAGTTCGGATCGAGGCTTTTGTGGGGCACATCCTCATCAAACTTTTTCAAACTTTCATTAACCAGTTGTGTGGCGTTCGCGGGAAAAGCATACAGATGCCGCAACCGGGATGGCAGAGCATATTTATGTTTTTCTTCACGAAATTATGCCGCTACGCAGAGCTTTGCCGACGGCTTCGTTTTTGGAATGAACGTGCAGTTTGTCGTAAATGCTGCGGATGTAGTTGCGGACGGTGTTGATGCTGATGTTGAGCTGTCCGGCGGCGCTTTGATAGCTGTGACCTTCCGACAGCAGTTGCAGCAAATTCACCTCTTGCGGGGTCAATTGCTCTTCTATCTTTTCCGGCTGTCGTGTGCTTTGGAAAAGCGTGACGACTTTGCGGGCGATTTCCGGCGACATAGGAGCGCCGCCTTCGTGGGCTTCGCGAATGGCTTCGAGCAGTTTGGCGGGCGGAGTCTTTTTCAATAGGTAGCCGCAGGCTCCGTTGCAGATGGATTCAAAAATCTTGTCCTGTTCGGCGTAAACAGTCAGCATCAAAACCTGCATTGACGAAAACTTTTCGCGAAAAAGTTTGACGCCGTCCGAACCGAGCATTCCAGGCAAATGAATGTCCAACAGCAGAATTTCCGGCGCGGATTCGGCTCTTATACTGCGCAAAGCCTCTTCGACCGAACCGTAAGTTTGCGGACAGCGGTAACCCGGCGTGGCGTTGATCAACAAACTCAAGCCTTCGCGCAACGAACGGTCGTCTTCGACAATGGCGACGTGAATTGTTCCGTTGTCTGAACTCATCTGCGAAATCCTTATGTCGTCCTGTTTACCATTAACCACTATCCATTATTGGTCAGGAGAGAAAGTCACTTGCCTGCCTGATAATTGTTAATGGCTGATGGCTACCGGTTAATTCGTTTCATACCCACAAAATCCCGGAAGAGAATCTGTCATCAGTACCGATAGCAAAGCGTCTGACATTTATACTCAAAGTCGGCATCGTTTGGGCAGAACATATTTATGCGCCCCCCAAGTCATTTTTTTATCGGTATGGACAGCGACAAGCGCGTGCCTTCGCCGGGTGATGATTCGACTTTCAATTGCCCGCCCAGTTCCGCCGCGCGAGCCTGCATATTGCCCAGACCGTTTCCCCCGCGGCTTTTGGGCAGAACCGCCACAGCCATTTCCATCGGTTGAGGAATGAACCCCTGACCGTCGTCGTGGATTTCCGCCAGTAAATGATTGCCGTTGATTGAAAGTTTGACGGCGACATTTCGGCAATTGGCGTGACGGGCAATGTTATTGAGCGCTTCTTTCAAAATCAGGAACAGATGGCGTCGTTCGTCAGGATCGAGTTTGGTCTTTTCAATTTCGTGAGGCGCGGTGAATTGCCAGACGATGTTTTGCGAATCCAGAACGTCGGAAGCAAATTGACGAGTTCGCGTGATGACTTGTCCCAGATCGTCGCGACGCGGATCAATTGACCAGACGATATCGCTCATGGAATCAACCAGTCCGCGAGCCGAATCGGCGATGTCCGTCAACATCTGCGACGATTGTCCGCGCGAATCGCCGTTGTGACCGTTGGCCGATTCGTTCTGCTGTTTGACGACTTCGCTCAGTATGGCCATGCGCGACAGGCTGGCGCCGATGTCGTCGTGCAGGTCTGTGGCGATGCGAGTGCGCACGCGTTCGATTTCGATCAGACGTTTCAACCGCTGGCGATAGGCGTAATAACCGGCGGCGGCAATCGAAACAATTGCCAGAGCGATGAACCACCAGCGTCTGTAAAACGGCGGCAGAATTCTCAACGCGACGATCGCCGGTTTTTCGCTCGTTCTGCCGTCCGCGCTGACGGCTCTGACCATGAATTGATAAGCGCCGGGCGACAAACTGGCCGTCACCGTTCGCTGCTCGCTGGGAGCGCTCCAATCGCGATCAACTCCTTCAATTTTGTATTGGTAACGCAAAGGCTCGCCGGTTGCGAAGTTGAAACCGAAGTATTCAATTTGAACCTGGCTTTGATCGGGATTGAATTCCAGCCCGCGCACCTCATTCAATCCGAGTTCCGGAATCGGTTGCGGTTTTCCGCCGGCCATAATTCCGCTGATCAAAACCGGCGGCGGAATGGTTTGGGCGTCGCGTTCTTCCGGCAGCATTCGCGACAAGCCTTCGCGAGTGCCGAACCACAGCGAGCCTTGATTGTCAGTGAAAGCGGCGACGACTTCACCATTGCTCAAACCTTCGCCGCTGGTGAAATGTTTGATCCGACCTGTGGCCACATCCAGACGATCAACGCCGCGAGCCGTGCCGATATAAATTCTTCCCCAGCGGTCTTCGGTGAAACATCGTTGATTGTTTGAAGACAATCCCTGCTCCATTTTGTAAACGACGAAGCGCGGAACGTCGTCCGCAGGATTATCAATTCGCGCCGCACCTCCTCCGCCGGTTGCGACCCACAAACGCCCAGCGCTGTCGCAATACATTCCCTGGATCATGCTTTCGGGCAAACCGTCAGAAACATGGAAGACTTGAAACTTTCCATTTCTGATTCGCATCAATTCGCCGTAATGCAATCCCATCCAGACATTGCCGGATTTGTCTTCGGCAAAAACGTGCGCCCAATTGTTCGGCGGAATTCCGTCGTTGACGCCGTAACGCGTCAGTTTGCCGGTCGCGCGTTCCCATTTGGTCAAGGTGACAGGCGGAGTATAAGTGCTGATCCAGACATCGCCGCGCGAATCTTCAAACAGTCGCGTAATGTTGCTGCTGGTCAATCCGTCCTTTTCAAAGTAGGCGGATTTGGGTTTGACCGAAGCCAGTTCTTCTATGCTTTTGACCGCCGGAAAGCGAAACAGTCCGTTGCCGGTGGCGATCCACCATTCGCCGTCGTGAGCCTGAATCATAGGGCGATTGCCGGATGAAGAACCTTTGACATCGGTCGGCAAATTCGGAGAGACGGACACAAAACGATTGCCGGACAGCCTGTTGATGAACCAGTCGTTGTTGACGACGATCAGCGCCTTTTCGCGGTCTTCAAAAATCGAAAAGACATCCGATCTGCCCAGGCCGTCCGATTCGCGGTAAGTCAGAAAGCCCCTGCGGGAAATTCTGGTCACGCCGTTGGTTTGCGAACCGACCCACAAATTTCCGGCGCTGTCTTCGCCCAGCGCGTAAACCAGTCGGCTGACGCCCTGAGCCGAGGTGTAGTTGCGAAATTGATTTCCGTCGAATTCGGCAATCCCGCCGTTTGGCGTTCCCAGCCAGATGTGGCCGTCAAAAGTCTGGCAGAGCGCTCGCACTCGTTGATCGGCCAAACCGTCAGCCGTCGTGTACCAGCGAGCTTCGCCCGGAGCATCGGGCAACAACAATCGCCCGTTTTGCAGGTTTTGCTCTTTGGCCAGTTTTTCCAGCGCGATCAGACCCGGCTTCGATTGCGCAGCGGTTTGAGGTTTGTAAATCAGCAGGCCGGATTGATGGCCGATCCACAAACGGCCTTCTTCGTCCAGTATCATCGCGCGAACGGCGTCAATCCCTTCGCTGGGAAACAGCGAGTAGTGAACGAATCTTCCGTCCGGCAATCTCCGCGCCAACCCGAACATAGAGCCGATCCACAAACTTCCTTCGTGGTCTTCAACCATTCTTGTAATTTCAAATAGATTTTCTGCGGTGGCCGGATGGCCGATTTTCATGTGTTGAAACTTTTGCGAAACATCCGTGGCGTTGCGGTTCATCAGGTACAAACCACCCTGAGTCCCCACCCACAAACGGTTGGCGCTGTCTTCAAAAACGGCGGAGATGTAATTTGCCACTTTGTCTTCGCTGATTTTGTAATTCGTGAACAGCGAACGCTGCGGCTGTTGATTGACGGATGAACCGTAAGAAATGAACGCGCGCGAATCTCGCGAAGGCACGAAGCTGCTCAATCCATTGCCGGTTCCCACCCAGTATATTCCGTCACGGCTTTCAATCACGGCGGAAACCCGGCTGTGAGCCAAACCGTCACGCGGTCCGTAATTGACGAAATTCTGCCCGTCAAAACGCGACAGCCCGTCATTGGTCGAAAACCACATGAAGCCACGGGAATCGCGGTAAATTTTTTCGACGCGTTCGTGCGCCAAACCCTGATTGGTGTTGTAATTTTTCAGCGGCAGTTGTTCGGCGGCAATCTTTCCGGCCAGCCAATGCGCCGCCACGACCAGACAAAGGAGGGGTGATAAACGGGGCGCAAATTTTGAAAAGCTCGAAATCATATCCAGACCCATCCCGAACGCCGCAGATCATATTCTCAGCCTCAGCCTTCAACAAGTGATGGGACAAAGAAAAAAGCATGTGACGACGGTCAGAATCCGCCTCAATCACATGCTTTATTTTCGTGGCGCCATGGGTAAACAACTACAAAGTCGTAATTATCCATTAACCATCAGCCATTAACCATTAACAGACAGAGGAAAGATTTTTCCTGCCCTGACTAAAAATGGGTAATGGATAGTGGGTAATGGGTAATTCCCCTCTTTACTCGTAGAAATTACGTTAGCGCCATTTTTGTAGAGAGACCGCCCTTACATCGCGTCAACTGCGGCGATGACGTCCTTGCTGTGAGTGTCTGTTTTCACCTTGCCGAAGACGTGAGCGATCCTGCCTTCTTCGTCAATGATGTAAGTGATGCGCAGCACGCCCATGAATTTTTTGCCGTACATGCTTTTTTCTCCCCACGCGCCGTACTTTTCCATCATCTGGTGAGTCGGGTCTGAAAGCAGCGTGAAGGGCAAGGAATACTTTTCAGTGAACTTCTGATGCGAAGCCTGATCGTCACCGCTGACGCCCAAAACTTCGACGCCGCGTTTTTTCAGCGGCGCGTAATCGTCGCGAAAACCGCAGGCTTCGACCGTGCAGCCCGGAGTCATGTCTTTTGGGTAAAAGTAGAGAACCACTTTCCTGCCCTTGAAATCCGATAGCTTGACGGTTTTGCCCTCGGTGTTTTTCAAACTGAAGGCCGGAGCTTTGGCCCCGACTTTCAGCAACTTTGTATCGCTGTCTGAAGACTTGGCGGCTTTGGCAGTTTTTGAAGTTTTTGTTGATGTCGCCTTTTTGGCTGGCATTATTTGATCTCCTGTTGAACTCAATTTATTCGTATGTTCGGAATGTTGATGGACGGAATCTTGACTTCGACGCGAGTGATTGAAATATGGGTTTTGTCACGGTTTTCTTCGTCGGGTTGAATTTCAATGGTCAGCATCGGATTGGACAGCGAAGAATAGATGTAATGCTTTTCGTTTTTGCTGTTGATGGTGGTGGGAGAGTTTTTGAAAGTCTGCTTGAATTTCTCGTCGTAAAATTCCTTCACCGTTTCCAGGTCGTCACCGGTTGTCATGCGAATGGTTTGAGCAATCGGATCAATGTTCCTTTCCAGAATTGACGCGCCCGGGTATCTGTAACTTTCCAGATCCCCGACCCGGTCATTCGCTTTCGGATCGCCGGGCGGAACTGGCGCATCAGGAGCAGAAGGATGATCGAAAATCACTCCGCCAGTTCTTTCGTCGGATGCCAAACCAACATTGTTTTCAACCCATTTTTTGCCCAGGTAGAACATTCCTAAAACCGCGAAAATAATAACGGTCAGGAAAGTCACCAGACTGATCAAAATCCATTTCCCCCAGTTGAAACTCTTCTGTTCGACGGCGGGATATTGGTATTGAGGGACGGCGGGCGGATTATAAAATGGCGACGTGTTCGGCGTCTGGTCATCGAATCTATGGCTTGGCGCGTGAGAGGTGTACGACGGCTGCTGTTCTGCGTACTGCGGCGGCGTTTGCCTTCCGTAATTTCTGGTTTCGGCGGAAGAAGATTCGGTTTCAGCGTATAACTGCGAACCACATTGACGGCAGAATCGCGCCGGGCGATCTGAAATGTATCCACAACTTGAACAGGGTTGCTGCATAATTGCACCTCGATTTCTGGCGGTGTCGGATTCCGATTTTCGACTTGAAGCTCCGACCATCAATTACGTCGTCAGACAGATTTTGTTCGTTGGAACTACGGTTGTGGAATCATCACGCATGCCGGGCGGTCAAGGCAAGCTCGGTTAAAGAGATCGCTTTTCGGCAATCAAATCAAGGCTTCAGGCAATATGCAATCAGAAACTTATTCGTTAAAACGACCGGCAACATCATCGCTTGATTTCATAGCTCGCAAACTCGCTCGTCGTCCGTTTGTTCCTCCCGCATTGCTTCGCAATGGGCATTTGATGACGATCATCGGCACGAAACGCCCGCGTCGTTTTCCCGCGCTTGGCCGTACCTTGGCGCAAATCGAACGCCGCGAATTCCAGACGGAAAGCCACACGCGCGTGGTCGCATATTGCCATTGGCAGAACGACAGATTGAATAGGCCGACAGTGGTGATAGTTCATGGCTTGGAGGGTTCAGCCGAGGCTCAATATGTGATGGGAGCCGCCGACAAAGCTTTTGCCGCAGGCTTCAACGTCCTGCGGCACAACGTTCGCGGATGCGGCGGAACTTTGCATCTGACCCAGACGCTTTATCATTCAGGGCTGACGATTGATTTGCATCACGTCATTCGCGAACTGATCGAAAAAGACAAGTTGCCGCAATTGTTCCTGATCGGTTTTTCGATGGGCGGGAATCAATCGCTGAAATTCGCTGGCGAGCTTGGCGATGATGCGCCGTCGCAACTTGCCGGAGTTTGCGCCATCAGCCCGCCGATTGATTTGGAAGCATGTTCGCGTTCAATAGCTCAAAGAGAAAACCGGATTTACGAGCTTCGATTTTTGCGAAGCCTGCGAAAAACAATGCGCGACAGAGACCGTCTGTTTCCGGGAATCTATGACCTGAGCCGACTTGATCGCATCAATCATCTTTGGGATTGGGACGATGTTTTCCAACCTTACAACGGTTTTCGCGACGCGGTGGATTATTACAATCACGCCAGTTCGATTTCCTTCATCCCCAACATTCAAGTGCCGACTTTGATAATTCACGCCGAAGACGATCCATTCATTCCCTTCGAATCTTTCACCGATCATCGCGTCGCTTCAAATTCGTCGGTTCTGATGTTGGCGACGAAGCACGGCGGTCACGTGGCTTTTTGCGGAAAACGCCAACCGGACGAAGACCGCGCCTGGGCTGAAAATCGCGCTGTGGAATTTTGCCGCGAGCTTGCAGGTCGTTGATCAGGCCGACGCAACTGAAACTGTTTGCCGTGTCACAAGCGATAACGCGCTTTCTTTCCCGGATTCAACTGTTCTACGTCCACGTTGGGTAAACGAAGGCTGATGTCTGCGCTCATATCCCACGGAGCGCAATCGCCGCGAAGCAGTTTGGGATAAGCGGCGGCTGCGATCATGGCGGCGTTGTCGGTGGTGTAAATCGGCGATGGAATGTAGGCGGGAATCTTCAATTCATCTGAGAGATGTTTGACTGCCGCGCGAAGTTCGCTGTTACAGGCTACGCCGCCTGCCAGCAAGATTGTTTTCGGGCTGTATTCGGCGGCGGCCTTGCGCAACGATCGAATCAGCGCACGGACCACCGCGTTCTGGAAGCTGGCGCAAAGATCGAGAATTTGTTCGGGCGGATTGTTGGGATCAGTGACGGGCTGAATATTGTTTTCGCGGACGTAGCGCAAGACTGCCGTTTTCAATCCGCTGAAGGAAAAATCCAGGCTCAATCCGCTGCCGTCTTTCAATTTGATTTCGGCCAGCGGAAAGACGATCGCGCGTTTGTTGCCTCGCGCCGCCAGCCGGTCAATCACAGGGCCGCCGGGATAACCGAGCCCGATCAGCTTAGAGACTTTGTCGAAGGCTTCGCCCGCCGCGTCATCGCGCGTGCGTCCGACCAGTTTGTATTTTTCCGGTTCGGGAATCAGAAACAGATTGGTGTGGCCTCCGCTGACGACCAGCGCCAGCGCCGGATATTCCGGCGGCGGAAATTCAAAAGCCACGGAATAAACGTGTCCTTCGATGTGGTTGACGCCGACGATGGGTTTGCCGGTTGCGAAAGCGACGGCTTTGGCGAAGTTGATTCCAACCAGCAACGAACCGACCAGGCCGGGACCTTGAGTGACTGCGATGCCGTCAATTTCGGCGTAGCTCAATCCGGCTGTCTTCATAGCTTCGTCAACAACGCCTTCTATCTTTTCCAGATGTTCGCGCGAAGCGAGTTCGGGAACTACGCCGCCGAATTTTTTGTGCGTGGCGATCTGCGAATAGATGACGTTGGACAACACCTGCGAGCCATCAGCGATGACGGCTGCTGCGGTTTCGTCACAAGAACTTTCGATTCCAAGAATGAGCATTCAGATATTACGCATGGAGGGATTATCGAGGAGGGTCGTCAATCCAGTTTGCCAATTGATGCGACGGCAGCAAGTCTGCGAAGTGCTTTTGGTTTCTGGTTACCACGACGTGTTTGCCTGCCAAAGCCATCGCCGCAATCATCATATCGGCGTAACGTTTCCGTGAGCCGAACTGATTTTGTAGTTTGGCCAACCAAACGGCGCTAGGTTGATCAAGAGCAAGAATCTGAAAACTGTTCAAAAGCTCCCAAGTGTCCAATAGCAGGGAATGCGCAATTACAACTTTGTCCGGAGGCGCTTTCAACGCATATTCAGATCTTCCACGCAATGCTTCAGCCACAACCACCGACGGCAACGCTACTTCTGTAATGGCAACACGCTGAAGATTAGCATGCAATGTCTGATCGCCATTGACGTAATGAGTCAGCACGTTGGTATCCAACAAATACACCTTCACCCTCACACCCAGGCTACTGTCGCTGCCTGTCCAATTCGGTGAAGAAATCTCCCCAGTTAGGATCGTCTTTGAAAGCTCCGAAGCCTGGCCATTCTTCTTCGGAGCTTTTCTTCGGTTGGCCGTTCTGCGAAACACTCGCGGGCACTTCGATCTGCACGACCTCAAAATTCGACGCGGCGGCGATCAGTTTTTCTTTGATCAGCGCCAACGCTTCTTCGCGCGTGGCGGCTTCGGCGGTACAACCGGGCAGGACGGGGACAATTGCCTGCCACTGTCCGCCGGTTGTTTCACTGATGAGCACTGTGTATTGCATAACCGATACCTCGCTGTTGATAACGCGCTGCCGCGCCAGTCTATCACAATCGTCAGGCGGAAGTTCCCGCCGATGATTTGCTTTCGCTGCCTGTTGAAGCCGCTGTCGGTTGGCGGCGAATGACGACGACGGTGGCGTCGTCCTTGATTTGATCCAGCCCCGGTTGAGCGCAATCGAAAACGCGATGGCAGAGCGTGGTCACTTCGCCGCCGCTGAAGCGTTCGGCCATCGCTTCAATTTCGGCGATGCCTTTTTCGCGGTCGCTGGTCAATTTGGCGTAAGCTCCGTCGGTGTAAATCAGCAACAGATCGCGAGCCGGGAAAGAAACGAGCGATTCGGAGAAAGCGGCGTCGCTCCGTTCGCCGACTGCGCCGCAAGTCACAGGCAATTGTTCGCGACCGGCGGTGTGCGCGCCCTGCGGTTTGTTCAAATGAACCATCGGCAAATGCCCCGCGTTGACGTATCGCAATTGATCGCCTTCCCATCTCGCCAACACGCAGGTGAACGGACGTTTCTTTTCGCAAAGCTCTGCGTTCAATTCGTCCAGGATTTTGACCAGTCCCGGTTCGTCGGCATTGCGATTGACAATCTTCGACAGTATTTGATGAAGCTCGCCGATTGCCGACAGCGATTCAAAGTTCTTTCCGTTTTCGACGGACAGGTCGCCGACTACGACCAGCGGGCCGCGCTTCGTATCGAAGATTTGGAAGTAATCGCCGCCGGTTTCAGTTCCCGGTCCGTGTTTGGACGAACTCCAGATCGCCGGCAATTCCACTATCGGCGGGGACAGAAAGAGTTGATGAACCTGTGCAATCAAATCGGATCCACGTTGCTTCGCTCCCGCATCGAATGCCTGCTGCAAAGCATTTTTAGCGACGCCGACCACCAGGTCTTTCGGTTTGCGCGATCCCATGACGAAAACGAACACAGTCGCGCCAAGCAGCGACAGCCTGTACCACGGCGGGCTTCCGGCGATGATTGAAATCAACGCGTAACCGATCATGGAATACAGCGCCGATTGGACGACCAGCATGATGCGATACCGATTCGCCGCCACGGCCAGAATCGGAAAGTAACAGAGGAAAACGCCTGCGCCGATTTTCGGAAACAATCCCTGTTGAACAAAAGCGGCCAGCGCCAGATGAATTATCGTCACGTCGAACAGCGTCGTTCCGCTGACCAGAGCGGTTGAGGCTTTGCCTTTGACGAGAGCCTTGATCGCAATCATCGCTACCAGCCAGACGACGCCAGATGACAAATAAATCAGTCGGGCGTTTGACCTGTGATCCCACATCCAGAAAGCAGCCATAAACGAAGTGACGGCGAACCAAAAGCGAATGACTGTCGCCCAGCTTTCAGCCGACAGCACGTGTTCGGCCAGAACTTCCTCCATTTGCTTGGGTAAATTTTCCTGCAATTGTTTGAGCACGAGCATAATTCGGGGTCCTTTTTTGTTCTGATTTCAATGTCTTGATTGTGATTTGAATGCGTCCGTCCGAGACGGCTCATTAAGCGGCATAAAATACTTCAAGCCATTGGAGGCCGTCAAAACATCGCCAGCCTTTTGATTTCCAACGGCACGGTTGGTAGACTCTCGCCTCATTTCGCGGGAAGAAGTCACAAGCAAGCAAGGAGAATTATCTGTTCTGATGCAAGCACTGATTTTAGCGGGCGGCGAAGGAACGCGCCTGCGACCTCTGACAATTTATACCCCGAAACCAGTAGTCCCAATCGTCAACCGCCCCTTCCTTTATTATCAGATTGATCTTCTGAAACGCGCCGACATCAAGGAAATCACCTTGTCGCTGTCGTATCAGCCGAACAAGATCGCAGACATTTTCGGCGAAGGCGACGAATACGGCGTGAAGATTTATTACACGGTTGAAGCCTCGCCGTTGGGAACCGCCGGAGCTTACAAAAACGCTCAGGAGCATCTGACCGAAACAGCGGTCATCTTCAACGGCGACGTGTTGACGGACATCAATATCGCTGAAGTCCTGGCTTATCACCGCGAAAAAAATGCGGCGGCGACGATTGTTTTGACGCCGGTTGAAAATCCCTCTGCTTACGGATTGGTCGAAACAGAAGCGGATGGGCGTGTACGGCGATTTCTGGAAAAACCGAAACCTGAAGAGATCACCTGCAACACGATCAACGCTGGTTTGTACATACTGGAACCGCGCATACTGGATTACATTCCGGCTGGCGAAAAGTTTTCATTTGAATACCAACTCTTTCCGGCGCTGTTGGCCGCGGGCGAACCGTTTTACGCTTACACGATGTCCGATTACTGGATGGACATCGGCACTCCGCAACGTTATCTGCAAGCCAACGACGACCTGATCAACGGACGCATCAAATCCTTTGACGTCGAACGCAAACCCGTTACTTCAACCGGCGAGGGCGATCCGGTCAAGGTAGACGCGCGTTCGGTGGTTGATCCGGGCTGTTCGATCAAACCCGGAGTTGAAATCACCAACTCGGTCATCGGCGCAAACTGCGTCATCGAAGACCGCGTCAAAATTGAAAACAGCGTTCTGTTGGCCGGTGTTCACGTCAGCAAAGCGGCTGAGATTCGCAATTCGATCATTGGCAAAAGCTCCATCATCGGACGCAATTCGCGGATCGAAGGCGCAACGCTCGGCGATAAATCAACGCTGACTGATTACACGATCATTTAAGTTGGGAACATAATCGTTCCGCCTGCTCAATCAATTACTCTTTATGGCAGTTATCAAATTCGGCACAGACGGTTGGCGCGCGCGCATCGCGGAAGATTTCACCTTCGCGAATGTAGAGATCGTGACGCAAGCCCTGATTGATTATCTGAGAACGCAAAACAACAGCGACAAGCTTTCCGTATTGGTTGGCTATGACCGGCGCTTCGCTTCTGATTTGTTTGCTCAACGTTCGGCGGAAGTTTTCGCCGGAAACGGCATCTCCGTTGATTTGTTCGATTGCGACGTTCCGACTCCGCTGGTTTCCTTTGAAGTAAAACGCCGTGGATTGGATGGCGGAGTGATGATCACCGCTTCGCACAATCCGCCGGACTTCAACGGTTTCAAATTCAAAGCGCCATACGGGGGTTCGGCCACGCCGGCGATCACCAATCAGATTGAAAAGCTGGTCGGCGCGACGAAGCCTCAGCGTTTGCCGCTGGACGAAGCGAAAAAGCTGGGCATCGCCAATGTCATTTCTCCGTCGGATGATTACCGCCGTCACATTGAAAACTTCGTCGGCATTAGTGAACTGAAAAAAGCCGACGCGCTGATCATCGCCGATCCAATGCACGGAACAGGCGGACGCTGGATCGAAAATCTGTTGGCCGGGGGCAAAATCAAAGTTGAAACCATTCGCGCCGAACGCGATCCCATGTTCGGCGGAGTTCTGCCCGAACCAATGCCATGGAATCTGGAACTGACTTCGCAAGTGACCAAAGAACGCGGGGCGTTGATGGCTCTGGTGACTGACGGTGATGCCGACCGCGTCGGAGCGATGGACGAGCGCGGCGAATACATCAACACTCACCAAATCCTGATGATCCTGCTGCTGCATCTGGTCAGGAACAAAGGCTTGAAAGGTTCTGTCGCCCGCACGTTTTCGCAATCGGTCATCGTCCGACGAATTGCTGAAAGCTACGGCTTCCGACTGTTTGAAACTCCCATCGGATTCAAACACATTGGCGAACTGATGCTGGATCCGGCGAACGATTTTTTGACCGGCGGCGAAGAATCCGGCGGCATAGGCGTGCGCGGTCACATCCCGGAACGCGATGGCGTGTTCAATTGTCTGCTCTTGCTGGAAGCTGTTCTGGCGATGGGCAAAAAGCCTTCGGAAATCATTCGCGACATCTGGCGTGAATTCGGCGAGTTTCATTTCGAGCGCCGCGACCTGCACGTTTCGATCGAATCCGGACAACGACTCGTCGCCGAAATGCGCGACAACACGCCCGGCGAATTCGCCGGTTACAAGGTTGTCAATGTCGCTACGCTGGACGGAACCAAGTTGTTTTTTGAAGACGAAAGCTGGATTCTGTTTCGCCAATCAGGAACCGAACCGATTTTGCGCGTGTACTGCGAAGCGACTTCTCTTGAGAAAATGACCAA
>CAYRQB010000098.1:0-18398 GCA_964426025.1 uncultured Heliomicrobium sp.
CTCCTGCTTTTTGCCGAGGAAGGTTTTGTATGAGTTGTAACCTTCGATGGCCATATAGCCTTCCGAACCGTAAAAGATATTGCCGATGCAATTGCTGTCGGTGACCAGACCTTTGTCGTCTTTGCGTTGGCCGATTCCGGCTTCGTTGTTGGACATCCAGTGGCGGACTTCAAAGACGAGCATTTTCTTTTTGCCGCCCACGACAAATTCCAGATTGGCAATCTGAGTGTTGGGAGTCGTTTGATCATCGTCGAACATGAAATGATCGCCCATCGAAAAGACTTTGGTCGGCAAAGTCACGCCCAATCCCCAACGGGCAATATCCATTTCGTGAATGCCCTGATTGCCGATGTCGCCGTTGCCGTAATCCCAGTTCCAGTGCCAGTTGTAATGGAAGCGGTTTTCGTTGAACGGGCGTTTGGGTGCGGGACCTGTCCACAAATCGTAATCAACTCCGGCGGGAACTGCGCTGTCGGTTTTTTTGCCGATGGTGTCGCGCCATTTGAAACAAAGCCCGCGAGCCATGTAAACATCGCCGATGACGCCTTCCTGCAATTTCTGCATGGCTTCGCGCAAAGCTTCGGTCGAACGGCTGTTGGTTCCGTGCTGCACGATGCGGTTGTATTTGCGCGCGGCGGCAACCAGTTGTTTGCCTTCCCAATAACTGTGCGAGCAGGGTTTTTCGACGTAAACGTCTTTGCCCGCCTGGCAAGCCCAGATTCCCATCAGACTGTGCCAGTGGTTTGGCGTGGCGATGGAAATCGCGTCAATGGATTTGTCTTCCAGCAATTTGCGAAAGTCCACGAACTCCGCCGGTTTTTTGCCGGTGGCTTTTGCGATTTCGCCGCAACGTTGGTTGCGGACTTTTTCGTCAACGTCGCAGATGGCGGCGATTTCGACATTCTGCATGCGTTGATATTCGCGAATGTGCGAATTGCCCTGACCACGAACGCCGACGACGGCTACGCGAATTGTGTCGTTGGCGCTTTTGATGTTGGCGGCAGAAGTCTTGATATTGAATCCCAGCGTCCCGACTGCCGCAGCAGCCGCAGACGATTTGATGAAATCTCGGCGGTTGTTCATTGTTTTGTCTCCTGAAAGGTAGGGTTGATGTTTGCGAGTCGTTACGATCAACTACTTATTGCCACACATCCACTGGCAAGACAAGCTTTGCCGCGACGTTCAATCTCTGGCTGCGGCGATTTCGGGCTGTTAGAATCGTCGCCGTCTCACCTTTAAGTTTCTGAACCGACAAACAGATCGTCCATCGGAGGTCGTATGCGAATCGCAATTTTCCGTTTTTGCCTGACTGCAATAATCCTGACCGCAATGATCAACCCTGTTCCAATTGTCGTTGCTCAAAGTCAGGACGGTAAGAATAAGCCGTCTCAGCAACAGCCCAAGCAGCCAAAGCAAGAAGATACGATCAAGATAGACACCGATCTGGTGACGATTCCGGTGATCGTCAGCGACCGTCACGATGTTTACGTGCCGGATATGCGTAAGGAAGAATTCAATATCAATGAAGACGGCGTGAAACAGGAAATCGCTTTTTTTGCCGAAGTCAAAGAGCCTTTTCACGTCGTGCTGATGCTCGACACCAGCCTTAGCGCCAGCCTTCAAAAGCTGAAGAAGATTCAGCAGGCCGCCCACGAATTCATAGAGCAATTGCAGGGCGGCGACCGAGTCAGCATTGTGACCTTCGACGATTCGGTCAAAGAGCTTTGTTATTTCACCGGCGACCGCAGCCGTTTGCGACAGGCGATCAACAACGTTCAGGCCGGAGGCGGGACGAAGCTGTATGACGCCGTTGCGTATGCGCTGAACAGCCTGAAGCGCGCCAAAGCAAATCGCAAAGCAATTGTCATACTGACCGACGGCGTTGATTGGCACAGCGATTCGGCGACTTTCGATGACACGCTGGCTGAACTTGAAGAGGCGAGCGTGATTGTTTATCCGATTCGTTACAACACGCGCCCTGAAGTTGAAGCGATGCTCCGCGACCAGAATGCAGGCGATCTTTCGTCGGTTTTCGGATCGGGGCGAGGCGGCGGCACAAGCGGCACGACTCCGCCGACTGTGCCAGGTGGAACTCGTGTGCCGACGCGCCGACCAGGTCAGGACGATCCTTATCGAATTCCGATTCCTCAAATCGAACTGCCGCCGATTGGCCGTGGCCGTTATCCTGATGACCGTCGTTATCCTGACGATCCGAATTCTGACAATCGGCGTCCTGACACCAGACGGCCTCCCGATCCGCGCGATTACCCGGACAGAAAGCCATATCCCGATTCTGACCCAACTTCACCATCGCGCCGTTCGCCGCGTGACGGCATAGATGCAATGCTGGATAACGCCTATCGCACGGCGGATCAATACCTGAAGGAATTGTCTGTTGTTTCCGGCGGAGAACTTTTCCGAGCCGACACCCTGATTGATTTGCCTGAAGCTTTTATGCGGATTGCAGGTGAGATGAGAAATCAGTATTCGATTGGTTATTACCCGACCAACGCCGCTCGCGATGGGAAATACCGCAAAGTTCAGGTGAAGGCCGCGCGCAGGGATGTTGTCGTTCGCGCCCGTCCTGGTTATCGGGCGAAAAGCGCGCAATGATCGCTGAGTCAGGATGGAAGAGTTGGAAAAAAAGAAAAGGGATCAGATTAAAATCCGATCCCTTTTCTTTTTTTGGATTGCGGGGGAGGGATTTGAACCCTCGACCTTTGGGTTATGAGCCCAACGAGCTACCAGGCTGCTCCACCCCGCGTCAAAAAGCAAAAAGCGACTTTAGAGGCCGATCCATGTTTTGTCAACAGGCAGGCCAAAAATTTCTTTTCTATGGAACTTGTATTCAAAAACTTACACAGGTTTTATCCGCCGATGATTCCCGCCACGCCACAATGCAAACAGCGGTAAAGCGTTCCGGCGCGTTCGGGGAAAACCTGTACGCGAGCCGGGCCGCAGGTATGTTCGACGTTGACCTCGAACAGCGTGTAATACTGATCGTCGGAAATATCCATCAACGCGTCAAAAATTGACTGTTCGGCCATGGTGTTACGATCCACGGCTTGGAAGAAATCCAGTTCGTAATCCGAAAACTCGTTTTCCGTATATCCGTTTTGCATCTTTGCTCCTCCTCGCGACTGACTGACAAATTGGCTTGAGATGCCACTCGCACAATGATTTGGTCGAACGGCAGGAGGCTTTTATACTACGCCGCGATTCTCATACAAAGGAGTTCCGACAATGCCGGTTATTATCCAGGCCTTTTCCGATTACGTTTGCCCATACTGTTATCTGGGACAGATTGCTTTGAACCGAGCCGCTGCGACGACCGGCGCCGAAATCGTTTGGCGAGCTTTTCAACTGCAAACCAACGATGCTCCGAAATCCGAAGTTGGCGAAGAACGAAGAAATGCCGGTTGGGAGACGTTTGTATACCCAATGGCCCAAGCCCTGAAAGCCGAGATTCGCAAGCCTTCCCAATCGCCGCTTTCGCGGTTGGCGCATGAAGCTGCAGCCTGGGCGCGAACGCTGGGGAGATTCGATCAATTTCATCAACAACTTTTCAACGCTTACTTTCTCGACGACAAAGACATCAGCGAACCGTCCGTGTTGAAAGAAATCGCCTGGCGAGCCGGATTGAATCCTGCCGAATTGGAAAAGGTATTGACCGAACATCGAATGGCCGACGATGTCGAAGAGGATTTACTGATTGCTGAAACTTACGGCGTCAAAATCGTGCCGACCTTCGTCGTTGGCGGTCATTTGTTCAGCGGAGTTCAGGAGGAAGCCGTTTTGATCAAAGCCATTGAGTTGGCGCGCGACGGAAAACTAGAAGCTGAAACACGCAAGCTGCCGCATCTTCCAGTCAAGATCACCGGACGCTGAAGTCAAAAGATGTTTCAACCAAGCCCGGCCATTCCCAAAGCCAGAAGCAAAGCGCGTTTATAGCCAAGCTCTCGCCCCTGAGGATCGTACCATTCGCTCAGCCGATGAGAATCGTTCGACATTCCGCCCACGCCAATTGTGATGGCCGGAATTCCCAGGCTAATGGGAATGTTCGAATCGGTCGAAGCGCGATTCAAATAAGGAGCGATGCCCAGAGAGCGCGAAGCTTCGACGGCTCTGCGAACCAGCAATGATTCGCGCGGAGTTTCGCCTGAAGGTCTGTTGCCTATCAGTTGGACTTCGGCTTTGAGCTTTTTGCCCGAAGCGGCGCGCATCACGTTTTCGTCAATCACTGCGCGATTGATGGCCGCCAGTATGAATTCCTCCAGTCTGGACAATTCACCTTCAGCCGCCGAGCGCAGGTCAACATACATTGAAGCCGTTTGTGGAATGACGTTGACCGATTCGCCGCCTTCGATGCGACCAATGTTATAAGTCGTGCGCGGTTCGGCGGGCGCTTGATAATCGGCCAGTCGGGCGACGGCTCGACCCAGAGCGTGAACCGGATTGACGACGCCGAAATCTCCCCAACTGTGACCGCCCGGACCTTCCAATGTAATTCTGTATCGTCGCGAACCCAGCGCCTGATTGGTGATGAAATCCACGCCGGGGCCGTCAAAAGAAACGAACGAGGAAACCCGGCTCGCCAATTTGCCTTCGGCGAACAGATGTCGAACGCCGCGCAAATCGCCTTCGCCTTCTTCGCCAACGGTTGCGACAAAAGCTATCGTCCCGCGCAATTTGACTTCCGCCGCGTTCATCGCCTGAATCAAACCGATCAACGCAGCCAATCCGGCGCAATTATCCGCAATGCCCGGAGCGCACAGACGCGAACCAACGCGTCGAACGGTGACGTCTGTCTCTTCGGGAAAGACCGTGTCCAGGTGAGCCGACAGGACAACAAGTGGTAGATCGCGCTCGCCGCGAAAGAAGCCTATGACATTGCCTTCGCTGTCCGTGTGAACATCGCTTAGTCCAAGTTCGTTGAATCGGGCGGCGAAATATCGCCCACGTTCCTGTTCCTTGAAAGGCGGAGCGGGGATTTCGCAGATGCGAATGTGTTCCGCCGTAAAGCGCGCAGCAGACGAATCAATGAATGCAAAAGCCTTCCCAACGCCTTCGTCTGTGAGCAAGTCGGCCACCGATGCCGAGCGGAAACGATCAGCGATTGAAATGATGGATGCGGGCATTTTAGGACTCCAATGACTGCCAAACTCAGACGACGCGATTGTTCAACTGCATAGGCGAAATTGCAAACGGCAAACGAATATTTCTACGCGAAAGCCTTTCAATGGAATATCTTGCACTCCCATAGGTATTAGTGTAGAACGAGGCGCGTAATAATCAGAGACGAGATAATGCAGAAAGGCGAGAAACAAAGTTGGTAGAGCGTCATTCGAACGACTCAGGTTGGATTGAAGTCATCACCGGTTCGATGTTCAGCGGCAAAAGCGAAGAGTTGATCCGCCGTTTGCGCCGCGCGCAAATCGCCCGGCTTAACGTGCAAAGCTTCAAACCGGCGATTGATTCCAGATATTCAGAAATACATATTGTTTCCCATTCCGAGATGCGAATTGAATCCGAACTGGTCAGTTCTGCGGCGGAAATTCTGCGAGCGGTTGCAACCGAAACAGAAGTCGTCGGTATTGACGAGGGGCAGTTTTTTGACGGCGATCTGGTTAACGTCGCGAACGATCTCGCTCATCGTGGCAAGCGCGTGATCATCGCCGGATTGGATATGGATTATCTTGGCCGTCCTTTCGAACCAATGCCGCAACTGCTGGCAATCGCCGAAGACATCACCAAAACGCGGGCGATTTGTGTGCAATGCGGAAGCCCTGCGACTTACACGCAACGCCTGATCGCCAGTCGCGAACGCGTTGTCGTTGGCGCTGCCGACGCTTATGAAGCTCGCTGCCGGGCTTGCTTCGATCCGAATCTGGGACAGACCAATCAAGTTTGATTGAATCAGGGCAAGCCACACAGCTTGCCCTTGATTGCTTGTAGGGCAAACGGCCAGCCCTTTTCACAGAAGTAGTTGCTTAGGTCGCCAGCGAAGTCCTGAAACGATGAATGTGGAAAAGACCATAGGCCTATTCCACATTTCGGTGGAGGTTGGAAATATGAAAGCAAAGAAATCAGCCGAACGACCATTGGAACACGATCTGCTTTTTGATTTTCTGCGGGTCGTCGAAGCCGCAGCCATTGATGCCGCCCGAACCATGGGGCAAGGCGAGCGAAAATTTTCCGACCAGCTTGCCGTCGAAAAAATGCGCGAAGTGATGGACACCATTCCAATGGAAGGAACCATCGTCATTGGCGAAGGCGAGCGCGACGAAGCGCCGATGCTATACATCGGCGAGCGCGTCGGAATGGGATCGAAACCCGGCGGCGAAGGTAAATATCCAGCCGTTGACATCGCAGTTGATCCGCTGGAAGGCACGAACCTTTGCGCGACGGGAGCGGCCAACGCAATTGCCGTTCTGGCTGCTGCGGAAAAGGGCGGATTGCTGCACGCGCCGGACATTTACATGAACAAAATCGTTGTCGGCCCTTCGGTCAAAGGAGCGGTGGACATTGACGCTCCGGTGAAGGACAACCTTCACGCCATCGCCACACGGCTGAAACGCAAGGTCGAAGATTTGACCATCGTCGTGCTTGATCGCCCTCGCCACAACAAATTGATTCAGGATATTCGCGATGCAGGCGCGCGCATTCGATTGATCACCGACGGCGATTTGTCCGCCGGGATTTCAGCCGCCGTCGCCGGTTCGGGAGTTCACGCGTTGATGGGAATCGGCGGAGGTCCCGAAGGCGTCATCACTGCGGCGGCCATGAAATGTTTGAACGGAGAAATTCAGGCCAGATTTATGATGCCTGAGCAATTGTTGGAAGAAGAACGATCGAAGATAGCACCGGACATCGCCGACCGCATGGCCGAGATGGGAATCAAAGACCCGACGCGCGTTTATGACACGAACGAACTGGCTCCGGGCAAAAAAATCATCTTTGCCGCAACGGGCGTGACCGACGGGACGATTCTGCGCGGAGTCAGATTTTTCGGAACCGGCAAACGAACGCATTCGCTGATTATGACGACCGAAACCATGCACGTTCGTTTCATTGACACTGTCCACGTCGAAGGCGGACCTGACGCCTTCGTTCGATTCGACCGCTGATGGTTTAGGAGGGAAAATGCTTCATCGCCGAATTTGTCTTTTGATTCTGTTTTGTTCGATTCCGATTTCGGTTTTCGGTCAATCGTCAAAATCCGCGCCGCAGATGGATCGTTTGCGCGCGCGGTTGCAGGAAATGGTCAACGCTTTTCCGGGCACGATGGGCGTCGCGGTTTACGACATTGGCGATTCAAAAATGATTCTGATCAATGGCGACAAACTCTTTCCGATGGCCAGCGCCTACAAGATTCCGATCCTTGTCGAAGTCTTCCGACAGGCCGAAGCCGGAAAGTTTTCGCTGGATGACCGGGTTGACCTGACAGCCGATGACCGCACGCTTGGCAGCGGCATCCTGACCCTGATGTCGCCCGGTTTGAAACCGACGATTCGCGATCTGGCTACGCTGATGATCATCCTCAGCGATAACGAAGCGACGGACATTCTGCTTAACAAGGTCGGCGCGGAAAATGTGACAGCGACGATGCGAAAGTTTGGACTGAACAACATTCGCGTTGACCGCACGACATTCGAGATGATTCGCGATTACATCGCGCTGATTGACGACAGCGCCCGCGACAAAAACAAACAGCAATTGATGACTCGTCCGCGATTGGATACGGCGACGCCCGAACGCGTGGCCAGGGCCGACGCAGAGTTTGCCAGGATCATGAAAGACGTCGCTTCGCCGCACGACATGGCCAGGCTGTTGGAGATGATCGTTCGCGGCAAAGCCGCCAGCGAAACTTCTTGTCAGCAGATGATGACAATTCTCAATCGTCAGCAATTCAATCATCGCTTGCCGCGTTATTTGCCCGAAAACACCAGCTTCGCGCACAAGACCGGAACCATCGGTTCAACAACCAACGACGCCGGAATAATGTTCGTTCGCGGCAACGCCATCGCGCTGGTGGTTTTCACCGTGGACAGACGCGCCGGGCGCGGCGAAATCGAAGAGCAGATGGG
Organism: uncultured Heliomicrobium sp.; assembly: GCA_964426025.1. Taxonomy (GTDB): domain Bacteria; phylum Acidobacteriota; class Blastocatellia; order RBC074; family RBC074; genus RBC074. The sequence continues at coordinate 8,088 of CAYRQB010000098.1, forward strand.
TCGGCTCGCCCGCGTGGTTTACGATTTCTTCGACGCCGTCAAATAATATGTTCGTAGACCAAATCAATCCGGTAGATCGAACCAGATCAATAATCATTTATGCCATTTTACTTTTGCTTTCGATTGGCTGGCTGGCGCTGATTTTCGCCGCGCCACTGTTGATGGCCAACCATCACGAACTGAGTTCGCTTATCATCTATCAAAGTCTGTCAGCCGTCTGTCATCAGATACCGGAGCGATCATTTCATCTGGATGGTTTGCCGCTCGGCGTCTGTTCGCGCTGCACAGGGATTTACGCCGGATTCATCGCGGGCTTGCTGGTTTATCCCTTCGCGCGAAGTTTGCGCAATCGGCAGATGCCGTCGCGATTCTGGATGCTTCCGGCTGTCTTGCCTGCGTTGATTGATTTCAGCGGCGGTTTTTTCGGTTTGTTCACCAACACATTCTTTTCCCGGACGGCGACCGGAGCTTTGCTCGGAGCGGTTGCGGCGTTTTACATCCTGCCGGGATTCGTTTCGATATTCAGCGATTTTTCAACGGAGATATTTTTATGGCGCAAGTTGATAACAAAAAACCTGCCTTCATCGGCGGAGCGATAGTCGGTTTGCTTTCGGTGATGCCGATTTTACAGATAGCGAATCTGTGTTTCTGTCTGTGGGCATTGGTGGGAGGAGCCGTTGCGGCAAAGATTCTGATTGACAGTTCGCCCACGCCGTTGACTTCGCGCGATGGCGCAAAGATTGGCTTGCTGGCCGGATTGGTCGGCGGAGCGATTTACTTTTTGATCGGCATGCCTCTGACGATCTGGTCAATGGGCAATATTTTGGAATCGGCGGCGAACCTGCCAATCGCCGATCAGAACGCCATCGAGTTCTATCACAAGATTCAACAAAGCCCGGCGCTCAAAATCATTTTCGCTTTTCTGTTTGTCTTTTTGGCTTCGGTCTTTCTGGTCGGATTTACTGTTATCGGCGGATTGTTGGGCGTGAAGCTGTTTGAAAAACGCAGCGATCAATTTCCGCCCCAGCAATATCCGCCACAATACCCGCCGAACTATCCTCCGCAATCAGGCGGCGAAGGCGGCTCGCCTCAATCATAATTATTGGCTCTACAGCTATTTCTATGGGGAAGAAGAGGAATTAACCATTAGCCATTATCGGTCAGGGTAAAAGGCCATTCCCCTGTCTGTTAATGATTAATGGCTGATGGTTAATGGCTAATTTCGATTTTGATGTTCTTCTCTGATCAGACTGTTTACCTGCTGAATTAACCAAGCGCCTGATTATTTTTGCGCTGTCATCGGCTGGAAACGACCTGCGCCGCGTTGCAGGAACTCGACGAATTCCTGTTTGTCGCGCGTCAGGCCTGGGAATTTGGCCAGTAAGTTTCCGCCCGGATCAACAATCGCATAAAGCGGCAGAGCGACCGTTCCGAATTTTTCAGCCTGAAGCTGGCCGTTCAACTCATCGGCTTTCTGATTTTCCGGCGTGTCTTCACGGTCTGTGAACAATTCAGCCAGCACGAATTTTTCCATTTCTTTTTTCACCGCCGGATCGGGGAACATATTTTTTTCCATCCATCGGCAATTGGTGCAAGTGACGCCGGTGAAGTTCAGAAAAACGGGTTTGTTTTCGACCTTCGCCTTCTGCAAAGCCTCGTCGTAACTTTCTATCCATTTGATTTCCGAAGCCGAACCGCCGCCCGATTTGTTGAAGCTGAAATCGCCGGCTTGCGAAGGCGGCAACCAGGCGTCCAATTCGCCCAGCGGCGAACCGAACAATCCGGTCAGCAGATAAAACGCCGTGCCGAGGAAGAAGGTCGCCACCAGCATTCTGAACACGCCCAGGCGTTCGATCGGCGAATCGTGAGGCAATTGAATTTTGCCCAGCAGGTAAATTCCAGTCACCAGCGCAATCGCTACCCAGGCCGACAACACCAGCGGGCGAGAAACCGTTTGCCATCCCCAAACCAGATCAACATTGCTCAGGAATTTGAACGCCGCGGCCAATTCCAGAAATCCCATCGTGACCTTGACACTGTTCAACCATCCGCCTGATTTCGGCAGCTTATGCAGCCAGTGTGGGAACAGCGCGAACAGGAAGAAGGGAAGCGCAAAAGCCGTCGCAAAAGCCACCATGCCGATGACCGCCCAGAACCAGTCTCCGCGAGTGGCGTAGATCAGAACCGTTCCGACAAAAGCCGTCGTGCAGGTGAACGAAGTCAGCGTGAAGGTGATGCCCATCAGAATCGTGGCGAAGGTTTGGCCGCCTTCGCCTTTGTTGGCCTGCGCGTCCAGCTTTGAAACCAATCCTGACGGCACGCGGATTTCAAACATGCCGAACAGGTTCAAAGCAAAGACGACGAACAGCAAAGTCAGGAACAGATTCATCCACGGATTCGCAGCCAGTTTGGTCAAACCAGTCGGTCCGGCCAATAACGCCAGAGCCAATCCCAAAACCGTGTAAGTCAAAATAATGCCGACGGAAAAAAACGTCGCCTGACCGACAGCCTGACGGCTGGTTCGTTTTTCGCGCTTGGTGAAGAACGAAACCGTGATCGGAATCATGGGAAACACGCACGGCGTCAGCAGAGCCAGCAATCCCTGAATAATGGCAAACCAGATAAAGCCGAACAGTCCGCGATTTTTCAAATCGCTGGCGGCTTCGTCATCGGTCACATTTCCGCCCGCGGGCGGAGCGGTTGTTCCACCGATTGCGGCGTCAGGAGTCGGCGAAGCCGTAGCTTCAGCAGTCGGCGAAGCAGATGGCGTGGATTCCGGCGTCGGCACGGGCAAAATCTTCGCGTTGGCAGCGGCGATCATCGCGTCAACTTCAATCGGCCTGGTGCGAGGCGGCAGGCATTGCTGATCATCGCAAACCTGAAAGTAAAATTTGACGATCAGTTTCTGCGCGCCGACCGGAGCGTCAGCGGCGACTTTGATCGGCAAAGTGAAAACCGCCTGCCCGTCGAAGGTTTCGGTCATAAACGGTTGACCGGGCAGAGAAAAATTCGGATCGGCTGCGACTTTCGGTTTTGGCTGAGTCGGTTTGCCGTCGGCTTTGAACGGGCCGGTTTCGTCAATGGTGATGCGCGTCGGACGCGGTCCGCCGGGAGGTTGCGTCAACGAATACAAATGCCAGCCTTTATCAATTTTGGCTGTAATGACGACTTTCGCGCTTTGACCGGCCTTGACCGGATTCGGATCGAGTTGAGCCGAAAGATTGACCGGATTCGGAATTTGCGCGGAAACAACGAATGCCAAACTACCTAATAGCAAAGCGCCCAAAACGCTTTGCTTCAGTTGACGCCAAAGAAACATAAACGACCTCTCGCGTGAATAATGGAGCGCGAGCATCTTGCTCGCTGACAACAACCCACTTACACCAATTCAAAAATTAAACTGCATATGGATTATATCCGGCAAACCCGAAGAACTTTGTCAGCCGGGTAACAGAGGGTATACCGAACCGGGAAGCGCGGCAACTACTCCGCGCAGGTTGATTTTCCGATTCTCGATCGGCTTGCATCGCCGCCATCTGACTGCATAATCTGTCTTTCACTGGCGACAGCCCTTGCCTGAAAAATCATAAAGAGAAAGCGATCAGCAATCACGAATGAAAAAACTGAAGGTTTGTTATCACGGAAACTGTTTCGACGGCGCTTCGTCAGCCGCCGTCTTTTCACGCTTTTACGAAGAGAGAATCAATCCCGGCTGGGAGCGCGCTTATCAGCCGATGATGCATCGCGCCGGAGCTTTGTTTGACGAATCCATTTTCGACGGCGACGAAAATGCCATAGTTGATTTCAAGTTTTGCAATTCGCCGAAACTGACCTGGTGGTTCGATCATCACAAGAGCGCTTTTCTGACCGACGAAGACGAAGCTCAATTCAAGGCCGACACCAGCGGCAAAAAATTCGTTGACGCCGGCTACAAATCCTGCACAAAGTTCATAGCCGATATTGGAGCGCGGAATTTCGGTTTCGACGCCGCGCCGATGAGCGAGCTGATTCATTGGGCGAACAAGATTGACGGCGCGCTGTACGAAAACGCCGCCGAACCTGTGGAGATGACAGCCGACGCGCTGAAGCTAGGACTGGTAATTGAAAACACTCGCGAGTCGCAGTTCATCGAACGCATCATCACTGACCTGCAGCACAAAGCAATGAGCGAAGTCGCCCGACAGCCTTATGTCATTGAACGCATTGAACCGCTTCTCGAACGTCATTGGCGTTCGATGGAGATAATCAAACAGGCTGCGCGCGTGTCGGGAACGGTTGTATTTTTCGATGTCGTCGGCCACGACATGGAAGGTTACAGCAAGTTCATTCCTTATTATCTGCATCCGTCGGTCACTTACAGCGTCAGCGTCAGCCAGTCGTCGTTTCGGTCGAAGATTTCAGTCGGATCGAATCCATGGTCGCCGCGCCCGCGAACGCATGATCTGGCGGCCATCTGCGAACGTTACGGCGGCGGAGGCCACGCGGTAGTCGCTGCGATTTCGCTGGCGCCGGAAGAACTTGAAACAGCAAGAAAGATCGCGGCAGAGATTGTGGAAGAGTTGCAGAAGTAATTGGGGACTGAACCTGAACCACAGATAAACACGGATATACACGGATGAACACAGATAAAATCTGAAAAGCATAGACCAGGGATTAACGCAGTTCGTTTTCCCGATTAAATCTGTGTCCATCTGTGTTGATCCGTGTCCATCTGAGGTTTCAGAGTGACTTTTAGGAGCTAATATCTTGTCGAAGAAGAAGTCGAAAAAGTTGATCGAAGTTTCGCCCGAACAGCATCTGGAAATTCGCTCGACGCCGCGCGCGGAGATGAATCTGGTTCCGCTGGACACCTTTGCTTACGAACACGCGGGCAAGCGAATCGAGATTGATTTCACCATCCCGGAATTCACGGCGATCTGTCCGTTTTCGGATTTTCCTGATTTCGCGACGTTGCATTTGCGATATGTGCCGAACCGGCGCTGCATCGAATTGAAATCGCTGAAGCTTTACATCAATTCCTTTCGCGACGTGAAAATCTTTCACGAACACGTGGTCAACGTCATTCGGGACGATTTCGTCGCGGCTTGCGATCCGCTGGAATTCCATCTGGAAGGCGATTTCAACGTGCGCGGCAATATCAAAACAGTAGTCCGCGCCAGCTACGTCAAACCGCGCGGTAAGCGAAAAGGGAAGAACTAACTGCGGCAGGCAATCGTTATTGTCAGCAGTTGCGAATGCGCGCCAATGACGGTTCATAATTGGCAATATCGAAAAATGTTATCGAATGTTATTGATTGATGTAGGCGGGCAGGATGCCCGCGCTCCAATCAAGGAGACTCGCGCTCCAATCAAGGAGAAAAGATCATGGCTATGTTCTGCCCCCGATGCGCCAACTCTGCTGTTGAAGGTCAGCGTTATTGCCGAACCTGTGGAATGAATCTGGGAGTGATTCTGGACGCGATGGAAGGCAAAACGCGCGGCCCGCTGGATTTTGAAACGCTCAAAAGCGATCTGAAAGACCTGGGCTCTTCGCTGCGAGCAGGGTTTGAGCAGGCGGGTATGTCTTTCAAAAACACCAAACGCTTCGATCAGAATCCTTCGACTTCTTCCCAGTCATCTTCAACTTCGATGCCGATTCATCCGCAGACAATCGTTGCCGAGGTTACGCGCGAAGTTAATAAGAACGTCAGACGAGCGGTTGACAAAGCTCTTCACAGAGTCCGCGCGGCGAACACTCGCAAATACAGTTTGCAGCAAGCAACGATTTCGATCTTCGGCGGCGGCGCGTGGATGGCGGTTTGGTATCAATTGCTGAATGCGGCGGCGAATTCGGGATTGATTGGCAGCATTGAACAAACCATATTGCTGCAAACGGGGACGCAGATCACAGGACTGGCTCCTGTTTTACAATTGCTTTGGATGTTGGGATTCATTCCGGTAGCGCGTGGAGTTGGGCATTTGATCAACGGCCTTTTCTTCGTGCCGAAACTTCAGCCGGAACCGGAAGAGCCTGTCGCGCAAGAACCGGGTTACACTTACTCAATGCCATACGCGACGCCTGTTTCCGCCGTTCCGCCGGCCAGCTACATTGCCAGCAATACGACGAATGATCTGGAAGACAAGGCGGCAAGCGCATCTCAATCCAGCGTCACCGAAGATTCGACCTTGCGCTTCGGCCAGTCGAAATGAATTCAGTTGGTCAGGGGAACGTGGCCGACTATTTCCAGTTCAAAGCCTTCCAGCGCGTGCAGCTTCGGCGGATGATTTGAAAGCAACATCAGTTTTCGCGCGCCAAGCTCTCGCAATATTTGCGCGCCCGTTCCGTAATCGCGAATGTCCGGCATTGAATTTTTATTTTCCTCTGTTGAGGAAGCGTCTCGTTCGTTGACGCCCGGTTCGCGATACATTCTCAATTGATCGGCCAGCCCGACTCCGCGCATTTCCTGTTTCAGATAAAGCACTATGCCGCGCCCTTCGCGTTTGATGTGATTGAGCGCGACCTGCAATTGTTCGCCGTGGCTGTCGCGCAAACTGCCGAACACGTCGCTCAAAACCGATTGAGTGTGAACGCGAACCAGAACCGGTTCGTCGGGTTTGATTTCGCCCATGACCATTGCCAGATGGACTTCGTCATTGAGCAGGTTTTCAAAAGCCACTGCGCGAAATTCGCCGTGAACCGTCGGCACAATGGCTTCGGCGACGCGACGAACGTTGACTTCTTTTTGAATGCGGTAACGGATCAGGTCGGCGACCGAGATGATGTTCAGGCCGTGTTTGGCGGCGAATCGTTCCAGATCGGGCAATCGCGACATAGCTCCGTCATCGCCCATGATTTCGCAGATCACGCCCGCAGGCGTCAGCCCGGCCAATCGCGCCAGATCAACGCTGGCTTCGGTCTGACCCGGACGCATCAACACGCCTCCGCGCCGCGCGCGAAGCGGAAAAATGTGACCCGGACGAACCAGGTCTGACGCTTTCGATTTCGGATCAACCGCCGTCAAAATCGTTCTGGCTCTGTCGGCGGCGGAAATGCCTGTGGTCACGCCGACGCGCGCTTCGATGGAAACGGTGAAAGCCGTTCCGAATTGCGTCCCGTTTTCGTTTTCCGAAACCTGCAACGGCAGGCGCAATTCATTGCAACGATCTTCGGTCATCGGCAGACAGATCAAACCGCGTCCTTCGCGCGCCATGAAGTTGATGATCTCAGGCGTCACTTTTTCGGCGGCGCAGGACAAATCGCCTTCGTTTTCGCGGTCTTCGTCGTCCACGATGATGACCATCCGTCCTGAGCGTGTGTCTTCGATAGCTTGTTCAATGGTTGCAAATGCCATGTGGTTTCAATAACCAAGTTCTTCCAGTTTTTCCAGAGTCAGTTTGCTCTTTGGTTCAGTGTAAGCCGTCAACATCCGCTCGACGTATTTGGCGATGATGTCAACTTCCAGATTGACCGCCGCGCCATGCTGTAACGCGCCGAGGTTCGTCGCTTTCCACGTGTGCGGAATGACGGCAATCTCGAACCAGTCATCACCGAGCGCCGCCACAGTCAAACTGATACCGTCAACGGTGATCGAACCTTTTTCGACAATGTAACGCGCCAGTTGCGCCGGAAAGCCAATTCGCACGACCCAGCCGTCGCCGCTGGCCTTCGCTCCCTGGAATTCGCCTGTGCCGTCAACGTGACCTTGAACGATGTGGCCGCCGAATCGCGACGACGCGGCCATCGCCCGTTCCAGATTGACGCGCGTTCCGGTTTGAGCCTGCTTCAAACTCGTCCGTCGCAAAGTTTCCGCCGACACGTCCGCCGCAAACCATTCGCTCGATTTATCAACGACGGTCAGGCAGACGCCGTTGACCGCAATGCTGTCGCCGAGTCCGGCGTCGGTCAAAACCACGCGAGCAGAAACCTCCAACCTTGCGCCATCTGACGCAGTTGAAATTTTGCGAATCGTTCCGAGTTCTTCGATGATGCCTGTGAACATGAATTATCAGCAATCGGTTTTGCCGGAGACCAGATCGAGAATTTCTTCGACGACTTCGTCAATCGTCAGTTTTGAAGAATCAACGTAAACCGCGTCTGTGGCTTGTTCAAGTGGAGAATCCGCGCGGGTTTTATCGCGATGATCGCGCTCTTCGATTTCGTTTTGAGTCGTCACCAGCGAACCCGTGTTGACGCCTTTGGCCAGATCGTCGGTGTGACGCCGCTCGGCGCGAGCTTCCGCCGAAGCATCCAGATAGATTTTGATTTCTGCGTCAGGGAAAACACGAGTGCCAATGTCGCGGCCTTCCATCACCACGCCGCCCGCTAGTCCCATTTCCTGTTGCCGGGCGACCAGCGCGCGGCGCACTGCCGGAATCGCCGAAACAAGGGAAGCTGCCTGGCTGATAGTTGGCGTGGCGATTTCATCGGTGATGTCGCGGCCATCAATTAACACTCGCATGGCGTCAACCGAACCGGTCAATTCGATCAACGAATCTTCGGCGAGTTTGCCGACGCGGTCTGAATCTTCCAGCCTGATGTTCGATTGCAAAGCTTTCCAGGCAACGGCGCGATACATCGCTCCGGTGTTGATGAACAGATAACCAAGTTGCCGAGCCAGCATTTTGGCAATCGTGCTTTTGCCCGCGCCAGCCGGGCCGTCAATGGCGATGATTGGTTTTCTTTCCGACAAAAAACTTTCCGACAGGATTTACAGGATTTACCAGGATAAAGCCGAACGAAATCAATCCTGAAAAACCCTGTGAATCCTGTCTACCTCCCCAAGATTTCTTTCGTGATTTTGATCGTCTGTTCAATGTCTTCTCGGCTGACATCGTAATGCGTGACCATTCGCATCTCTCGCGCATTGATGCCGTTGGCCAGCACTCCGCGAGCTTTCAATTCCGCTGTCATCTGCGCTGTTGAAATCCCTGTCGCCGCAATGTCGAAGATAGCGATGTTCGTTCGCACGCGTTCGGGATCAATCTTCACGCCGCTGAGTTCCGCCAAACCTTCCGCCAGACGTTTGGCGTTGGCGTGATCTTCGACCAATGCCTTAGGCGATTCTTCCAGCGCGATCATTCCCGCAGCGGCCAGCACGCCGACCTGACGCATTCCTCCACCGAGCATTTTGCGAACGCTGACGGCTTCTTTGATGAAATCTTTTCCGCCGACGATCAACGAACCGATCGGCGCGCCAAGACCTTTCGACAAACAGAACATCACCGAATCGAATGGCCGAGCGATTTCGGCGACGTAAGTTTTCAAAGCCAGCGCAGCGTTGAACACGCGCGCTCCGTCCAGATGAACCGGCAAACCCAGCGCGTGCGCGCGTTCGCAAACCTCGTTCATTGCCGATAACGGCATTACCGATCCGCCAGCCATGTTTTGCGAATTTTCCAGCGCAACCAGCGAAGTCGGCGTCACGTATTACGGCGCGATGTGATGGATGCTGCCAGCAATCAAATCCCAGTTGAGCAATCCGTCTTCGCCGCGAACCGGTCGGCAAGTCACACCCGAAAACGCCGCTGCCGCGCCCATCTCGTAATTGAAAATGTGACTGCGTTCTTCGAGGATGATTTCGGTTCCCGGTCGAGTATGAAGCTTGACGCAAATCTGATTGCCCATCGTTCCCGACGGAACAAACAGCGCGGCTTCTTTGCCAAAGAGTTCCGCCGCGCGTTCCTGCAAGCGGTTGACGGTTGGGTCTTCGCCGTAAACGTCGTCGCCGACTTCAGCTTCGGCCATTGCGCGGCGCATGGCTGCGGTGGGTTTGGTGACTGTGTCGCTTCTTAGGTCAATTAGTTTCATAGTTGCCTTGCCCACGAAGCCACACGAAGAAGCACGAAGAGAAGAAAAACTTTTAGACAGGATTTACAGGATGAAGATTTAGAGTCTAAACCGTGAAATCGTTGCTTTTTCTGGCAGGAAATTTCAACACAAAGGGGCAAAGGTTCAAAGTTCTTTTTGGTTTTGATTCTTTGTCCCTTTGATCCTTTGACACTTTGTGTTTGGTTCCGGCTTGTCCAGGTTAGGGTGAATCCAAGTGAAGCCAATCCTGTTCAATCTTGTAAATCCTGTCTACTTCTTTTTTGCCTTTCTTCGTGTCTTCTTTGTGTGACTTCGTGGGAGAAGTTAAACAAATGCCGCGAAGACTTCATTTGCCAGCACCGTGCCAGCGCGAGAAATCTTCAGAGTGTCGTTGTTGAGTTCGATCAAGCCTGCTTCGTTCAGCCGAGCAAGTTCGTCGGCGTATCGCTCGGTTACCTTCACGCCGAAACGTCGTTCGTGGTCGAGCAGGTTGACGCCTTCTTTCAGCCGCAAGCGTAGAAACA
>CAYRQB010000099.1:0-7876 GCA_964426025.1 uncultured Heliomicrobium sp.
TCAAAGACCTTCCGCACATCAGGCGGCAAAGCCGCAGATGCAGTTTTCACCCACAGAAATCCCGGTAGTGCCAATCAATTCGACAATCCAATCTTTTCGACATGAAAGGTTACAGGCTATGCAGAACCGCCGCTTATTGCTCTACTGTTGCGGGCTTATTTTGATTCTGAGCAATCATGGTTTGCCCTCTGTCGCCGCCAACAACTCTCGATTCGCCGACCGCGATGAAGTTCTGAAAAAGATTGACGCTCGCGCTGAACATTTCGGCCAGCTTTCGCGCCGCATCTGGGAATTTGCCGAAGTCGGATACAAGGAAAAGCAAAGCTCCGATTTGCTGAAAGCCGAATTGCGCGCCGCCGGGTTCCAGCTTCAGGAAAACATCGCTGGCATTCCGACCGCTTTTGTCGCCAGTTTCGGTCAGGGAAAACCCGTCATCGGGATTCTGGGCGAATACGACGCTTTGCCGGGTTTGTCGCAGGAAGCGTTCACGGCTGAAAAGAAAACCAGAGCAGACGGAGCGCCGGGTCACGGATGCGGCCACAACCTTTTTGGCGTGGGATCGGCATTGGCGGCAATCACGTTGAAAGAGTATCTGTCGGAAAAGAAGCTCAGCGGCACAATTCGTTTTTACGGCACTCCGGCGGAAGAAGGCGGCGCGGGGAAAGTTTTCATGGCGCGAGCGGGCGTGTTCAACGATCTGGACGTCGCGCTGGCCTGGCATCCCGGCGACGCCAACAGCGCCAGTTTGAAAAGTTCGCTGGCGAATATAACCGCAAAGTTTCGCTTTTACGGTCAGGCTTCGCACGCAGCTGGAGCGCCTGACAAAGGTCGTTCTTCTCTGGATGCCGTGATGTTGACGGCTCACGCGGTGGATATGTTGCGCGAACACGTGCCGCAAACTACACGGTTGCATTACATCATCACGCGCGGAGGCGAAGCTCCGAACGTCGTGCCGGACTTCGCCGAAATTTATATGTACGCCCGCCACCCGAGCATGCCAGCGCTCGACGGCATCTGGTCGCGCATAATCAAATGCGCCGAAGCCGGAGCCTTGGCGACTGAAACCAGGATGGAAATGGAACTGGTCGGCAGCGTTTACAACGAATTGCCCAACGAACCTTTGGCCAAAGTAGTTGATAAAAATCTGCGAGCGATCGGCGGCATCAAATATTCAGCCGAAGAATTGTCGTTCGCAGAAAAATTGCGCCAGACGTTTTCGCTGGATGGAGCTTTGCCGCTTGGAAGCCAGGAAGTCGTGCGAGAGATGGAAGGCGGCGTCAGTTCAGGTTCGACAGACGTTTCGGATGTCAGTTGGATCGTTCCGACGACGGAGTTTCGCACGGCGACATATGTTCCAGGCACTCCCGGTCACAGTTGGCAAGCCGTCGCATGCACCGGATCGAACATTGGCCGGAAAGGAATGATAGTGGCAGCCAAAACGCTGACGCTGACGGCGATTGATCTGCTTCAGGATTCGAAGCTGATCGAAGCCGCAAAAGCCGATTTCAACAAACGCCGCGCCGGTCACGAATACCGATCGCGAATTCCTGCCAATCAAAAACCGCCGCTCAATTATCGCGACAAGTAAATGATTCAGAGTCCGCGCTTCAGTGTGCTGGTTGAAGGTGTTGCACGCTGAAGCGCGGACTCCACACTTTATGCTTTCATCATCAAACCATCGCGTGATGCAGTTTGACTTTCAGATGGTGCATTTCACGGCGAACTGCTTTTAGTTGCTGGTGATCGTGCGCGGCCAGAGCTTTGTCGCGCTCCTGTTTCAGGGATTTCAGTTGAGCTTTGATCTCGGATTTGTTGATGCCGACAATCTGATGATGCACGTGCATATCAATATTCAAGGCGTTGCAGATTGCGGCGATCAGATGTTCCTTGTTGAGTTGGGAATAACCTTTGATCGTTTCGGATTCGATGCCGCGGGCAATTTCGCGGAGTTGAGCGACGGTTTTGTGTTTCAGTTCTTCGTAAGTGTAAGCCATAGTTTAGCCTCCTTGTAAGGAAAAGACGGGGTCAATGGCGTTCGGCGAAAGCTTCAGCCGATCAATCCCATCGAGTTTCTATCCAAGGTTGGAGCGGGCACTCCAACACGAACTGAGTGGGTTAATATTTGAATTATAATGCCTTGGCCGGAAAAAGGCAGCCTCTTAAAAATCGCGGTCGGTTTTACGATTGATCGCTGTTGGCTGACGCGCTGTCGCCGGTTACTATCTCAGTACGTCTGATTTGGATAGTTATGCTGAAATCTACTGCTACAAAAATTACTCTGGCATTGCTGACTGCGTTGTTATTGACGGCTGGCGGCTGGATTTACATTCGGCGACCCGAACGGGTTGAAATCGCCACATATGTTCCCGAATCCGCGCTCGGATATTTGGAGATTTCCAGTCTGCCGCAATTGATCAATCAATTGTCTTCAAGCAAAGCATGGCAGCAGGTTGCTCCGGCGTATGGAATCTCAGACAAGCTCAGCAATTTGGGGAAAGCGGGAGAGTTTGGTTGGTTGATGGGTTTGGCTGGCAATAGCGAAGCCGCTGTTTTCTCGCAGGCTCAAATAGCCATTGCCGTCACCGGTCTGGAAGTTCGCGGCGAAGCAGTCAAACCCCGATTCGCGTTAATAGCGCTGGCGCACGGAAACGAAAAAGGTTTGAAGTCCGTCATTGAAAAGCGGCTGCCGGAAATCGCCGTCGGATTATTCGGCGAAACGACCAGAAACGCTGTCGAGCAGGCTGGATTGCCCGTCACCGTTTACCGCGACGCCGTCAATTCCGAGCGGGAATTGTTTTCAGCCCAGATCAACGACGCCTGGATTTTGTCCAACAACATTGACTCGATCCGCGATTGCCTGATGACCATCTCGCGGCGTCAGCCTTCGATGATCAATAACTTTTACCTGCAAAAAGCGCGACCAACAGTCGGCGACAAACCCGCGGCCTTCGGTTTCGTCACAGCCGAAGGAGTCAAGCGATTGATGCGCTTTGGAACTTATATTGCTGCCGGCGGTGTTGTCAGCAAAGCGGCGCTGGCCGGAGCCGTTGGCGAAGTCTTCACGGAATTTTCAAATCGAACCTGCGACGGATTGGTTTACAGCAGCAGTTTTGAAAACGGCCAGTTTGTTGATCGTTACTCGGTATTGTTCAAACCCGAACTGACCGACAAGCTGAAAGCAATCGTCAAGGCTGATGACCAAGAGCCGAGCGTTTTGAGTTTGATTCCACAAGCTGCGCGCGAAATCACCGTTTACAACGTCGTCAATCCGAGTCGGACGATTGACGAAACCGAAAAAGCAATCTCGTCGCGCGTTGATGTCGCTCAGAGCTTCCTGCTGCATCAATTCATCTTGGGAATGCGCGAAGCGGCGTTCGGAGCCAAATCATCCGAACTTGCAGGCTCTGCCATCGGCAACCAGATTGCGAGTTTCAATTTGACCAAAGAACCGCAAAATCGCGTCTGGCTGATCGCCTCGCGCGATCAAATCATGCTGGCGAAATTGGCCGAAAATGTTTTGACGCAGTTTCAGGACAAACGCATCGCCAACATCGAGCGCGAAGATTTCGCCGGTTTCGAGATTTTGAATTCCAGCGAAGCGTCGCGCGGTTCGGCGGTTTTCATCGGCAATTTTATGGCGGTCGGAAATCGCGAACAACTCGTCAATTTGATCGCAACGCATCGCGCCGGGCAAAACCTGAAAGCTTCGCGCCAGTTTGCTCTGACCGATCACCCGTCACAGCCCGCGCCAATTCTGGGCTATTCGACGGCCAGAGACGAAACCAACGAGATGATGGTTTCGCTGGCTCGCTGGTTCGGGCAATCGGTCATTCCCGCAAACGTCGCGGCGCTGGATCAATTGCCGTTGATCGCCAGCGCAACTTCGCTGAACGAGCACGGCGTTTACATTGAAACGCGTTCGCCGTTGGGCAATTTTCCCTTTCTCATTTCATTGGCTGATGGATCAATCAATCGCGTCGAATCGAAATAACCCGAAAGAGTTTTTGATTCGCGCCGACAATCTGACAAAAGTTTATTCCGGGCGCGCTGAAGAGATTGTGATCTTTCGCAATCTGAATCTGGAAGTCGCGCGAGGCGAGATGATCGCCGTCGTCGGAGCTTCGGGCGCGGGCAAATCAACATTGCTGCATCTGCTCGGCGGATTGGATCGGCCAACATCTGGCAACATAAAAGTTGGCGAGTTTGACTTGTCAAAAAATGCTGAGCTAGACTTGGCGCGCTTTCGCAACCGGCAGATCGGATTCGTCTTTCAATTTCACCATTTGCTTCCTGAGTTCTCCGCCACCGAGAACGTGATGATGCCGTTGTTGATCAATGGCACTGCGAAACGCGAGGCTGCTACTCGCGCTCGCGAACTTCTACATCGCGTTGGGTTGTCGGCTCGTTCCGAGCATCGTCCCGGAGAACTTTCCGGCGGCGAATGCCAACGAGTCGCTTTAGCAAGAGCTTTGGTTTGTTCTCCGGTTTTATTGCTGGCCGACGAACCGACAGGCAATCTGGATGAACATACCGGCGAATCCATTCATTTGTTGTTGAGGCAATTGCAGCTTGAAGAACAATTGACTGCTATCATTGTCACTCACAACATTCGACTGGCTTCGATTTGTGATCGCGTGTTGCGATTGGAAAATGGCAAACTAATTGAGTCTTCAATCAGCGCCGCCAATGGAAACGAACGAGTTTCTCATCATCGAACGCTCGCATGAGTTGATTCTGACGGCGCTCCCACAAACACAGGGACTCAGAACTTGGAAATATCGCAGTAGGTTTCGGATGTTCGAACGTTATACCGAAAAAGCACGCCGCGTCATTTTTTTCGCGCGTTATGAAGCAAGTCAGTTCGGCGCTACTCAAATTGAGGCCGAACACATCCTGCTTGGGTTGATTCGCGAAGACAAAAATTTGACCTACCGTTTTTTTCACCGCTCGCACGCCACAGTCGAATCCATACGGCGCGAGATCGAAGGTCGTTCAGTATTGCGCGAACGAATCCCCAACAACATTGACCTGCCATTGTCCGGCGACGCCAAACGCGTGTTGGCCTTCGCGGCTGAAGAATCCGAACGGCTGGGAAATCGTCACATCGGCACCGAACATTTACTGCTTGGGTTATTGCGCGAAGAGAATTCAGTCGCCGCTGAAATTTTGTATGAACGCGGCTTGCGGCTGTCCGACATCAGACAGGATTTGATGCGGCAGGCCAACATGGAACGCAATGCTCATCAGCGCAAAGACACGCCGCACCTGTTTGAATTCTGCCGCGACCTGACAGCCGACGCTCTGGAAGGCAAGCTGGATCCGTTGGTCGGGCGCGAAGAAGAGATTGACCGCGTGATCCAGATTCTTTGCCGACGAACAAAAAACAATCCGGTGCTGATCGGCGAACCAGGCGTGGGCAAAACAGCCATTGTCGAAGGCCTGGCTCAACGAATCATCAACTGCGAAGTGCCGTCGTTCCTGGTTGACAAACGAATACTGGCGCTCGATCTGAGTCTGGTGGTTGCGGGCACAAAGTATCGCGGCCAGTTTGAAGAGCGTATGAAGACGATCATGCGCGAGTTGATGGAAAATCCGCAGTACGTCATTTTCATAGACGAGATTCACACGCTGATCGGCGCGGGTTCCGCCGAAGGCAGTCTGGACGCAGCCAACATTCTGAAACCGGCATTGTCGCGCGGAGAAATTCAATGCATCGGCGCGACGACTCCGGCTGAATTCCGCAAATCAATCGAGCGCGACCGTTCGCTGGAACGCAGATTCCAATCTGTCAAAGTTGCAGTGCCGAACGAAGCCGAAACCGTAGGCATTCTGGAAGGCATCAAAGATCGTTACGAGTCTTATCACAACGTGCGATACAGCGACGAAGCCATCGAAGCCGCCGTCTATCAATCGAGCCGTTACCTGCCGGAGCGATTCCAGCCGGACAAGGCGATTGATGTGATTGACGAAGCCGGAGCGCACGTCAAACTTCGCGTGCAACGCGAAAGCGGATACGTTCCTCCGCCCCCGCGCTGGCATCGAGACGCGAGGGGAGAATCTCGCGGCGATTTCAGAAGCGATTACCGCAGCGATATGCGCGACCGCGACCGAATCTATTCCAGCGCGCGTCGAACTCCGCAATATTACGAGCCGCTGGAATATGAAAACGTCGCCGCATTAGTTGTCCGTCAGGATATCGAAGACGTGATTTCGCGCTGGACAGGCATTCCGGTTTCGGCCTTGCAGGAAGAGGAAGCGACCAAGCTTCTGCGCATCGAAGACGAATTGCACAGGCGGATTGTCAGCCAGGATTCGGCTATTTCGGCGCTGGCCAGAGCCATTCGCCGTTCGCGAGCCGGATTGAAAAATCCGAACCGCCCCGTCGGGTCATTCATGTTTTTAGGCCCGACCGGCGTTGGCAAAACAGAAGTCGCCCGCTCGCTCGCCGATTTCCTGTTCGGTTCGGAACGGGCGATGATTCGGTTCGATATGTCTGAGTTCATGGAAAAGCATGCGGTTTCAAAGTTGATTGGCTCGCCGCCGGGTTATGTCGGTTATGAAGAAGGCGGCCAACTGACCGAGCGCGTTCGCCGCAATCCTTATTCTGTGTTGCTGCTGGACGAAATCGAAAAAGCTCATCCGGACATTTTCAACATACTGTTGCAGGTTTTCGAAGACGGCATGTTGACCGACGCTCTTGGCAATACGGTTGATTTCAAACACGTCATAGTGATTATGACCTCGAACATCGGCGCGCGCTTCGTCAACAAAGGCGGCCACGTCGGGTTCCATTCGTCGCGGCAGGACGCTCAGGCTAAAACCGAAGACCGCGTGATGGCCGCCGTGCGCGAAACCTTCAACCCGGAATTCATCAATCGCCTGGACGAAATCATAGTCTTTGAACCGCTCAGCGATGACGATTTGTTGAACATCATCGGCTTGCTGGCCGAGCAAATAAATCAAACGCTGCGGCATCGCCGGATTCAAATTCAACTGACAGAGGACGCCAGGCGTTGGATTGTCGAACAAACCTGCACTGATCGCAGTTATGGCGCTCGTCCTTTGCGACGCGCATTGCAAAAATATGTCGAAGACCCGTTGTCTGAAGCCTTGATTCAGGGACGACTGACCGGAGCTTCGATGATCGAAATTTCTCTGGAAGACAATTCCCTCGGCATTCGCCCGCTGCTCGATGAAGAGCTTACGGATGTGGACGAAGTCCTGGTGCATTGAACTTCATAACCACGAGTTCACTCGAATCGCCACGAAAGATCACAATTGATGTTCTCGCTCGTGCTTCTTCGCGTAAATTCGTGGTTTTTCTGTGTCCAGCACCCCCTCAGCAGAAATTTAATCGGTTGAGGCAAAATGAATCAGCGGGACGGTTGACAAGTCTGACCGATGACTATTCAATACCGGACTCTTTGCGTATAATACGCAACCTTAAAAATTAGCACTGCAATCTTGGCAATGTAGATCGTTCATGGAGCGTGCTTTTCAGCATTCCTTTTCAATTGGGATTTGCTGGGCAATGTCTGATAGCCGCGCAGGGTAGTGTGCGCGCGGCCAAAATCGCTGACAACTTCGGACAGCGCCAACTCCTGAACGATTAACATAGGTGGGAGAAGCTTCATGACCAAGCGCATTACCTTTTTGGCAAGCGCACTGATACTCGTTTTCGTAACTCTCGTTTCAGTCCGTCCGGCATTTTCACAAAATCAGGACGTTTTTGTTGAAGACGTGGAAATTCGCGGCAACCGCCGAATCCCACGTGAATCAATCCTTTATTACGTGCAGAGCAAGCCGCAGGATCGTTATGACATCAATCTTGCTCAGCGCGATTTGCAGGCGATTCTTCAAATGGGGCTGTTTGATC
>CAYRQB010000099.1:7886-18291 GCA_964426025.1 uncultured Heliomicrobium sp.
ACCAAACTTTACGTCGAAGACGGCCCGCGAGGCGGCAAGATCATCATCTTTCAGGTCAAAGAGTACCCGATCATTCGCGACTTGCAGTATCGGGGATTGAAATCGGCGACTGAAAGCGAAGTGCTTACCCGTTTCAAAGAACGTCGCGTGCAGGTCAGCAAGGAATCGCAATTCGATCCGGCAAAAGCCAATGGCGCGCGTAATGTTTTGAAAGATTTGCTGGCGGAAAAAGGACATCCTGATGCTCAAGTTCAGATCGAGGTCGAAGACATTTCGGCAACGACTGTCGCACTGATCTTTGACGTTGAGGAAGGCGCGCGCGTCCGCATCAAGGAAATCGAATTTACCGGCGACCGCGACGGTTTTTCGCAACGCCGATTGCGCGGAGCGATGAAGCTGGTAAAAGAAGCCGGTTTCCTTTCGACCTTCACGTCCAAAGACATTTATTTTCGCGACAAACTTCTGGACGATCTGGAACGCGTCAGATTTTATCTGGGCTCAAAAGGTTACCTGCAGGCGAAGATCGGCGAACCGCAGGTCGAAGACGCAGGCACGGTCAGAGGCGGATTCATCATTCCGATTCCGGGTCTGTCCAAAACCGGCCCCGGTCTGAAGGTAACCATTCCGATCGAAGTCGGTCGCCGTTACAAGATCACAAAAGTCGAAGAGAAGGGCGTGACAATCCTTCAACCCGGCATTGTCAAAGCGGTGTCCGGTTTGCAAGAAGGCGATTGGGTTGACGCCAAGAAGATTCAGGAAAATGTCTTCAAGGGTGTCAAAGACCTTTACGGCCAGTACGGCTACATTCAGGCAAGCGTTGATTTCATCCCCAAGTTCATTGACTCAAAACCGGATGAAGGCGAAATCGAAATCACGCTGGAAGTTGACGAAGGCCGACAGTTCACGCTTCGCCGTCTGGAATTCATCGGCAACACCAACACGCGCGATGTCGTGTTGCGCCGCGAAGTCGCCCTGAACGAAGGCGATCCGTACAACAAACGCCTGTGGGATTTTTCGATCCTGCGCCTGAACCAGTTGGGATTGTTCGAAGAGGTCAAGGAGAAGGACGCCATCACTCGAACCGACGACCGCAACCAGACAGTTGACATTGACCTTCAGGTCAAAGAGCGCGGGCGTCAGGAAATCCAGTTGAACGGCGGCGTTTCGGGTTTTGCCGGCAGCTTCTTCGGACTGACTTATTCGACCAATAACCTGCTCGGTTATGGCGAGAGTTTGAGCGTTTCCCTTTCGGGCGGAAACCGCCAGGTCGCAGCTCAATTCGGTTTTACCGAACCTTACCTGTTCGGAAAACCGATTCAGTTGGGATTCCAGCTCTTTGCATCGAAATACCAATACGTTGGGCAGGGATTCAACTTCGCCCAGGCCAACCAGATTCTGCAAGCCAGTTTCTTTGGATTGTCATCCATTGACGCTGACACGCTGTTCACACAGCGTTCGGCTGGCGGAACGGTCAGCATTTCGGGGCCGATGGCGCTCTTTACCAGGAAGTTTCCGCAGTTCGCGCGTTCGACGCGGCTCGGGTTGTCTTATTCCCTGTCAACCAGCAGCATCGAAGACCCCAAGGTCAACACCGACGCTGATCCGACAAACGATATTCCGGTGACGTTCACTCAACCGCGAATTTTGACCAGTCGTGTCACTCCTTCGGTTTATTACAACACCAAGAATGCCTATCTGGATCCGACCAATGGTCAGAGTCTGTTCCTGGGCTTTTCACTGTCGGGCGGCGTTCTGGGAGGCGATGTCAATACGTTCTCGCCGTCGCTGGAGTATCAATTCTTCAGGCCGGTTTTCCGCCGTCGTTCCGACAAACCGCATGTGGTGGCGATGCGCGTTCGCGCCGATCACATCCGCACATTCGGCACGCCATTCACGACGCAAACCCTGTCGTTTGTCGGCGGCATTCCGCTGTTCGAAAGGTTTTTCCTCGGAGGCGAATACGATATTCGCGGATACAACTTCCGCTCGATTTCACCTGTAGTTCCGGCGGATTCTTTCCTGTCAACACGCAATGTGGCGGCGAAAGTGATTGATCCTGCCGACCAAACCAAATTTATTGACGCTCCGGTGGGGACGGTTGATCCAAGCGTGCTTCGCAACTTTACATTCGAAGCGCCCGAAGGCAATTGCACCGAAACGCCATCGGCAAACTGTAACGTGGTTCTGGCTCGGCGCTTCTTTACGCCGATCGGCGGCGACACCCAATTCATCTACAACCTTGAATACAGGGTCCCGATTTTCAGCGTGTTGTCAGTGGCGGCGTTTGCCGATGTCGGCACGGCTTTCAATGCGCGAAAGTATCAAGATCAACTTTCGACCACCAACTTCATCAATCAAACGATCACGCCCAGCGGTGTGACGCTCAATCAGGCTGGCCGAGTGGCGTCCAACGAAGAGCTGGCCAATGCGCCGCGCGATTATCTGGGCAATCCGATCGGTTATCGCACGGTGTTTTTGCAAGGCGATTCTCGCGATTACAGCATAGTCCGCTCATCGGAACAGAACGTGAAATTCCTTGCCGACCTTCGTTC
The DNA here is from genome assembly GCA_964426025.1 of uncultured Heliomicrobium sp. GTDB lineage: Bacteria > Acidobacteriota > Blastocatellia > RBC074 > RBC074 > RBC074. The sequence goes on from CAYRQB010000099.1 coordinate 10,439, forward strand.
TTCGATGGGGCTGGAATTCCGCATACAGATGCCGGTCATCAATGTGCCGTTTCGATTGATCTTCGCCTACAATCCGCAGGCGAAAACAGATATTACTGATCCGACCGTGCTCTTCATCGAGCGCCGCACAGTGATGCGATTCAGCGTCGGGCGAACATTCTAAAACCACCACCGAAAAGACTGGAGAACTCTTGAGAATGAAAACCAAGTTATTAATGACGCTGGCTTTGGCGATTGCGGCTTATGGCGGCGCAATGGCGCAAACCGGCGCTGAAGCCTCAAAGGCCAAAGTCGCCGTCGTTGACGTAATGGTCTTTCGCGAAGCCATTGGCGAGCTGAAGGTCAAGTATGACAAGCTTCAAACCGAATTTGCGTCTCGTTACCGCGAACTGGAAGCAATGCAAAGCAAGTTGGCGTCGCAAGAGAAAGTGTTGAAGGAAAATCCAAACCTGACTCAGCAACAGGCCGCCAAGCTGAATGATGAATTCCAGCAGGGCAAGAAAGAGTATGACCGATTGGTTGAGGATTCGCAGACCATCGCGACAAAACGCGAAGAGGAAGAAACCGGCCCAATCAAAGAGAAGTTGAGCAAATTCCTTGAACAATATTGCGCCAAGCACAATATCTCGTTCGTCTTCGATGGTCGCGCGTTGCAGGAAACCGGAATCGTGGTTTATGCGGCTGCCGCTGCAAACATAACCGAAGACTTCGTCAAGGAATATAACAAGGCTTATCCGGCTCCGGCAGGAGCGGCAGCCGCCAAGTAATTTTCAAAAGGGCAATCCGTGAATCTGCCCCAACCATTTTGAGGAGTTCGAAGAACATGAAGAGATTGATATTCGCATTAGGAATCACCGCCGCCTTTGCTTTGGCGGCATTCGCGCAAACCCCTACACCTCCATCGCGTCCTGCTGCCAGCGGAGCTGCTCCGGCGGCGGCCGCCGCTGCCGGCGGAACCGGCGCGGAAGGCAAACTGGCATACATCAACACGTCGCGCTTTCGACTGGGCATTCTTGAACTGAAAGAAAAGCTCGATGCGCTGAACGTTGAGTTCGAGCCAAAGAAGAAAGAAGTTGAAGCGCTGGAAAGCGAAGTCAACAATCTGAAAAACAAGATTCAGACTCAGGGCAGCACAGTCAGCGCACAGGTTCGCAATCAATGGGTCGAAGAAGGCACTGAAAAAGAGAAAAGGCTGAAACGCCTGGCTGAAGATTACGAAGCTTTGGGCAACAAACGCCTGGCCGAAGTTTCTCAACCCATTTACGAAAAAATCGGCAAATTCCTGGAAGGATATTGCCAGCAACGCGGCATCGTCCTGGTGTTGGAAGGCGGCGCGGTTCAACAAACCGGCGTCGTGTTGTTCGCCGCCCAGACCACCGACATCACAGAAGATTTCATGGCGCAATACAACAAAGCCAATCCCGCCAGCGGCGCGGCTGCTCCGAAGAAGTAAGACTTAACAGGCAAAAGTCAAAAGGCCAGTAAACAAAAGGCAAAAGTGGGATTCGCCATCGCACTTTTGCCTTTTGCCTTTTGATTTTTCGATTTTTCGATTTTCTTATGACTCTTGCCGAACTCGCCCAATTCATCAACTCGGAACTTCGCGGCGAAACAAACGCTGAAATAACAGGCGTCAATTCGTTGGATGCAGTCCAACCGGGTGAATTGACTTTCGTCGCCGATGCGCCGCGATTGCCGATGGCGCAGGCTTCAATGGCTGCGGCGTTTATCGTCCCGCCCAAGTTGGCCGATAATGAAAAACTCAATGGCCGCAATTTGCTGATCGCCAAAGACCCCAAACTCGCCTTTGCCCGCGCCATCGTCGCGTTTCATTTGCGGCCTTATAAACCGCGCGGCGTCAGCAAAGAATTTATTTTCGGCGAAGGCTCGCGAATTGGCGACGACTGTTCAATTCATCCGCGAGTCACCGTCGGCAGAAATTCCATCATCGGCAACCGCGTCACGCTTCACCCCGGCGTAGTTATCGGCGATGACTGTCAGATCGGCGATGACACGGTTCTCTTCCCCAACGTGTCGGTTTACGACGGCACGGAAATCGGAGCGCGCTGCCGCATCCACAGCGGTACGGTCATCGGATCGGACGGCTTCAGTTTCACGCCCGATGAACACGGTCACCAGTTCAAGCTTCTGCAAGTCGGTCGCGTCGTCATCGAAGACGATGTGGAAATCGGCGCGAACTGCTGCGTTGACCGCGCGGGTTTCGGCGAAACTCGAATTCGTCGCGGCGCCAAATTCGACAACCTGATTCAGATCGGCCATAACGTCGAAATCGGCGAAGACACAGTCGTCGCCGCTCTGGCCGGATTTTCAGGCGGAACGAAAATTGGCCGAAGCTGCATCATCGCCGGTCAGATTGGAACCAATCAGCACATCACAATCGGCGACGGAGCGATCATCACCGCTCGCACTGGCGTGACGAAATCCGTTGAAGCTGGCAAACTGATGGGCGGCATGATGGCCGCAATGGATTATCAACAATGGCGCAAATCGCACGTGCTTTACACGCGATTGCCTGAACTTTTTGAACGTCTCAAACAATTGGAAAAAAAAGTCGGCGGTGGCGATAGTTGATCAACCGGCCACCGATTACCAAATTATGGACATCAACGAAATTCAACAAATCATTCCGCACCGTTATCCAATGCTGTTGATTGACCGCATCATCGAAATCGAGCCGATGAAAAAGATCGTGGCTCTGAAAAATGTGACGATGAACGAACAAGTCTTTCAAGGCCATTTTCCAGGCGCGCCGGTTTATCCGGGTGTTTACATTATCGAAGCGATGGCTCAGGCCGGAGCCGTGCTGCTGTTCCGCGAAGTCCCCGACCGCGAAAGCAAGCTGATGTTTTTCACCGGCATCGAAGAAGCAAAATTTCGTCGTCCTGTCGTTCCCGGCGATCAGCTTCGGTTGGAAGTCACAGTTCTGAAATACAAAATGGGTTATGCCAAACTCCGCGCCGAAGCTTACGTCGGCGATCAATTGGCCGCCGAAGCCGTCATCTCTTCCGCGCTCGCCGATAAAAACAAAAAGTAATTGCGGATTGCAGAACGCGGATTCCAGCTTGAGCTTGATCTGTCAATCCGCAATCTGAAATCCGAAACCCGCATTCGATATGCTTCATCCAACTGCAATCATCAGTTCCAAAGCCGAACTTGGCGCAAACGTCAGCGTCGGCGCTTATTCGATCATTGGCGACCAGGTCGTCATTCACGACGAAGTCGAACTTGCCAGTCATGTCGTCATCGAAGGGCCTTGCGAAATTGGCAAAGGCACTCGCATTCTTCCCTTCGCTTCGCTTGGCCAATCGCCGCAGGATTTGAAATACAAAGGCGAAAACACTCGACTGATCATTGGCGAACGTAACGTGATTCGCGAATACGTGACGATGAATCGCGGCACGGTTGGCGGCGGCGGATTGACTTCGGTCGGCGACGACAATTTGTTTATGGCGCAAACGCACATCGCGCACGATTGCATGGTCGGTTCGCGCAATGTTTTCGCCAATCTGGCTTCGCTGGCCGGGCACGTCACAGTCGAAGACGACGCTATACTGGGAGCCTTCGTCGGCGTGCATCAGTTCTGCCACATCGGTTCGCACGCCTTCATCGGAGGCATGTCGAAAATTGTCAAAGACGCTTTGCCTTACGCCCGCACAGACGGAACCGAAGCGAAATGTTACGGAGCGAACACCATCGGGCTTCGCCGCAAAGGTTTTTCAAACGAAGCCATTCGACGCATCCAGCAAGCTTTCACCCTGTTGCTGAATTCCAAACTCAACACAACTCAGGCGCTGGAACAGATCAAAGCCAATCTGGCCGGCTCACCTGAAATTGATTACCTGATCGAGTTCATCGAAAAGTCCGAGCGCGGAATCACCAAGTAATGCCTGCCCGCACTTCCAAGCCGGAATTCCATCCATTGACGCCCGACCGCTGGCGAGATTTTGAAACTCTGTTCGGCGAACGCGGAGCTTGTGGCGGTTGTTGGTGCATGGCCTGGCGACTGACCAGCAAACAGTTCGACGAACAAAAAGGCGCTCCGAACAAAAAAGCCATGAAAGCAATCGTCGCCCGCAACGATCAGCCCGGCGTTCTGGCCTACGTTGATGGTCAGGCTGTCGGTTGGTGTTCCATCGCGCCGCGTGAAGTTTTCGTCAGGCTTGAAAGCTCGCGCGTGCTGAAACCAATTGATGAAAAGCCGGTCTGGTCAATTTCGTGTTTCTTCATCGCCAAAGAACATCGGCGAAAAGGTTTGTCGGTCAAACTGCTGAAAGCCGCGATTGATTTCGTTCGCCAACGCGGAGGAAAAATCGTGGAAGGTTACCCGAACGAACCGAAAAAAGTTCAGCCTGATGTTTTTATGTGGACTGGCCTGACTGCTTCTTTCATCAAGGCGGGTTTTAAGGAAGCCGCCCGGCGAGGGGCGAGGCCGATTTTCAGATACGAAATGAAGTAACCACAGATAAACACCGATTGACACGGATGAACACCGATTCAATTACGTGTTTAACTGCATTTGCCACGATTGACAGCAATCACACTAATCGTTTGGTCAATAGCCCAAGCTCCCTTCCTGTTTATCTGTATTCATCCGTGTGATTCTTGTTCATCTGTGGTTTGTTTTATCGCAACCGTTTCAGTTTGCGGATTCAACCGCCGCCAGCACTGCTCGCGCATCCGGCGAAGTTTTGTAGCTGACGACGTTCGGCGGCAAATTCACTGGAGCTTCGCGGCTGCCGAGCAATTCTTCCGAAACCAGCAAGACAAAATTCCTGAAACCGCCGCGCTCGAATTCCGCCAGCCGATCTTGCAAATAACGCGGCGTCCAGAAGCCGAAAAACTCTACATAAACTTTTCGCCCGGAGCCATTTTCCAGAACCAAATCAGGTACAAAAGCCGTTCCGCCCAGATCAATCACTTCGCTGGAAACCGTCGCCTGCCATTCGCTCTGCAATCGCGCCCATCCAGCCAGAAATTTTTCGATCACCACAGCTTGGCTTGAGTTTTCCGACCAGTTGAATTCTTCCGGCGCAGATAGATTCTGCTGATCGCTGCTGAGTTCGTAAAAACCGTTGCCGCGTTTGGTTTCGATTTCGGCTCGCAATCGCCAGCCTCTGCATTGCAACAAAGCAGGCAGAAAAACCGCCATCCGCACGCCGTATTTCAACGAGCGATGAAACAGAGAAACCGGCCCGCTCAAATTGACCAGATAACCTGTCGCCGCGCTTCCTTTGACAGTGTGAATCAGGTTGTAGCGTTTGATGGCCGAGAAAAGCTGGCGATAACCGGCGGCGTCTTGAGGCGCAACGGTCAGCCGCATTTCGACGCAGCGATAAAGCAACGCCTGCGCCTGCGCCAGATTGTAGTTGGCAATTAAACCCGCCGGGGTCGGAGCTTCAAACGCGATCAACCGCTGATTGTCGCTGAGGTCAGCGTACAAACCCGATTCAATCGTCTCGATTTCTGAATTTAACTCTTCGGCGATTTCGGCAATCAGTTGCCGTCGCACGGCTGGAGTGACCGGATGATGCTGTTTGGCTTTGAGAAAAAGTTTTTCACGCAGTTCGGTCGGTTCGATTGCTCCTCCGGTTTGAAACTCGCAAACGTCCATCAACAGTTTGATCAACCCGCGCAGTATTCTGTAATCGGTTCCTGTGCCGACGTAATCGTCAAACGCTCGATTCATTTCCGCGTGGCGATGGTTCAGATGTTCGGCGACGATGCAAATCAAATCTTCGGCGACGCGAAGATTGTCGTCAGTTGCTTCCATCCTGCGCGGGTGAATGCTGTCGCCTCGCTGAAAACTGATTGCCAAATCTGCTGTGAGCATTTTTCCTCTTCAGAAAAATCGCCACGAAGTCACACAAAGAAAGCACGAAGGAAGAAATAGACAGGATTTACAAGATTGAACAGGATTGTCATTAGGTGCGAACTCGTTTTAATTCTGGCCAGCATCTCTGCGCTTCCTTTGCGTTCTCTGCGCCTCTGCGGTGAAAAAACTTTTGGCGGTTTTATTCTCAAGCCATTGTTCACTCTTCGTTCTGTTGAATCCTGTAAATCCTGTCTAAAGATTCTTCTTCTCTTCGTGTCTTCTTCGTGTGCCTTTGTGGGAGAAATCTTTCAACTACTCAAGCCAATCGTCGCCCAAGGCCGGATCGCGTTGGAATTGCCGTGCGTCCGTGCGCCGCTGGCTGATGCGTTCTTCCGCCGTCTGAGCCGTGATGACTTCATACAGCACAGCCTGTTTGTCCGGTTGCTTTCGCAAAATGCGTCCCAGCCGTTGAATGTGTTCGCGCGAAGAACCCGAACCGGACAGCACCACCGCCACCGAAGCCTCAGGGATGTTGACGCCTTCGTTCAACACCTTCGACGTAGCCAGCGCCAGCACGTCGCCTTTGTTGAAAGCTTCCAGCCACATTCGCCGCTCCTTGATCGGAGTTTCGTGAGTGATGGCCGGAACCAGAAATTGTTCGGAGATGCGATATACCATCTCGTTTTCCGCCGTGAAGATAATCAGCCGTTCGCGGCGATGGCGCTGCATCAGTTTTTCCAGCACGTGAAGCTTTGCGTCGTTGCCCAGCGCGATGCGTTTGGATTCGCGGTAAGCCTGCATTGCGCGGCGACCTTGTTCGCTGCGCGCGCTCATCATAATGAATTGCTGCCATCCGCGCGGATCGCTGAAGTTGATTCCCTTTTCGCGAATGAACAAGCGAAACAGATTTCGCTCGCTTTCGTAACGCTCGCGCTCTTCGGGCGACAACACGACGGAAATTTGTTCGGTGGTGTAATCGGCCAGAAACTCTCCGGCCAGATGCTGAGCTTCCCTGCGATAAACAATCGGCCCGATCAACCGTTCCAGCAATTCGTCCGCGCCGTCCGCGCGTTCGGGCGTGGCGGTCAATCCCAATCGAAACGGCGCAATCGCCATTTCCGCCGAGTAACGGTAAACATCGCTCGGCAAGTGATGGCATTCGTCGAAGATGATGAAACCGAATTCGCCGCCCATTCGCTCCATAAACCTGAAAGCCGAAGCGTAAGTCGTGACGATGATCGCGCCGCGTTCAAAATACCCTCCGCCGATCAAACCGATTTCGGCATTGAACGAAGACAGCAGCAAGTCGTACCACTGGTTCATCAGATCAATCGTCGGCACAATGACCAGCGTCGAACGCCCGACCATTTCAATCGCCATTTGCGCGACGAAAGTCTTCCCCGCTCCGGTTGGCAAAATCACGGTTCCGCGTCGCCCGGCGTTTTTCCAGGCGGCGATGGCTTCCTGTTGATACGGACGAGGTTCAGCGGTCAGTTCGGCTTTGAATTGAAACTCGATGTATTTGCGAGCCTGATCTTCGTGAGGGATTTTGCGGCGGATGAGTTCGGTGACGACCTGACGATAAGCTATGGCTTGCGCCCGCCAACGGCGAACGCGCTCGTCCCATTCAAACGGCGGCGGAGCCTCGAACGAACGATCCGCCCCTTCCAGCAAAATCGTGCCCGCGTCGAATTGTAGAGCTAATTCCATCTGGCTAATGCTGTTCCGTGGCCATAGATTTCGACGAAGCACGCCATTCCTGCAACTTGTTGCCGATTTCCTCCGCCAGTTCTTCATCGTGCGCTTCGGCAAATTTCAGCGCTTCTTCAGCAGTGGTTATGGCTTTGACGCGTTCGCCCGCTGCTTCCCAGGCCTGGCTCAGTTTCCAGCGAAACCTCGCTTCCAGATTTTCGTCTTTATGACCTGCAGCAGCGGCAACGGCCAGATCGTAATACTCGATGGCGCGATTGTGTTCGCCTTGTGCGGAGTAAACATCTCCGATATTTGACAGGTCAATTGC
>CAYRQB010000100.1:0-18180 GCA_964426025.1 uncultured Heliomicrobium sp.
CGCTGGCCTGTTCGCCCTTCGGGAAAGCCGCCTGGAAGGCGGCTGAGCAGTTACGAAAAATGAATCAAATCGCCGTTGACTACTGCAGCATCACCATCACCGGAATCTTGCCCTTCCCCTTCTTCAACGAACCCAGCGCCTTGCCGACGATTGCGCCGACAGCTTTGCCTGGATCGAGAACCTTCTGCGCATGACCTTTGGTCGGACTGGTGGTGAGCAAGTCACCGACATTGATGGGGGCGATATCGGCATCAACTTTGCAGGCAGAAAAAACTCCCTGAGTGATCAACCAACCCATTTGACCCGCTCCGACTTTGCTGCGATCCAATTCTGCCAATTCTTCCAACGTGTACGCTTGAACCGTCAGCGTTTCCTTCCTGGCTCGTCCTTTGGACGCTTTGGATTGCGCCGGTTTGGCAGTCGCTTTCGGTTTCGCTTCTTCGGCTGCTTCCAGTTGAATCTCGACATGCACGGAGGCGACGATTCCACAAACGCAAGTGTCGTTGGCCAGTTGTGTCAAATCAACTTCAGGCACAAACATCTCGCCGCTCGATCCATAAGAATGCAGCGTCTGATTCTTGCCAATGACGACCACATCTCCTTGTTCCAAGTCTTCTCCCAGGTTGTTCAAAAACTGTATTGCGTTCATTGATATTCATCCTTTCTTCTGTGCATACACAGCAATTCTCAATTTGGCAGAAACGGTAGCGCAATCTGCCAAGATTGCGTGGTCTCACAAGGGACGGCATTGAAAGAAACTCTGGCCTGCAACCGTTTGGAAAAAGGAAGCCCCGCAATCTTGGCAGATTGCGCTACTTTTTCCGCCCGGATTTTCTCAAACTGAGAATTGCTGGTGCATACACGGATATCCGCTGAAATTCGCGCTCAAAATCAGGGTCTTGGGCCCAAAACAATGTCTCCCGGATTTAAGACAATCGGCGGTCTGCCCGTCGAGGTCACCCACGGCATTTCAAACACTGTCACGCTAAAGAAATCGTTTGCGTCGGTAGCCACACCAGCAAGAGCCACCAAAGACAGCGTATGTGTTCCAGCGGCGATGCCAGCAACGACAATTGGATTTGAGACAAAAGCCTTGTGACTGCTACCTTCATTGGTAAAAACACGCACAGTTGCTTTATTAACGTTATCAACTCTGATTTCCATCCCAATGTGACCGCCGCCACCGCCAATGAATCCTGAACCTGAAGCAAAGATCACCAATGTTCCGCCGCTTGTGCTGAATTGTTTACTCAATGTCAGAGGGCCAGGTTGAGAGCTATAAAGCTGAAAGACATCCCACATCGTGCTTCGCATGCTGCCAACGACATCCAGAGTTGCGCCGGGAGTTGTTGTGCCGATGCCGACGCTGCCATTTGGCTGAATGGTCACGCGGGCAGCCGAATTGGTGGCCAGGCTCAACGCATGGTTTCCCTTCGTGCCAACGACCATGCCGACAGGCCCTCCCCACCAGCCGGTCTCATGGGCTACTACCCGGGCATCAATGTTTGTCGTTCGCAGCGAGAGTTTTGTATGCGGGCCGCCCAGCACGTCCAACACGCGGCTCCAGCCTTCTGAGTTCTCAGGGCTCGAAGTCCCAATGCCAACGTTTGCGCCTGTGCCGAGAATACCGCCAACAGTTAAGTTTCCGGTCACTCCCGCATTGGCAAGCGCGGACAATGCTCCCGTAACGCTCAGATTGCCGGTCAGACTCAAGTTGCGTCCGCTCAAATCGCCGCCAGCCTTGAGACTGCCGTTAAGATTGATGTCGCTGACCGCTGCCAGATTTTGCGCCAGAAGGCTGCCGCCGACTGTCACCTGATTAGCCCCGCTCGCTGTCAATGTCGGCCACTGAGTGTTGGGGAAGGCCGGATTGGAAAGCCGCAGGCTGCGGACCGTCAACGCCGCTTCAGGGTTATCGAAGGCCGAAGCTCCGGCCAGTTTGCGCACAGACAAATCCGGAGTTCCGAAATTGCCCTGCGCGTCCAAAACCACGCGCGCAAGTTGAACGGCGGAACTGTCTGGCGGATTGCCGACCGTCTCTTTGGTAGCAACCAGATTGAACTTCTCTTTGATCCGCGTGTTCTGTGTGTTGTCTGAAGCAGATGGATCAGTCAGTTCTTCGGCATAACTGATCGTGACAAGAACTGAAGACGAAGGAGGAAAAAGCGTGGCGTTGCTCAGATCAATTTTCGTATCGGCCTCGAGCACGATTTCCCGCCCCTGATTGTCAATCGCCATGCCCGATTTGACCGTCACTTCTTTTGCGCCTGTCTTTGTCACATCCAGACCGTTGGCGACGCCGGAAGTGTGCAACGAGCGGTTGTGGCGGCGGCGCATTTCTCTGTGGTAATCCTGCTCGTCGGTGAAATCTTTGAGCACGAGTAACTGCTGATCGAAATACCTCATTCGTTTGATGTCAGCCATGATTTTCTCCTCTGTTCGTTACTGATTTTCACCGCTGTCCACCGCTTCGACTCCGATAAGCGTGTCTTTGCCGATGGTGGATCGTTTTCCGATCTTCATCGTGTCGGATGAAACCTTCAGTTCGTAGCTGGTGTGCGCGGGTTTTTGCAGGTCAATCAATGCGCGGGCGATCTGCAATTGACGGTCGCGTTCGGACTGATCGGCTTTTTTGCCGAGCTTGACCGTGACGCGAAAAAAATGAGCGGGCGGTTCGCCGATGCGCGTGTCTTTGCCGATGGTCGAACGAACGCCGATCTGCATGGTGGCGAAATCGCCTTCGTCAATTGACGGCGTTCCTTTGGTGTAAATGCGCAGCAGATTGATCAGGTTTTCCTTGGTGCCGCGGCTGCGATAAAGCGGCACGATGTCGGCCAGAAAATCCTTTTGCTGTTCCAGCGTCCAATCGGCGCGCAAAATAAGCGCGACCCATCCGGCCAACCACGGCAGAAATTCTTCGCGCGTTTCTTTCGGATCGAAGAGTGTGGCGATGGCGGCAATCGTCTGTTCCAGACCGCGCGCTGGCTCTTCCTGCGCATCGGGCAAGCCGGACAACACCTGCTCGAAGGCCAGCAGGAAGCGCCCAAGAGTAGGCTCTTCGCTGAAAATCGCGGGCAGTTGATGCAGGTAACCGCTGAGCTTTGTTTCATTCGCCATGGTGAATTCTCAGTTCGCTACGTGACGATGTTCATCGTCACGCCTTCCACTTTGACCAATTCGTATGGTTTCACTTCCAGGCCGGTGTTGTTTGGCAAATTCCGTGGCGGTTTGTTCGCTGTCAGCCTGACTGAGCCTTCTTTGACGAAATCAACAAACGGCAGTTGGTCAAGCAGAGCATAAATCTCAGAAACATACACGTTGCGGCCAAACGGCCATCCCGGCGTATTGAGCAAGGCATCGGGGCGCGGATCGAAAAATCTTTCGATTTCCTGCAGGGCTTTTTCCTGAATGCCCGCCGATTTTTGATCTGGCAGCAATTTGATGTCGGCTTCGACCGTGACACCCAGAAACAACGGTTTGACGACGTGCAATCGCGTGGTCAGCAGCAGTCGCGGCGTCAGGTGTTTGACGACATCGGAAACAACAGTTGCAATGTCGGCTTCGGCCTCCTTGACCGGCAAGACAATCAGGCTGACGTGACCTTCGCGAACTCCTTCCAGATCAATTTCCAGATTGCGCAGCGGCAAACATCGCGCTCGCGCAACTTTCGGCGAAGCTTCCAGCGCCAGCGATTCGAAATCCTGCCTTGAAACCGCGCGCTCCAATTTCCGCAACTTGCGAATGCTTCTGGGGACTTGCTGCCGAATTTCATCCGGCGTCAGTTCGTCGGGCTTTTTGCCGAGCGGTTGATCGTTTTCGTCAAGCGGTTGCCAATCGGTCCCGTTGAGTAGTTTGAGAAACGACAGCAAATTGGCCGGAGTGACGCGATTGAGCCTGTAAATGAGCGACTCGCTCAAAAAGGCGAACAGTTCGATCAGCGTAATGCCCGGATCCGACGGATTATGATTCGTCCATTGCGGCGCGTGTGTCGGGATCAACGCCAGCGCTTCGTCCACCAGGTCTTTGTATCGCCGGTCATCCAGATTGGGCAGTTGCAACGGCATAGCTATTCTTCCTCAATCTTCAAACTGATTGCGTGCGCGCCTGAATAAACCAGAAAGCGTTCGGTCTTTTTGATGTCGGCCACAGCGGTGATTTTATTCAGTCCCAGCGCGACGATGTCCGCCTCGTCCACGCTCTCAGTCAGTTTGAGCATGTTGATGTGATCCACGCCTTTGACGGTTTCGATCAAAGCATACAGGTCAGACAAATGCGGCTGACGCCCGAAATCCCACCCTTTGCCATCAAGCCCGCCGGACAGCGGATGCAAAAAATCAGCCAGCGATTTCTGCACAGCCTGTTCGACCGCGCCAGCGCCTTCCAAAGAAACCAGCGCAATTTCCGCTTCGACATCCACGCGCAGATAAATCGGCCCGGTCACGTGAACGTGCGCCGTCGGCAGCGAATGCAGATCAAGGTATTCCTGCACACGTTCGATCAGTTGCAGGCTCGGCAGCGGTTTCGGCTCAGTTTTGCGTGGGACGACAATGACGCTGATCTGACCGCGCAAACCCGGCAAACGGCTGAGCGGATCGGTCGGCACGTTTTTGTCCAACGGATCGCTGATCAAATCTCGCAGAGGAACGCATTTGGCGCGCGCAACTTCGGGCGAAGCCAGTCTGGCCACGTCTTCAAAATCTTCGACCGTCACCGCACGGTTGTTGTGGCGGATCGTACGCGGCGCGCGTTCGAGCAGCGAATCCAGCGATTCGGCGTCGGCTCCGCCCTTGGCCGCTTCGTGATTCGTCACCTTGTCCACGTATGGCACTGTGGTTTTCAATTGCACGATTGCGTCTGCCGGACGATTTCCCGCGCGTCCGCCTCCGGTGCGATATTGCCCCAGCCGCAAATTGCCTCTGCCAACGGGCGGAATCAGACCGTTCGATCCGTCGCCGAAGCGAAGCTCGCCCGTCAGATGATCAAGCACGTAATGACGATCGCGCGGAAGCGATCCGTAAAAGTCAGGGACTTCGTGCCATCGCACCCAGATTTCGCGCGGGCGTCCGGCTTCGTCTGGAATGATCGCGATGGCGTCGTCGCCTTCTTCGTTTTTGAGCGCGCGTTGTTCGGCAACGGATGGCAATTCCGGTTCGCGCACTTCCAACTGCGCGCCTTCCAGAATCGGCGTTCGCGTCAGGCGAAACGTCTGGTTTTTGCTGCCGTCGCTGGAACCCAGGATTTCATCGTTCAGAGTTGCCGCCTGTCGCGCCATTGTCGTGTTGAGCAGCAAACGTCGCGCGAGCGGTTTGAATCCGAATTCGCCTTTTTCCCAACGCGCGCGCAACCAGTGCCGAGTCAAACCGAATTCCATTCGCCGGGAAAAATCCGCAGGAGGCAGAAATTCAACCAGGCCGGGACGAGTCAACGACGCGCTGTCGTCATCAGCCAACAACTTGCTCCAAAGCTTTCCGTCCCAATATTCCCAAGCCAGCGTTGGCCGATCAGCAGGCGAGCCGGAAGCCTGACCGAAAAGCGGTTCGACCAAACTGAGATAAAGGCTGACTGTTCGTTGCGGAAAACGGCTTCCCGACGGCAACGTGAAGCCAAAGTAAAGCGTCGGCCTGGTTTCACCACCCACTACCGTTTCAGTCACTGAGCGGAATGGTTTCAATGTCGTTTGCGCGCCAACACGGGCGGCGGGATCGGGAATCCCCACGACGGAAACGGGCTTGTTAAAAACGAAGTTGTTGAAAGCAAGCATGACTTCCTGCGTCGCGGTCTTGGTTCCACTGTAACTGATCTTCAATGAACTGATGATCGGCGGCGCAAAGGTCGCAGGTGTTAGGGTATAACCATCTTCCGGTCTGTTCGGGGTTTTGAGTGTATAGGAGGCTTCTCTGCCGTAATCGCCGCCAGTCAGACGCACTCGCAACCACGAACCTTGAACTCCATTGATTTCTTTGGGCGCTGAGGGAACAGGCAATTGCAAAACAACTGTTCCTGTTCTTGTCAGTCTGAAGGTGTTGTCCTGCACCTGGCCAATCTTTGGCTCGGCGGTCACCACCTTCAATGGTTGCCAGTTTCTACCGTCCCAGAATTCCCAGGTCAATGCGGGATTGCCGTCCGTGCGAACGCCACTGACTATGGTCAGATCAAGCGTGATCTTTGCGCCAGCTTGCGAAAAAGCTTCGCCTTGCGCGATCAGCCATGCATCGCCGAGTCTGGGTTTTTCGCCCAACGGAAAAAATTCCTTGCTCGTATCCACAGGGAATTGATTGGTGAAGGAATTTTCCGCCATCACCGCGCCGCCGACAGATGCTGTAAACGCCGATGTTGCATTCTTTGGCAATTGAGATGCGCGAACCTTATTGGCCTGCGGAATCTGTGCCAGAGTGATCGGCGTTCTCAGCAGTCCGCGAATCCAACGGCTTTCCACGTCCGCAACTTTGCTCAACGGAATCGGGTCCAGTTTTCCGAAATTGAAAACCTGCTGTTGATTGTTCGTGTCCGTCTTCTGCTCTTTGATCAACTTCCAGCCTTCTTCGCCATCCCATCTTTGCCACTCGATCTTCATTTCATCCTGCACGACGCGGTCGAAGTTCAGCGTCAGAGTTACATCGCTCAAGTTCGGCAAGCTGAAAAAATCCTTGTCGCCGATGTAAAGGATGTGATCAATCGGCGTTTTGCCTTCCAGCAAATGCAGGCCATCGGGCGATGATTCGGAGAGCAGTTGCGATAGATCGGTGAATTTGTCCTGCGCCGAATCGCGCGCGAAAAGCGCGTCCAATTGCGCCGCGGTGACCACCAGTTCGCGTTCGGTTTCATAAATGACCGGGTCGGTTTCGCCTTCGCCGGGCGGAGCCGCGACTTGCGTCCCGGCCAGAACAACGCCATCCGCCGCGCTGCCGGCAGCCAGCGAAAATGTCAGCGGAACGCGCGCCGGTTGCGGCGGCTGAAGCGAAGCTCCCAGCAGATCGAGAAAGGCCAGGAAGTTTTTGCGCGGAACTTCATTCAGCCGTTGGATGATGATTTCGGAATAACGCCCGAAGATGGCGATCAACGAAGAGGCCAGCGGATCGGAATCGCTTCCATTCCAATCCGGCAGATACTGTTTGATCAGCGCGCGCACTTGCGCCTCGACCTCAGTCGCCGTGCGCGGATCAATTTTCGGGGCTTCGATACTCATCAGCTCAGACTTCTTTCAAGGTAGAAGGGATAAACCAGATTGAAGACGTTGTTGGTGGCGCGAACTTCGTAACCAATGCTGATCAACAGAGTTTCGCCGTTATCCTGCGATTCGACATTCACGTTTTGAACTTCTATGCGCGGTTCGTACAGCAGCAAGGCTTCGCGCACGGCCTGCGAAATCCGTCCGGCAGTTGCTGGCGAATTCAACTCGAAGACCAGTTCGTAAATACCGCAGCCGAAATCCGGACGCATGACACGCTCGCCTTTGGCAGTGCCTAAAATGATCCAGATGGATTGACGGACGCTCTCTTCGTATTCGGCCATCTGGATCGCGCCATTTTCCAACCTGACCCCGGCGGGGCTGTCCGGAGTTTTCGGATCAACCTGAAAACCCCAACCGACGCCTAAAAATGATTTCGGCATGACACTTTGCTCCAATTGTTATCCGATCAAAACCGTCCCGACCGCGATGACCTGGCCGATGGGCAAATCCGCCGGGTCGTTGCAGGTTTCGGCAATGTCGCCGTTGCGCGCCGCCATCTTGCCGTTGATCTTGACAGTCGGACTGCCGATTTTGATCGTGGCTTTGTTGGCCGGAGGTTTTTGAAACGACGTGCCCGGCGGCGTTTGAATGTGCGCCGGAGAATTGTCCGCCGTGCTGTCAACAGTGGCCGCCGGTTTGCCCATGATGTTGACGTCGCTGCTCAGCTTGCCGTTGATGACGCCTGTGAACGGATGCGGCAACGGCGTTGGAACTGGAGGCGTTCCGGGAACCATCACGATGTGAGTATCCGTGGCAACAATTTGATCTCCCTGTTTCGCCGCAGGCTGTCCCATTGTTTTGCGTCCTTCAGTTGATGTTGACCGTCGCGCCTTTGATGGTCATGGTTGCGCTGGCTTTGACATCCATCTTTGCTCCGGCTTCGATTTTGGTGTCGGCGGAAGATTTCAGTTCTATCTTCTGAGCGTCCAGTTTGATCGTGCCGTTGGCCGCCGCCAGCGTGATGTCTTTGTCCGAAGTTATCGTGATCGTGTTTTTCGCCGTGTCTATCACGACGCTGTTCTTCTCGCTTTTGTCTATGATCTCAATCGTCTCTTTGCCGTCTTCGTCGTTGAGTTTGATCGTGTGGCCGCTGCGGGATTTGATCAGCCTCAGATTGTTTTTGCCGTCTCCGTTGTCGGCGGGCGGTTTGTCTTTGCCGTTCCACAGCGCGCCCAGAACAAACGGGAAACGAATATCGCCGCGTTCAAACGCAACCAGAACTTCGTCTTCGACTTCGGGCAGAAAGTAAGCGCCGCGTTCTTTGCCAGCCATCGGAGCGGCGATGCGCGCCCAATGGCTTTCATCCTGATCGCTGAGCCAGGGAAACTTCACTTTCACTCGACCCAAACCGTCAGGGTCCTGATTGTTGGTGACCACGCCGACGACCACGCCGTTGATGCGCGCGTGGTTTTCTTTTTGCCCGTCTTGATCGAGCAATACTTCGAAAAGGTTCACGACGCGTTCCTCCGTACGGCAAAATGAGTTTGATAACCCTGCTGTTGTGTGTAACGGTGAGAAACTCTGGTCACGTAATATTGCCCGCTGAACCTCTTCCCTACCCCTTCGATTTTGATCACCTTGCCTGCTCGCAAATCGGTTCGCCCGTAACAAACGCCTTCGCCCGTGATCAGTCCCAGAGCCAGATTGTTGAGTTTGGCTTTGGCCAATTGATCGGCTTCCGCCTGAGTCAGAACAGGAATATCGCTCATCAATTCCACTGACTCTCCGAAAGCGCTCTGGGCGATTTTGCCGCCGCTTTTCTGACCGCCCATTGTCGAAACTTCGTCGCCTGCCTTTGCCTTTCCGACGATTTCTTTCTTCTCTTTAACATCCCAGCCGCGAACTGTGACTTCGCTGACCTGTCCCATCGAAGTCAGTCGCGGCGAAAATTCCAGCAAATCATCCGTCAACGACAAGGTCATAGCTTCTCCGTCGGCGTTGGCGACAGGGCGAAAAATCAGCTTCTTGTCTTCGATCAGAAGCTCGTATTCGATTCTGCGCGCGCGCAGCAACAGAAATTCCAGATCGGTTTGATTGTGTTGGTAAACGTATTCGTGCGTCACCTTGCTGTCTGTGACCGAAGCTGTCAGCCCCGCATCGCCGGCGATCTTGGAAGCGATTTCGCTGTCCTTCTGTTTGACGAAAGTCAGCGTCTTGCGACCTCGCAACAGGCGATGCCGACGATCGAAACCGCGAACCAACAGACCTGGCAATCGGTCAACTGAAAATTCCGGCTCCAATCCGGTGATCTCGCCTTTGAACACCGTCTCGATGTTGTTTCCGTAACCCAGCTTGATTTCGACGGAGCCTCCAAGATCAAATCGTTTATCGTCAACCCAGGGAAGCACTTCGCCCTGCGTGTCAGCGCCCGCCAGCACAATTGAGAACATACCCGGCAAATCCACTTCGTCGTCCACAATCACGCTGAGGATGTAGGCAATGGCTTCGGCAGGCAGCGACGAGCCGTTGATTTTCAATTCGGCGTTCGGAACCAAAGGCTGACTGCGTTTTGCTACAGGCATCGTCCGACTCTCCTCACTGCAACTTGGGTATGGTCAACCGCTGCCCAATTTGAAGCCGTAGCGGATCGTCCAATTGATTTGCCTCTGCGATCAGTCGCCAAAGCGACGGGTCCTGGTAAACCTCTGCGGTAATCCCGGACAAGGTGTCGCCGCGTTTGACCACGCGCGTGGTCAATTCGGGATCGGTCTGGCGCAAGCTGATTTGCGGATCGAGAAATTCGATAAGAGTTACATTGAGCGTGGCTCTCAATGCTTCGCCAGTGTTTTTGAAAAGCGTAAATCGCTGAGTCAAATTGCTGATCACGCCGACGAAAGGAAAATCGGCGGTCGTCGAATTTCCCCACGCCACTTCGACGGTCGGCGGGCGTTGTGGATCAAGGTTCTGGCTGATGCGCGTCAGTTTGACGATCTTGTCAGTTTCCTGGCGCACGTCCGTCTGTCCGTTGTCGGGTTCTGTAATGTCAAAAAATAATTCCAAAGTAAGTTGGCGACTGTCTCCGCCGCCAAAGACGATCGTTGGCGCGTTGACGTGTCTTTCAGTGCTGCCGTTTCCAGTCGAATTGTTTTGCGGCGGACTCCAACGAACGGTCTTCGAGATCGTGTAAGAATTGGGATTGAAGAGAACGGTAATTTTATCCGTCTCCTTTCGCTGCCCCTGATTTGAAAACGGAGTGATCGTCAATTTCTCCATCACTTCATCCCCCTGCGTTCGCGCTCAACCGCCAGTTGGCGCGACAGCAATCGCCCCACCTGATCGGCAAGCTGCGCAATATCAATTTCCTTTGCTGTCATCGTTGACAATGTGTTCATCGCCGCGCCGGATTCGGCAACGGGGCTGTCGTTGGCCTGACGCGCAATGACCGGAGCGCTGGCTGATACGGCTTCGATTTTCAAAGGCAAAGCGGATGTTTGAAAACCGCTCTTACCCGTCACCGCGTCAGCTCCAAAATTACCCGTCGCGCTTTTTCGCCAGATCAGATTCGCCGACGGAGCAGGCGCAGAAACGGCAGGAATTTCCGCCGTCACAGGCAAAGGCTGAATCTGAGCCGCAGGCGTTGTCGAACTCTGCGGCAAATCGTCCCTGGTTTCGTCGTTCGCTTTTCGTTGAATAACCGGCATCGCCTGCTGAAGAGGCATGGCAATTTCGCCCGGCATCGTTTGCCGCTTCAGATCCGAAGACTGGCCGACAACCGGAACGGACACGTCGGATTGCGCAGCCATTTCAACGGCGATGACTGGCGATTGAATTGGCTCTGAGCCGACGCGATTCGGCAATACCTGCGCGCTCGGTTGATCAACCGTGTGCTGACTCAACTCGCGGCTTCTGGCCAACACAGGTTGAGCCGCATTTGCCGTTGCAGGGATTCGATCAATTGACTCGGTTCTGTGAACCGTTGAATTTGCTTGGCCGTCCGATGTCTGCCCCGTTTGCAACTGCGCCGGATTTACAGCCGCTGATTCCGGCTGGATCGAACGCATAAGCTCGCCGCTCGACCGCTGAGAAACCGCGACGAATTGTTCAGCGCCAAACTGTGGCAATACCAACGGCGTTGACGCCTGTGTAACCCCGATTGCCGAATCCACGTTGCCCGATGGAATTTCAACGGTGGCCGTTGGCTGGCGCGTTTGTTCGCCGCCGTGAATTACTGGTTTGCTCGAATCGGCGACGCGCGCCAGTGTTTCGGAACGGCGGCTGACGCGCAGCAAAGAAGTTGTTTGTGTTTGCGCTTTCGGCGCAGCCTGTGATTGGCCTGAAGACTCGCTCAAGCGCGAAGCTGAAAAAGTTGAGTCGGCAGCGGCGGTTTGACGCATCGGATGCGCCGGAATGCTGAAGACCATTTCGTCGCCGGATTGCGGCGTCTGTTCGACGCCGTAACGAGATTGCAATTGATCCAGCAGTTCATAACGCCGCGCGATCCATCCCTGCGTTTGCGCGCGAAGCCGCATCGGATGATGCGTGTTGATCACGCCCACTGGTTTTGTGAATCGCTGTAACAGCCTGGTCGTCAGACCGTCAGCCGTTTCCGCCGATTTTCCATTCACGGTTTGATTTTGTTCTGCGGCGTTCTGCATTCAACCATCCTGACTCAGATTCCGAGCGTCGTTTTCAGCGCATCGCCGACATTGGTGTTCCCCTTGATGACACCGGCCAATCCCGGACGTTCCAATCCGCGATGCGCCAGTTCTATGCTTTCAAACGCGACTTCGCCGGAACTGGAACGCAAATCCGGCCCGGACCATTTGTAAGGGAAAGCTTCTTTGAAATGCCACCACATCACCGGCACATGATTTCGATCGAGCAGGAAGATGGTTCCGTTCTTGCGCTTGACCACGCCTTGCGCGACTTCCTGGTACCAACTCCACAAATCGTCAATCTGCGTCAGCCCGTGTTTAAGTATGAGCGGCGGATATTTGGTCGGCCCGGCAAAACGATGGACGAATTCATTTTGTCCGCCTTCGCGGTAATCGAAATATTCCGTCTCCATTTGCAGACCCGAACATTCGGAAAACCCGCCCGCCAATATGCCTTCGATTTCGACGCGAAAGTTGAAGACCTGATAAGGATCGGCTCGCACACCCAATAGATTGGTGACAAGGCTGAAAGCGGCATTGAGTCCCAAAGCAGGCATCGTCTGTTACCTCAGAAAATTTGTGAGCGCGAGCTTCTTTCCGGCATTGGCCTTTAGTAACCCGTCTCTTTCATCTGTTCGTTAAAACGCTGATTGATTTTGGCGATTTCCGAAACCCAGCGTTGACGCTCGCGATGTTCGAGCGCCAGGATTTGTTCGTGCGGCCAGTGAAAGTGATAAGCAATGTACGCTACCTCCTCATAGAGCCGCTCTAAGGGGTAGCGCCAGGCCCCCCCGGGCTTTCCAGCTCCAGTTCGAATTGCTGTCGGCAATGCGGGCATTCCGCGCGCACCAGATTGTGGCCGTGTTCGTTGATGCGCCGATAAAGGTCCTGCAAATATGCCAGGTCGGCGGCAAACAATCCTTCGATCACTTTCGGATTCAATTGATCCAACGTTCCCAAACGCGTGACCACGCGGGACAGCAAAATGATCAGCAAATAAGCCGGGTTGTTGTGGACGCGCGGGTCTTTCAGCGGAGCTATCTCATCGAAAGCCGTCGCCAAACGCATGACGCCGTCCCGATGTAGATTGCCTTCGGCGTCCACGTAACCAAGCGGCAGTGTGAAAGCGAATTCGGTCTGCAGCATAAAATTTCCGGCTTATGCCCTTTGCACTTCTTCGTGCGTGATTTCCATAGTTTCGACGGCGACGGCTGTGCTGGTGGCGTTGAACGCCGGCCCTGTCCATTTGGACGGCCAGGCGTTGGCGAAATTCCAGCGAATCTTTTCAGCCCCGGTTTCGTCCAGCAAAATGATCGAACCGTTCTTGCGCTCCGGTTTGCCGTCAATCACCGTCTTGCGCCATTTCCACAACTCGTCGGAATCGGTGATGCCGCGTTTAAGCGTGATGGCCGAAAATTTGTTCAAGCCTGTCAGCTTGCGCACGTGGTTTGGATCGCTGCCTTCGCGGTAATCCACCGCGTCGGTGCTTGAATCCAGCCCGCCAACTTCCTGAAAACCGGCCTGGGTGATGCCGTCAATTTCCACCAGAAAATTGAAACCTCGATATGGATCAACTCTTCCTGCAGCCATGCTTCCTCCTCATCAAATTTGGTGAGACAAGCTAAACCGGAACAATCAAGATTGATACAAACCATAAACCACGGATGAACACAGATTCGCACCGATGAACACAGACAAGCCGTAAAACTTGATCCGCGTTGATCTGTGTTGATCTGTGTTCATCTGTGGTTTCTTCTTCCCTTTGTGCCATTCTTGCTTGGCTTGATTTAGCAGCCAGTCTCAAAGATTTTTAGTTAAGCGATTTCCGTCGTCCCCGGACGATGCGTGATGCGGACGATGATGAACTCCGCCGGATTGCCCGGAGCCAAACCGATTTCGGTCGTCACCTCGCCCATTTCGCGCCTGTCCGGCGGATTGGTTTCGGAATCGCATTTGACGTAAAACGCCTGCTCGGGCGTCACACCGGCCAGTGCCCCATCGCGCCAGAGTTTGGTCAGATAAACCGACAACTCTCTTTGAACGCGAACCCACAAACCCGGTTCGTTCGGCTCGAAACTCGCCCAGGTCATGTTTTGTTCGATCCAACGGCGCAATGTCAGAAACAAACGCCGAACGTTGATAAATCGCCACTCCGGTTCGCGGCTTAACGTGCGCGCGCCCCAGACGCGAATTCCGCGACCCGGAAAAGCTCGCAGACAATTGACGCCTTCAGGATTGAGCTGATCCTGCAATTGATTGTCCACGACGATTGCCGTTTCTTTCTGTCCATCGCTTACGCCCAGATCCAAAACGCCAAGCAGGTCTTCGTTGGCGGGAGCTTTGAAAACCCCTGCCTTTTCGTCGCTGCGCGCGTAAATACCGGCCACGTGAGCCGAAGGCGGAATCGGCAGCGAGCCGTTTGCCAGTTTGATCCAGGGATAATAAAGCGCGCCGCTGACAGGTTCGGCCTGTCCAACGGTCAACAAGTTTCGATAGTTCAGAAGCGCGTTGACATCGCCAAGCGGCGGAGCATCGAGAATGGCGAACCGGGTTCCCAATCGCGCGCATTGTTGCAGCATCGCCTGCTGAACACGTATGACTTCTGCCGCCCGCGATTCTTCCGACAAAGTCAGCCATAGCGTCATCGCATCAGGCATCGCCAGCAAATCCACGTCTTCGAGCGGTTCCAAAGTTTGAAGCGCGGCCAGCAAGGCATCCGCCCGTCCGAACTCGTCCGTATTCTCCGCGCGCACCACATAACAACGCTTCCCGCCGTTTCCGAAAAACCCGGCTACCGCTTCGGAAAGAAAACCATAGCCCGCAACGTGAGTGAACTTCGGTGCGAATTCTTCCTTGCGATGCAATACGACAGGTTGATTGTGCGGGATCGGAGACGAGTCATCGGCCAGACCGACAAATCCGGGCACAGATGTCACCAACTGCGCATCAGGCTTCAGGAAAATTTCCTGAAGGTAAACTCCAGGACTTCGGTATTGCGTTGCCATACTGTTTCCCCGATCCAAAGTTCGATTACTTGCTCGGCGCTGTGAACTGGCTGATTCGGAAGATGACGAATTCCGCCGGTCGCACAATCGCCACACCGATTTCTGTCACCACCTGTCCCAATTCGCGTAGTTCCGGCGGATTGGTTTCGGCGTCGCATTTGACGAAGAAGGCTTCCTGCGGCGTGTTGCCGAACAAAGCTCCCGAACGCCAGACGTTGGTCAGAAACGCAGTGATGTTTCGCGTGATCTTCTGCCACAACGCAGGAGTGTTCGGTTCAAACACCGCCCACTGAGTGCCTTCGTCAATTGATTCGCGCAGGAACAGCAGCGTGCGGCGGACGTTGATGTATTTCAAATCGGCGTTGGCGTCGCCACCAATCGTGCGCGCTCCCCAAACCAGAATGTCGTCATTGAGCACGCGTATGCAATTGACGCCTTTCGGATTGAGACCGTCCTGATCGGCTTTGCTGAGCGGCTGAGAAACATTCAGCGCTCCCAGAATCCCTTCGTTCGCCGGAGCTTTGAAAACTCCGCGGTTTGTATCCACGCGAGCGTAAACGCCCGCAATGTGTCCGCTCGGCGGGACATCCAGCAAGCCATTGCCATTCGGGTTTTGCAGTTTTGTGGCCGGGTCGAAAACTTTGATCCAGGGAAAATACCAGGCCGCCAGGTCTGTGCGTTTGGGCGCAACGCCGGGCGTGGCGTCGGCGGAAGTGCGCGTCAATTTGGTCAGATCGCTTTCGGTTTTTGGGCCGTCGAAAATCGCGAACCTATCTGCGGTCTTGGCGCAATGCGTCACCAGTTTGTCGCGTACGTTGTCTGAAATCATTCCCGGCGCGGCCACCAAAGCAATTTCATCAATCGCGGCCAGCGCGCCGAGCGCCGCGTCAAGATCGGTTTCGGCTTTGATCCGCACTACGTAACAACGACTGCCGCCGTTGTTGAAAAAACCGTAAACGGCATGCGCCAGTTGACGATGACTGTCGTCAACTGCCGCATTCTGCCCGGCTGCCGGGCTGGCAATGTCGCCGACCAGATCGCCAAACTGTTTGGTGAATTGAGACCAGTTGGTAATCAACTTCGGTTCTTTTTCGGCGGCAGTCAACGTGAATTCGACAAACTTGGTCGTCGGAACTCCATTGGCATCCGGATCGCCTTTGGCCACCTGGACGATCTTGTCCTTGACGATGCCGATGAAGGCTGGGGTGCTGGTGCTGACTCCGGCAATCGCTTTGATGGCTGACGGCACTTCTTCAACGTAAACGCCTGGTGATAAATACTGTGGCATAGAACACTCCTTTTCTCAGATTGATGTTGGATGCGCAGAGATAGGCGGTTTCCGCTCGCCAAGCTTTTGCGCAATTAGCCATTGCCGGCGCAACAGCGATTTCTTTTGGTTCAAGGTTCACACCACGCGAAGGCCGCGCCCACGCGTTACGACTTGGTCAAATTCACGTCCACGGTTTGCGTCACACCAGCCTGAGC
Source organism: uncultured Heliomicrobium sp. (assembly GCA_964426025.1). Classification (GTDB taxonomy): domain Bacteria; phylum Acidobacteriota; class Blastocatellia; order RBC074; family RBC074; genus RBC074. Next base: position 16,317 of record CAYRQB010000100.1, read on the forward strand.
GAGCGTGACGTTTTGCGCTGCGGGTTGAAAGCCCTGAGCCGAAACCAGCAGTGTGCGTGTTCCGGCTTCCAATCCGGCAAGCAAATATTGTCCCTGCGCATCGCTGAATGCGCGCTCTCCGCTGCCTTTCACACGTACTTCGACCATCGCTAAAGCTTCACCATTCTGGTTGGCAATCCGCCCTTTGACGGTTGTTGGCGGCAACAAGAAGTTTGCCGTCGCGCGAGTAATCTTGCCTTGCGCGTTGCGCGTCACGTTGACGGTCGCCTGAGCCGTTCCGTAACGACTGCCCGCGCCGGGCAACGAAACCTTCAGCGTGTATTGACCATCGGGCAAATCCATAAATCGAAACGATCCGTCCGCCCTGGTGTTCATGCGGTCAGGACGTTCGGCCAGCGACGTCCATCTTTTGCCGAACTGTATGGCGTAGTTTTTCAAAAAGTCATTGAATTCAGCCGGAGCGGCAGTGATTTCCACCCGCGCGCCGGACAGGCTTTTGCTCGTCTGCGCATCGGCGACTTGTCCGGCGATAGCAACTTGATGGCGAATGGCTCCCAAACTGTCCACGGCTTTGATCTCCCAAGCGCTTCATCTTTACCCGACTCTGAAATCTCCCACCACAGGCCCAAGCTCTTCCGGCCTGGTCGGTTCGACGCCGATGGTCACTGTGTAATTGAGCGCCGCTTTCGGTTTACCGCCCAGCGCCTGCCAGAACTCACCCAGACTCTGCAATCGCCCCGGCAACAGCGTGACCGCTGGCAGCGGCGGCTCCTGGCCTTTCAAACCGCCCTGCAAGACCGCCGACGGAATCACCGAATGACGCAACAAGACCATCATCACTTCGCCGAGCAGCATATGTTCGTCTTTGGCCGGATTCGGAGAATTGTCGCTGGGCCAGGCCGTGATCAAATAGGAACAATCAACGCGCACTGGCGGGCGGCGCTGAATCACAGTGCCATTGCTCTGCCGCTCGATGATCGGCTCGTTGCTGCGCAATTCGCGATTCTCTCGCACGTCGTAAAGGAACAAATCAATCGCCGGCAAAGTGACTGACTGCGGAGGGAACTTGTCGTCAGGCGCGGCAAAACTGATCGCCACCTGCCCCACCAACGAAGCGGGCAGTTCGCGCCGGAGCAATTGTTCCAATGTGCTGTCGAGGTCGTTGATCATTCAGTCTCACTTTTGCTCAACGGCGTTTACGGCCAGCTAAAACCAGTTCACCGTCTTTCAGTTTGTACTTGCCCTTTTTGAGGTCATCGGCAAATCCCTGCAGCCAATCCTCAAAGCTATTCGCCAGTTTTTCCCGCTCCTCCCTCATATGCCAGAAAGAGACGATCTGACCTGTCTTTCCTTTTGGCGGCGGATCCAAGTCTAAGCACTGAAAATCACCGGCTCCGTTGTAAGCAAAAGGAATCCATTTGACGTTGTACCAATCAGCGCGAACAGGACCGACGGTCTTCACTTCAGCGTCGGCAAATTTCCCCTTATCAACTAACTTTTTCATGACTTTCCATTGGCTGACCATATTCCTGAGAGTCAAAAGCTGCCATTCACCTACGAGAGGAGTCGCTCGACCATCTTGACCGTTATGAATGCGGAAGCTTTGCCTGACCTCTTCCGGGAAACTTATGCCCATCGCTTTTTCGGCAGCGAGGATTTCCTTGTCCGTTGCTCCGGGAAGCAAGGCATTCGACATTTCTGGCGCTTTCTCTTTGAGCCAATTCTCAATTTGCATCCAGATGGCCTGCATTTAACAGTCTCCCTAATAATCAAACTTTGTGATTCTGAAATAGTATTTGGACACATTTTTCTTTAACTCTGAAATCTTGATCGTTTTTCCGCTGGTGGGATATTCAACCGATGC
>CAYRQB010000101.1:0-12965 GCA_964426025.1 uncultured Heliomicrobium sp.
CAGCCGAAAATGAAGCGACGCTGGCACGGCGCGGCATACCGCTGGGCGCGTTGAAACAAGGCGATTGGGAAAAGGCTGAGCTTGCGCGGCTCGAAAAAAATCCGGCAGCGCTGGCTGCCAACAAGGCGGTTGAATGGCAGTCGTTTGAGTTGGTCAGAGCCGACACTGAAGCCGCAGGCAAATTGACGCAGCTCAATGATGGCTCGTTTTTGATTACGTCGAATGCTGCGGTGAGTGACGCTTATCGCATTCTGGTCAGGATCGCTTCGCCGCGTGTTGCCGCTGTGCGCGTGCGCGCCCTGCCGCATAAAGCCTTGCCCAAACAGGGGCCGGGGCTTGGCGCTGATGGTTCGTTTGCACTGAGTGAGTTTTACATTGACAGCGAAGGCGGTCAGCATCGCTTTGGTGATGCATTTGCCGATAACGAACAACCAGACTCTCCCGCGCGTGCCGCCGCCGATGGCGACCGTCGCACGGGTTGGGCGATTAATGATAACAACTCACATGAAGCCGTCTTCGTGTATGCGAATCCGAAAACTTTTGCCAGCCGTCAGATTCAATTCATCCTGCGGCATGAAGCTGAGCAAAGTCGCGGCCTCGGTCATTTCAAAATCGAAGTCGCCACTGAAACGCCGCACGATGCGCGCGGAGCCGCCTTGCTTGCAGCCCTAAAGCTCCCGCTCAATGCGCGCTCGCCCGAACAGCAAACGATGGTGGATGCGGCGTTCGCTTCGGCCCGTGCCGTCCGCGAAAAGCAGATGGGCAACGCCGTCTTTGCGATGATTATGCGCGACACCAACGTGCCGCGAGAGTCATACATTTTCACGCGTGGTGATTTCACGCGCCCCGACAAAGCCGCTGGCCTGTTGCAACCGGGCGTCATCAGCGCCATTGCGCCCGCCCTGCCTGAAACTGACAAAACGCGCACGCGCCTTGGGCTGGCGAAATGGCTGGTTGATGCGGCGAATCCGCTCACACCACGCGTCACGATGAACCGCATTTGGATGCGATACTTCGGGCGCGGCATCGTCGAAACCGAAGAGGATTTCGGCACGCAAGGATCATTACCCACGCATCCCGAAATGCTGGATTGGTTGTCGAACGAATTCATAAAACGTAACTGGTCGCTTAAATCAATGCACCGCTTGATCGTCACAAGCGCGACTTATCGTCAGGCATCCGATGTGCGCAAAGAGGTACACGAGCGCGACCCGCGCAATATATTGCTGGCGCGACAGGAACGCTTGCGCGTCGAAGCTGAGATCGTGCGCGATGCGGCGCTAAGTGCGAGTGGCTTGCTGAATCCGAAAATCGGCGGCCCCAGCGTGCGCCCGCCGCAACCTGACGGAGTCTATGCCTTCACGCAGAACCGGAAGAACTGGATGACGGCAGCAGGCAACGAACGATTCCGCCGCGCTTTGTACACGCATTTTTATCGCAGCGCGCCATATCCATTGTTCACGACCTTTGACACCCCTGATTTTCAGCAGGTCTGCACGCGACGCTTTCGCTCGAATACTCCGCTGCAATCGCTGACGCTGGCGAACGACCCGGCGTTCCTGGAAATCGCGCAAGGACTGGCGGCGCGGCTCGTGCGCGATGTGCCAGGCGAATTTGCCGCGACACTGGACGCCCGATTGAAGCATGCGTTTGCGCTGTGTTTCAGTCGTCAGCCCAATGCAACGGAATTCGCCGCCCTGCGCAGTTACGTCGAACGGCAGGCACAGGGTTTCGCTGCAGAACCAGCTACGGCGCTGGCGCTGGTGAACAAGGAATTGACGCAAGCGGGATTGACCGAAGCACAATCTGCTGCCTTAACAGCGGCGGCGCGTGTGCTGTTCAATACGGACAATTTCATCACGCGGGAATGAACTTTGCGGCAGTCTGTGATTACGCGAATACAAAACAACGCTTTCCTATCCCGGAGAAAATCAATGCAAAGTCACCTACTCTTCGGACGCATTGCCTTCTTATCACTCCTGTTGATTTTGCCTGCGCTTGCCAACGCTCAAGCCACGCGCGGCGATTACGAACGCGCGGCGAAACTTCGCGATCGGTTGCAAGGGCTGGCCGTTGATGTGCCCGAACGCGCCAATTGGATCGGCCAGACCACGCGCTTCTGGTATCGCAAATCCGTGAAAGGCGGCAATGAATTCGTGATGGTAGATGCCGAGACCGCAGCCAAGCGACCGGCTTTCGATCACGAAAAGCTGGCGGCTGCGCTTTCGGCGGCGGCGGGCGAAAAGTACGAAGCCTTGAAGCTCCCGTTTCAAACTGTCAACTTCGTTGACAACGAACGAGCATTGACCTTCGCTGCCGCAGGTTCTACGTGGCGTTGCGAGCTAGGCGATTACTCCTGCAAGAAAACCGGCGCGGCAACGCAAGGGCAATTCGGACTCAACGGACGACGACCGCCGCTCGCGCATGACGAAGACAGTCCGCTGGAATACGACAATGACGTCGCCGACGGCATGGTCGCCGACGGCATGGTTTTGTATCCGCAGCAAGGACAGCAACGAGGCGGATTTCAAGGCGTCGGGCCAGGCCAGACTGCGCCGACCCCCAAAACGTCGCCCGATGGCAAATGGGAGGCGCTGATTCAAAACTTCAACGTCTTCATTCGTCCGAAAGGCAAAACTGACGCGACTGCGCTGAGTTGGGACGGTTCCGAAGGCAATTACTACACGCTTGCCTCCATCACGTGGTCGCCTGATTCGCGGCGGCTCGCGGCCTATCGCGTGCGATCGGGCTACAAGCGCGAAGTGCATTACATCGAATCGTCGCCCGCCGATCAGTTGCAGCCGAAACATTCCGCGCGCGATTACGCCAAGCCGGGCGATACGCTCGACATTGCACAGCCGGTGTTGTTCGAGCTTGAAACCAAAAAGCAGACGGCGATTGATAACCGGCTGTTTCCGAATCCGTACAGCATTTCGCCGCCCGTGTGGTGGAAAGACGGGCGCGGTTTCACGTTTGAATACAACCAGCGCGGCCATCAGGTCTTTCGCGTGATTGAAGTCGAAGCGGCTTCGGGCAAAGCGCGCGCGCTCGTTTCCGACGAACCCGAAACCTTTTTCTCGTATCGTCCGCTGCAAGCCAATCATCGCGAATCGGGCAGCAAATACCGTTTCAATGTGGACGACGGCAAAGAATTCATCTGGATGTCGGAACGCGACGGCTGGCGGCATCTGTACCTTTACGATGGCGCAACCGGCAATGTGAAGAATCAGATTACAAAAGGTAGTTGGGTTGTCCGCTCGGTCGAAAAAGTAGACGAAACGAAGCGACAAATCTGGTTTCTGGCGAGCGGCCTGCACGCAGGCAAAGACCCGTATTTCTTGCACGCCTATCGCATCAACTTCGACGGCACAGGGCTGACTGCGTTGACCGTAGCCGACGGCGATCACACGGTTGTGTTTTCAGCGGACATGAAATACTTCGTGGATACATGGTCGCGCGTAGACCTCGCGCCAGTTTCGGAACTGCGTCGCACTGAAGACCGGAAATTGGTGCTGGAATTGGAAAAGAGCGACATTTCGGCGCTGATTGCTGCAGGCTGGCGAGCGCCTGAACCATTCATGGCTTTGGGACGAGACGGCAAAACCGAAATCTGGGGCGTGATTCATCGGGCAGCGAATTTTGATCCGGCGAGAAAATATCCCGTCATTGAATCCATCTACGCCGGACCGCAAGGTTCGTTTGTGCCGAAGCCCTTCAGCGCAAGTATGCAACCCCTGACTGAACTCGGTTTCATCGTGGCGCAGATTGACGGGATGGGCACGAACAACCGCTCCAAAGCCTTTCACGATACGGCGTGGCAAAACCTAGGCGACGCCGGATTCCCCGACCGCATCTTGTGGCACAAAGCCGTCGCCGCGAAATATCCCTGGTACGACATCACGCGCGTCGGTTTGTACGGCACATCGGCGGGCGGGCAGAACTCCACCGGCGGGGTGTTGTTTCATCCGGAGTTTTACAAAGCCGCGGTGTCGAACAGCGGCTGCCACGACAATCGGATGGACAAGATTTGGTGGAACGAACAATGGATGGGTTGGCCGTTGGGACCGCATTACGCGGCTTCGTCCAACGTGGACAACGCGCATCGCCTGCAAGGCAAGCTGCTGCTGGTCGTGCCGGAAATGGACACGAACGTAGACCCGGCTTCGACGTGGCAGGTCGTCAACGCGCTGATCAAAGCCAACAAAAAATTCGATCTGCTCTTCGTGCCCGGCGGCGGACACGGCGCGGGCGGCGCGTATTATCAACGGCTGCTTCAAGATTTCTTCGTCCATCACCTGCAAGGCGTCGAACCGCCTGATTGGAACAAGACGGAAGCGAATAAAGCTGCAACGGTGAATGGCAATTGACTCGGATGACGATGAAACACAGACCAACACAACCGATGTTTCAACAGAACTGGCTGATCGTGGCGATCAAGCTGTTGGTATTCGAGCGGGTATTATCGCTGAATGCGCAGACAGCGAAGCCGATCATTTACACCGTCAAATTCCCTGCTCCTGCCATACAGGTCGTCGAGGTGGAAGCGCGCGTTCCGACAGCCAAACGCACAATCATTGAGTTGTTGACGCCTATCTGGTTGCCCGGTTTTTTCCGAGTGGAAGATAGCTAAAAGTGGAAAGTGATAGTTATGAATAATTCTTCAACCAACGAATTGCGCGATGCGACGCGACGTCACTTTTTCGGACAATGCGCGGTCGGGTTGGGAGCCATCGCGCTCAACTGCTTGTTAACAGGCGAAACAAGCGCGCAACGCACACAGTTTGATCCGGCCAATCCGATGGCCGCGCGCAAAGCGCCGCTGCCCGCGAAAGCGAAGCGCGTGATTTATTTGTTTATGGCAGGCGCACCGTCGCAACTGGAACTCTTCTCAGACAAACCGAAGCTGCGCGAATTGACGGGACAACCGCCGCCGCCGAGCTTGCTCAAAGGTCGTCGCTTCGCTTTTCTGAAAGGCAATGAAAAGTTGCTCGGCACGAAACGCAGTTTTGAGCAGTACGGACAAAGCGGAATGACGCTCAGCGAATTGCTGCCGCATCATCGCAAGATCGTGGATGAAGTTTGCTGGCTGCGCGGCATGTCTACGGATGTGTTCAATCACGGCCCGGCCAAGCTGTTTATGAATTCGGGATTTCAAATCCCCGGTCGTCCCGCATTCGGCGCGTGGGTGACGTATGGCTTGGGGAGCGAATCGAAGGACTTGCCGGGTTTCGTTGTGTTGCAAAGCGGAAGGCGTGGCCCGCGCGGCGGCGCGACGTTGTGGAGCAGCGGCTTTTTGCCGACGTCATTTCAGGGTGTGCCGTTTCGCGGGCAAGGGGATGCGATTCTGAATTTGCAAAGTCCGGCGGGACTCGCGCGCGAACAGGAGCGCGACTTTTACGACACGGTCTCAGCGTTGAATAAAGCGCGTCTTGCACAGACGGGAGACCCCGAAATTATGACGCGCGTCAACGCCTACGAAATGGCTTTTCGGATGCAAACCAGCGCGCCGGAGTTGATGGATTTGAGCAGGGAATCCAAGGCTACGCTTGATCTGTACGGCGTGAAGCCGGGCGAATCCGGCTTTGCGGCGAATGCCTTACTGGCGCGGCGTATGATTGAGCGCGGCGTGCGCTTTGTGCAGCTTTATCACACTGATTGGGATCATCACGGCGAGCGCGGCAATAACCTCGACGGCGACATTGAAGCTCGTTGCCGCGAAGTGGATCAGGCGAGCGCCGCGCTGGTGCTCGACCTGAAACAACGCGGCCTGCTCGAAGACACGATTGTGATTTGGGGCGGAGAATTCGGGCGCACGCCGATGGGCGAAGTGCGCGAGACAACGGGCCGCGATCACCATATTGATGCCTTTACGTTGTGGGTCGCTGGCGGCGGTTTCAAGCCCGGTTACATTCACGGCGAAACTGACGAACTGGGCTTCGGCGTTGTCGAAGGTGGCATGCACGTGCACGACCTGCACGCGACGCTCCTGCATCAACTCGGCTTTGATCACGAAAGACTGACTTATCGTTTTCAGGGGCGGGAATACCGCCTGACGGATGTTCACGGGCGAGTTGTACGCGATGTGCTTGCGTAAACTGTTTGCCGACTCAAACAATGCTTTTTGAGCGACTACCTCATCGGCGAAAGTCATCGTCAATCGTTGAGCAATACTTCATCTTTAGAAGGACAAATTCAATATGGTAAACCGAAGACAATTTTTGGGAGCGATGGCCTCAACGCTGGCCGCCGTGGATATGAAAGCGCAGTCAACGATTGCGCCTCTGTGGGGCGGGCCGGTGCTGGATATTCACTCCCATTTGAGGCAACAGGTGGACGCCAACATGGTTCACATGCAAGGTTGCGGCGTAACCAATGCCGTCCTGCTGACGCGCGCCAACTCAGTCGAGCAGGTCAAAGCCGTACAAGCCAAATATCCCAAACGTTTCGTCTGGTCGGCAAGCGCCGACATCACCAAACCTGACGCGGTGGAAGTCTTGACGAAAGCAGTCAAAGACGGCGCGCAAGGTTTGGGCGAAATCAAGTTTCACGTCGAAGCCGACGGACCGGAGTTGCGGCGGATGTATGCGCTTGCCGCTGAACTGGAAGTGCCTATCCTGGTGCATTTTCAGGAAGTGCCGCATTTCGATGGCGAGGGCGTTTTCAGCGCCGGCTTCAAACGGTTCGAGGCAATGCTCAAAGCCTATCCGAAAACCAGGTTCATCGGTCACGCCGATGCTTTTTGGGCGAACGTGAGCGCCGATTATGCCAACGAAGCCTCTTATCCCAACGGGCCAATCAAACGCGGCGGCATCACGGACAAACTGTTGGGCGATTACGCCAATCTGTACGGCGATCTATCGGCGAATTCAGGCAACAACGCGTTGTCGCGCGATCCTTCGTTCACGGCGGATTTTCTGGCGCGTCATCAAAACAAACTCGTCTTTGGCAGTGATTGCTCCTGTCAGGACGGGCACGGCGGCGGCGTCAGTCAAAACAACAATCCTGCGGCAGCGCGGATGCGCGGCAAATGCGTTGCCCGCGAAACGCTGACGATATTAAAGCAAAACACCAAGCCCGCTGTTTTTCGCAAACTCACCTGGGAAAACGGACTAAAACTTTTCAAGATCAAATTCTGAGGGATAGACAAACGACCTGATTGAAAAATCATCGCCGTTGTTACGGCGGCGATTACCCGCATTGATTTACCGACATTCACTTTCTGAGAGGAAAAAGATGAAGCACAAGAAACTGTTCGCAACTTTTATCGCCGCAATCGCCTGTGCGGTGTTGTCAGTTCCCGCGCGGGCGCAAGCGCCGAACGCGCCGCCGCAAGTTATTTCGCCGGACGTGCAGGCAGATCGCAAAATCACCTTTCGCCTGCTGGCGCCCAAAGCGGAAGGCGTGCGCCTGACAGGTTCCGATATTCCCGGCCTGGGACAGGGCAAGGACCTGACGAAAGATGACAAAGGAGTTTGGGAAATTACGATTGGTCCGATTGAGCCTGGAACATATCGCTATACGTTCAATCTGGGTGGTGTGGCGGTGATTGATCCGCGTAATCCTTCGGTCAGCGAATCCAACGGCAACGTCTGGAGCATGGTGCATGTCCCCGGCTCAGAATTTCAGGACACGAAAAACGTCCCGCATGGAGCCGTCAGCGCCGTCACTTACTATTCAACTGCGCTCGGCAAATTCCGGCGCATGCAAATTTACACGCCGCCCGGTTACGAATCCGGCAAAGGCAAATTCCCTGTCTTTTACCTGCTGCACGGCGCGGGCGATAGCGATGATTCGTGGTCTTCGGTCGGACGCGCCGGATTCATCATTGACAATCTGATCGCCGCCGGCAAAGCCAAACCAATGGTGATAGTCATGCCCGCAGGCCATACTCGCCAGAACATGCGCTTCACTCCGCCGCCGACAACTGGCGCGCCGCCGCCCGATGAATTCGTGCAAGATTTTTTGACGGACATCATGCCTTATGTCGAAAAGCATTACCGCGTACTGACCGATCGCAACAGCCGCGCGATCGCCGGGCTTTCGATGGGTGGCAACCACACGCTGAACATAGCGCTGCCGCATCTGGAAAAATTCGCTTACGTCGGCGTCTACAGCTCCGGTTTGTTAAGCGCTTTCATGCGCGCGACAACGCCCGGCGCCCCGCGTCCTGCAGCAGATGCCATTCCGGCAGTGACTCCGGCGGGCGAAGCCTGGATCAAACAACATCAGGCCAAACTCGATGACGCGAATCTGAAAAAAGGATTGAAGCTGCTTTGGTTCGCCACGGGCAAGGAAGACTTTCTGCTCGGCTCAACCAAAGGCACGCTCGACCTGCTGAAAAAACACGGCTTCAATCCCGTTTATCAGGAAACTGCGGGAGGGCATACCTGGATCAACTGGCGCAACTACCTGGCGGAATTTGCGCCTCAGCTATTCAAGTGAACAATTGAATCTCGTTGATGGGTGGAGTGTGACATTCGGACAGTAGGCCAAGCGGATTTTCAGGAATTGCAACTGCCTGTCTACTGCGTCCCGAAAGTTTTTCCGACGCACAGCCGCAGGAGAATATCCTGCGGCTGTGCGCGTTTTTGGGTCTGGATCGCCCGACCTGAAACATTCGTTTAAGCAATCAGCAACGTCCCACCGAATCCCGATAATCTGAGCGAAAAGATTTTCAGATCATCTTATGATCTTGTTGTCTTATGATCTTGTCTTCTTTGAATTCCCGGCGTAGAATCCGCGCGCTTTTCTAAGTCCAAAAAATCAAACAAGGAAAGAATCCGATATGAGCGGGAAGGCATTGAAGCTGATTCAGCCAGTCTCGAAGCGAGATCAAGTTGTGGCCTCGTTCAAAGAGGCGATTCTGAGCGGGATCATTCAACCCGGCGAATCAATCGTCGAAAGCAAGATCGCTCAGCAGCTTGGCGCTGGCATTCCGTTGGTGCGGGAGGCGCTGGTCGAGTTGGAGCATCAGGGATATGTGCAAAAGATTCCCTACAAAGGCACAACCGTCACCAAGCTGCAACAGCGCGACGTGGAAAAGATTTTCCGCCTGCGCGTAGAACTGGAATCGCTGGCCATCGAGTGGGCGAAGGAGAACATAACGCCCGCAGACATCGAAGAATTGCGCAGCATCACCGCAAAGATGAGAGAGGGGGCGCAGGCGCAAGACCTTGATCAGTTTTATCAAAACGACCTCGCCTTCCATCGCAAACTTTGGGAGATGTCTGGCAACGAATATCTGGTCGAATGTCTGGAACGAATCGTGGCGCCACTCTTCGCCTTTTTTCTGATGAAGGACCGTCGCAAGCGCGAATCCTACCTCTTCAGCGCCGCCCAACACGAAAAAATAGTCGAAGCTCTGCCCAGGCTGAGCAGGGCGAAATTGCGCGCGCTGATGCGAGATTCCATCTCGGACTGGAAAGCCGAGGTCTTCAATGTGGTGCTGCCGCGCGAGGACGAATAAGACTTCTCTGCTCCAGGCGTTACGGCTTGCCGTTAAGCTGTGAGCAGAGCTTCACTTTTGATCATGGCGAGTTGCGCTCTCACGTGGCAGGGCTTGATTCGCTCATTTCCTGTAACCATCAAAACGTTTCCAAGGGGACAATTTTGTGATGCGAAAACTAACGATCCTGATCGCGATGGCGTTGGGCTGCGTTTTGAGTTGGGGAACTGCCCCACAAGCTCAGAACACCAAACTCGCCAATTGGCTGACCGACGGCGGCGACATCGAACGCACCGCCTGGCAGCGGAACGAAACCATCCTTTCCACGACTTCGGTCAAAAACATGAAACTGTTGTGGAAAACCAAGCTCGACAACGAACCGCGCCAGATGCACAACCTGTTGCCTGCGCTGATTGCCAGCAATGTCAAAACCGCGAGCGGTTTGAAACAGATCGTGCTGGTGACGGGCGTTTCCGACAACTTGTATGCGCTGGATGCCGAAACGGGCGAACAAATCTGGAAGCTGCATTTCGACAGCAACTGGACGCCGCCCGCCACTGGCGGACGCGGCGGAGGCATCCTGTGTCCGGGCGGCATCACGGCGACGCCAGTGATTGGGCCGGGCAAAGTTGCGGGCGAATACATCGTTTACGCCGCTTCGTGGGATGGACGGTTGCGCCGCGTTGATCTGGCGACGGGCAAAGAGATCGTGCAGCCCGCCAAATTCATGCCGCCGAACGGCAAGCCTTACGCGCTGAATTTGTACAAGAACGCGATTTACGTTCACACGGCGCAGGGCTGCGGCGGAAATCCGAACATGGTTTACATCTACGATCTGGCGACGGAACAAGTCGGCGCTTGGGGCCCGGCGGGTGGCGGCATGTGGGGACGAACCGGCGGCGCGATCAGCAGCAAAGGCGTGATGTACACAGGCACTGGCGACGGCCCCTGGTATCCCGAAAACGGCGTGTACGGCAACGGCATCATCGGCGTCAAACAAGACCCCGTCACCAAAGCCGGCAAACTGGTGGATTATTACGGCCCGACGAATGCCGAATGGCTCTTCAAACGCGATCTGGACATGCAGGTTTCCTGCGCAATCTTCCCGTACAAAGGCAAAGAGTTGATGGTGGACGCGGGCAAGGAATGCGTGATGTACCTGATGGATACCGAATCCATTGGCGGCGACGATCACCGCACGCCGCTGCATCGCACGCCGCTTTATTGCAATGAAGAAGTCAACTTCGCCTCGGCTGGCGTTTGGGGTTCGCTGGCAACCTGGGAAGATGCGAAAGGCACGCGCTGGGTGCTCTCGCCCTTCTGGGGGCCAAAGCATTCCAAATACAAAGCGCCGATTGAACACGGCGTCGTCAAGAAAGGCGCGATCCTGGCGCTGAAAGTCGTGGACGACAAGAACGGCAAACCGACGCTGACACCCGCGTGGATTTCGCGCGATATGGATCGCGCCGAACCGCCGGTCATCGCCAACGGTGTGATCTTCGCTTACGGCAGCGGCGAAGACACGGATCAGGCGGCTTACGACATTGGTCTGGCTTATAACCGCGCCGAATATCGCATCAAGAATTCGACCAAAGCAGTGCTGTATGCGCTGGACGCGCAAACGGGCAAAGAGCTTTGGAACAGCGGCGACCAGATTGCTTCGTGGAATCACTGGGGCGGGCTGTCAATCGCCAACGGGCGAGTGTATCTGAGCACGTTTGACGGTTATCAGTATTGCTTTGGAATTGCGGCTGGCAGCAGTGCGCAATCAGCAGCGAAAGGAGCCAGGTAATGAATCGTATTCAACGAATCGCAACGATCATGTTTTGTCTGCTCGCTTGCGTTGTCACCGCGCAGGCGCAACGCGGCGCGAACAACGACTGGGTGACCGAAAACGCCGACCCGCAACGCACGGCCACGGTCAAGGCTGACGCCAAGATCAACAAGGATTCCGTCGCCAAACCCGGCGCGGTGAAATTCCTGTGGAAGTTGAAACTCAAAAACGCGCCGCACGGGCTTAACAATCTGACCCCGCCCGCTACGCTCGAACGGCTGATCGGGTATCGCGGCTTTCGCATGCTCGGCTTTGTCGCGGGCAGCGATGACAACCTGTTCACGATTGACACTGACCTGGGGCGGATGGAATGGGAGAAGCATTTGAATGTCGCCGCTTCAACCACGCCCGGCACGCTGACCTGTCCCGGCGGAATGACCACGGGGATTGTGCGCCCGACGCTGTCGGCGATTGCGGCGGGCGGCGGTGGCGGATTCGGTCCCGGACGCAGCACTCCAGCGAAAAGCACTGTCGGCGAACCGTGGGCGGGCGCCACGACGCTGGCGAATGTGCGTCCGCAACCAAACATACCAACGGGCCCACCACCTGGGCCTCCAGCGGGAGCACAGCCAGGCCCCCCGCGTCCGAATCAACCGCCAATCGGCGGCGGATTCGGCGGCGGCGCGAATTTGATTTACGCGTTGGCGAGCGACGGCATGTTGCATTCGATGCATCTGTCGGGCGGGCAGGAATACAAGCCGCCCGTCAAGTTCCTGCCTCCGGGCGCAAATGCCAACGGGTTGATTATTGTGGACGGCATGGCTTACGCGGTGACCACGAACGCTTGTAACAATGTCGCCAACGGCCTTTGGGCTTACGACTTTGAAAACCAACGCGCTTTGACCTGGCAAGGCAACATCGCCGGTTCGGCAGGCGCGGCCTTCGTCGGCGGCACGGCTTATGTCGCTACCAGTGAAGACGCACCGGGTTCGCCCGGCATGTCCATCGTGGCGATTGATCAAAAGACCCTACAGACGAAAAGCGTTTACACGACAAGCCGCATTTTTGTTTCTTCGCCCGTCGTGTTTGAACACAAAGGCAAGACTTTGATTGCAGCAGCAGCCGTTGATGGCGCGATTCATTTGGTTGATGCCGCGAATATGGCTACGGCGTTGAGCGTCACGCCCGCAACGGCGAAAGGTTCCGCGCCCGGCTCGCTGGCTTCGTGGCAAGACCGCGACGGCACGCGCTGGATTCTGGTGGCGCATACTGGCGCGCTGCCCGCAGGCTTCACAGCATCAACAACAGCAGAGACAGGCAAAGGCGCAATCCTCGCTTACAAGCTCGGCGATGACGGGAAGCTCGTGCCGGGCTGGGCTTCGCGCGATCTGGTTTCGCCGTTGACGCCGACCGTAATCAACGGAGTTGTCATCGCCACTTCCAGCGGTGAATTCAAAAGCAACGACGGCAAAGTCACGGCTACGATGCGCGCGGCGCGTTCGGGGCGGGCGGTGATTTACCTGCTGGACGGCGCGACCGGCAAAGAACTGTGGAATAGCGGCAGAACCATCACGTCGTTTGCGCGCGGCAATGCGCTGTCGGGCGGCATGGGGCAATTTTATCTGACCACCAACGACGGCACGCTGTACGCCTTCGGTTTCCCAATGGAGCATTGAACTCATGAAAACATTACGAGTGAAAAACAGGCTGACATTGGTTGCCAGCGTCGTTGTCCTGTTGACGATC
>CAYRQB010000101.1:13065-17960 GCA_964426025.1 uncultured Heliomicrobium sp.
GCTTTGACGCGATCTTCGACGGCAAAACGCTCAACGGCTGGGACGGCGATCCAGAAGCCTGGCGCGTCGAAGATGGCGCTATCGTCGGTCAAAGCACAACGGAAAAGCCGCTCAAGGCAAATACGTTTTTGATCTATCGCGCCAGCCAGCCGGGCGATTTCGAACTGAAAGTTGATTACCGCATCAATTCCACCAACAGCGGCGTTCAATATCGCAGCGTCGAATTGCCAGAGGTCGGCAAATGGGTGTTGAAGGGTTATCAGGCCGACATTGATTTCGATAACAGATTTACAGGACAGCTTTACGAAGAGCGCGGGCGCGGCTTTATGGCGATGCGCGGCCAAATGACGCACATCACGCCCGGCAAGAAACGCATCATCGCCAACCTGCGCAGCGGCGAAGAGCTTAAAGCCAACATCAAAAACAACGACTGGAATACGCTGCACATTATCGCTCGCGGCAACCGGCTGACGCACATCCTCAACGGCCAACTGATGGCCGAAGCTGTGGACGACGATCCGGCGGGGCGCGCCATGAGCGGTTTGATCGGCTTCCAGATGCACACAGGGCCGCCGATGAAAATCGAGTACCGCAACATTTGGCTTAAACGCTGGTGATGGACATTGTTTTGCTGGAATGAACCTTCAAGGTTGAGCGCACCGCTCAACCTCCATTCACAACCACCCCATTCCGTCAGGAGGAAGCTATATGTTCACAGTTGAGAGATCGTTTCGCTGGTTGCCGACTCTCACGGCAGCCTTGCTACTATCCTTGTTTACTTTGGTAACGGTTGGCGTGGCGCAGGAAAACCGCGCCACTATTGTCGGTTCAGTGTTAGATCAAAACGGCGCGGCCATTCCCAATACGACCATAAAAGCCACGAACATTGATACCAATACGACCACGACCACGACCTCGAACGAATCAGGCGTGTATACCTTACCGTTCTTACAGGTCGGCAAATATCAAATCACAGCCACGGCGACTGGTTTGAAAACGACCCTGCGCGACAACGTCGAATTGCGCGTCGGTGACCGCTTGCAACTGGACTTTCACATGGAAGTCGGTTCGGTTTCTGAAACCGTGACTGTGACCGCTGAAACCCCGCTGCTCGAAACGGCAACGGCCAGCCGCGGACAGGTGATTGACGAAGCGAAAGTGCGCGATTTGCCGCTGCTCGGTCGAAATCCGTTCTTGCTGGCAGCCTTGGCTTCGGGCGTACAGATCACGCCTTCGCAAGGCAGCATTTCGTTTCGTCCTTTTGACAACGGCGGCATGGACGCCATTTCGATCAACGGCGGACGGCAACGGTCGAATGAATTCCTGATTGACGGCCAGCCCAACACCGGAACGGAAAACGGCGGCATCGGCGCGTTATCATTCGTGCCTTCGCCCGACGCCGTGCAGGAATTCCGCGTGCAATCGAACACCTACGATGCGCAGTTCGGGCGCACTGGCGGCGGCACGATCAACGTCAGTCTGAAAGGCGGCACGAACAAATTGCACGGCTCGCTTTATCATTACTTCCGCAACGACGTGCTCAATGCCAATTCGTTTCAGAACAACGCCGCCAGAGCGCCGCGCACGGCTTTTCGCTGGAATCAGCCGGGGCTGGTGGTTGACGGACCGATCTGGATTCCGAAACTTTACAACGGGCGCGACAAGACCTTCTTCATGTTCAACTGGGAAAAGATCATTTCCAGCATCCCTTCGCCCGTCACGCGCACAGTGCCCACGCTCGATCAGCGCAACGGCGATTTTTCCAAAACGCTGCAATCCAACGGCCAGCCGATTTTGATTTACGATCCGCTGACCACGACTTGCACGGGCAACACCTGCACGCGCACGCCGTTTGCCAACAACATCATTCCGGCCAATCGCATTGATCCGGTCGCCAAAAAACTGCTCGAATATTTCCCGTTGCCGAATCAGCCGGGCAATACGCAGGGCTTCTTCAACTTTTTCAACAGCCCGAATGCGCGCACCGATGAATACGATCAATTCACGACGCGCATTGATCACAGCCTGAGCGAGAAGCACAAACTCTCAGGCCGCTGGTTGCGCAACAACCGCCATGAATTGCGCGGTCTCGCCGGTTACCGGCGCGAAGCTTCGCCGTTCTTTGCGCATTCCCGCAAGAATCAGGGCGGAGGAATGGATTTGACTTCGAGCTTGTCGCCGACGCTCGTCTCCAACTTCAAGATCAACTTCATTCGCCACGAATTCACCATTGACCAATACGGCGACAATTTCGACATCGCGCAACTGGGCTTCCCGACGACGCTGCGGAATCAACTGGCGCGTCAGTTTTTCCCAGGCATCACGATGACCGATTACGACAACACCGGCGGCATCGGCTTCGGCAACGGCAGCCGTTACACTTTCAGCGACGCTTCGACGTTTTCCGAAGTGTTGAATAAAACCGCTGGCGCACATTCGTTGAAATTCGGCGGCGAAGTCCGCTTCCTGCGCGACAATTACATTCAGCCGACTTCTTCGTTCGGCTCGTTCGGTTTCACGCGCGGCTTCACGCAACGCAATCCGCTGGCGGGCGATGCCGCGTCGGGCAACGCCTTCGCTTCGTTGTTGCTGGGTTACCCGGCCAGCGGGTCTGTGCCGATCAATGCAAGCTTCGCCTTTCAGCATTTGTATTACGGCGCATTTTTCCAGGACGACTGGCGCATCAGCCGCAAGCTGACGCTCAACCTTGGTTTGCGCTGGGATTATGAATCGCCGACCAGCGAACGCTTCAACCAACTCAACGCTGGCTTCGACAAAACAGTGACCAGCCCCGTGCAGGCGCCAGGCCTGTCGCTCAAAGGCGGTTTGCTGTTCGTCAATGAAGACAACCGCCTGCCGTACAATCGCGACCTGAACAACTTCGGCCCGCGCGTCGGCGTAGCCTATCAACTGAACCAAAAAACCGTGCTGCGCGGCGGTTACGGCATGAGTTATTTGCCCGCCTTTGACCCCGGCACCAGTCATGGCTTTTCGGTCAGCACGGATTACGTAGCCTCGACCGACGGCAATCTGAAACCCGCCAATGTTTTGAGCAATCCTTATCCGAACGGCCTGATTCGCCCCAGTGGCAGCGCGGGCGGTTTGCGCACACTGCTCGGACAGGGCTTCACGTTCTATAACACTGACGTGAAGATTCCGAAGAATCATCAGTTCTCGTTCGGCATTCAGCGTGAAATTCCGTTCGGTATGGTGCTGGACGTTTCCTATATTGGCAGCCGCACGCGCGAACTCATCACTGCGCGCAGCATCAACGAAGTGTCAGCGGCGGACCTGGCGCAAGGCGCGGCGTATTTGAATGCGCAAGTGCCGAACCCGATGGCGGGTTTGATTCCCAGCAACGCGGCGCTGAACGGCGCAACCATCACGCGTTCGCAATTGCTGCGCCCGTTCCCTCAATTCACCGGTTTGACCGAAGACCGCATGACGATTGGCCGCGCCTGGTACAACTCGCTTCAAGTGCGTCTGGAAAAACGCCTCTCGCACGGGTTTCATTACCTGTTCAGCTATACCTTCTCGAAAAACATGGAAGCCATCGGTTACCTGAACGCGCAAGACCCGCTCGGGCAACTGGCTTCTGTCGTGACGGGCGATCACACGCCGCATCGCGCGATGATCAGCGGCGGTTATGACCTGCCCTTCTTCAAGAACAGCAGCGCGTTGGTGCGCGGCCTGGCGGGCGGTTGGAAGGTGAACGCCATCGGCACATTCCAAACCGGTTTGCCCATCGGCACGCCGGGCGGCGTTTTTCTGATAGGCGACCCGCGTTTGCCCGAAGGCCAGCAAAGCCGCGCGAAATGGTTCAACACCTGCACGCTGACAGTGACAGGCGTACGGCAAAATTGCGCCGATGCCAATCAGTCGCCGGTTTTTCAAATTCAACCCGCGTTCACTTTGCGTTCGCACAGCACGCGATTCTCGAACATCTTCACCAAACGTCCGCCGACGTTTGACGTGTCGCTGTTCAAGGCGTTCCAGTTGAAAGAAGGCGTCGCGCTGCAATTGCGCGCCGAAGCTTTCAACTTCGCCAATACGCCGTGGTTTGGCGGACCGAATACGACGGCGACATCAGCCGCCTTTGGCGTCGTCACGGCGGCGCAAATCAACGATCAGCGCAACGTTCAACTGGCGTTGAAACTGATCTTTTAAGATAAACCATCTGCGAGAGGCCGTGCCTTTGGTTCGGCCTCTCGCAGGGTCAATTCATTTTCGACCTGATAGGCCACCGAGACGCGGAGCGAACCAATTGGTTATTCTTCGTCCCGGACGGGACGGTTTGACAATAGCCCGGCGGATTCATCGCCGGGAAATGGTGAGATAAAAATACGAGTCCCGTCAGGGACGACTGAAATTCGTGTGAAGACTTTTCAGCCGTCCCTGACGGGACTCGCTCAATCAATTTCCAATTTTCCCAGCAATGAATTGCTGGGCTATTTTCACAATGTCCCTTCGGGACTAAACCTGCCACTCACTTTCAGCCGCAAAAGCAAAACTTGAATATCTTCAGCGGTCAGATCAGGAAAATCATCCAGAATTTCGGCAACCGTCATGTCGCCGCTGAAGGTAATCGAAAACATCGGCTACTGCGATGCGCGTGCCTTTAATGCACGGTTTGCCACTGCGAATTTCCGGGTCAATTGTGATTCGATCTCGGTAGTTCATAAATGCAGTCTAGCCCTCTGGCTGGCGGAGTTCAACGAATCTGATTGGTATTCAAAACCTGAATTGCCTGCTCACGAGTCACCGTAGGAAAGTTTTCCAAGAATTCATCCAGCGTCAAACCGGCTTCCAGATTGTTGATCATGGCGTCAACCGGGACGCGAGTCCTCCGAAACACAGAAACGCCACTCGCGATTGCCGGATAAATCGTGAGTGGC
>CAYRQB010000102.1:0-17959 GCA_964426025.1 uncultured Heliomicrobium sp.
CCAGCCGGTGACGATTCCGGTCATCAACAAAGCCAGCGCGCTGGTCGAAACCGTGCTGAGCAATCCGGCCAGATTGATGACCAGCAAGACAGGCCACAGTTTGAACAGTTTGCGCTGGCCGATCAGCAAAATCATCAAACCGTAAGCGCAGGCCAATCCCAACCCGCGCGGTTCGGCGCTCAAACCGTGAGCGCGTTCGGCGGTCAGAAACTGCTCTTCAAAATCCGTGATGGCGTAAACCAGATCGAAGCCAGTGAAGAAGGTCAGCAATCCGGCCAGCGCTGAAAGCGTTGCTCCGGCGACCAAGGCTCGTCCGATGACATAAATGTTGCTGGTGACGCGAAGCTGATTTGCGATGAAGATGGTCAGCGAAATATCGCTGAGCAATCGGATGGAATAAACAATCGTCCGTCCCGGCGCGGTCAGCGTGTACGGACGCATCATGGTCGTGTCAGGCCAGGGCCACAAAAACCCGAAAGCTATGCCGAGAATCAGCAGATAAAGATAGTTGATGACCCAGGCTTTGACAGGTTTCAGCCCCAACCATTCGCGAAAGCTTTTGATCGCCACCGGCAAATACATCAACCCGACAATGCGCGGCGCGGGCAGATTGGTCAGAACCGTCGTATCGAACAATTGGACGAACAAAGTCAGGCAAACCCAACCGAGCAGCAATTTGTGCTGCTTCAATCGAAAAAGAACCAGCGGCACGCCGACCGCAATGGCAAGCAGAAAATATTGACTCAGGTCCGACCTCATTGCTTCTCCAACTGTTTGATGGTTTTGGCGGGCATGCCCAATTTGCGCCGCAGCTTGAACGTCAAATATGACGGCGGAGCATCCAGCGCAACCTTAATCAATCGTTTGCCGCGAAGCAACCAGCGCGATAAATCGCCCGAAGCCGAGGGCGGAAAATGACGCGCGTAACGTTCCAACAACACTTGCCTATCGCGCTGGCCGATTTCGGATTGATTCGTGGTCTTGGCGGCTTCGTGCAAACGAAAGACGCCGAGTTGACGGCGAATGCGCTCGAACTTTCCGGCCAGCAACAGTCGAATGATGAAATCCCAGTCCATCGCGAAGTGCAACGATTCGTCGGTCAGACCCACTCGCTGCATCAATTCTCGCCGCCAGAACAACGCCTGCTGATGAATGTCCAGCCCGACGAAAACCGTGTAAGCCGGATCGGGATCGAGCGGCCACAGCGCGTTCAAAATCCTGTCTTCGCTGTCGGCGATGTAAATTCCGCCGTACCACGCGTCCGTTGCCGGTTGCGATTGACAGGCTTCGGCGACGCGATGAAAAGCTCCGGGACAATAAAGATCGTCCGAATTCAACCATCCGATGATGTCGCCCGAAGCGCGCTCGAAGCCTTTGTTCAGCGCGTGCGATTGGCCTCGGTCGCGTTCGCTGACCCAATAAGCCAAGCGGTCTTCGTACTTTTTGATGATCTCTACGCTGCCGTCCGCGCTGCCGCCGTCAATGACGATGTATTCCAGGTTCGGGTAGTTCTGATCCAGAACGCTGAGCATAGTGCGTTCCAGAAACTGCGCCTGGTTGAATGACGGAGTGATGATGGAAATTTTCGGCAAATTCATCAGCGCGTGTACCAAAGCTGGCGACGGTCAATCGCGTAATTCAGCTTTCTCAAAATTCTTTTCATCCAATATCGCGAAGCCTTTGTTTCAATGCTGTCGCCGGTTGTTCCGCTGACGCCGATCAATCGCGGCTCGATTGAAAACAGGCGAACTTCGAAAGACGACAGATCAGCCAGACGGCGATACAAAACTCGTTCAATCCATTCGCCAGCGTCGTCATCGCATTCGCGGTAAATGCCCGCGATGTGTTTTCGATAAAAATCCGTTTCGGCGCAAAACAGGTAACTGCGGGCGATGCGCGAACGCGCGCAGCGATCAATGATGATCGAAGCTGTTCGTTCCCGGCGGCAATCGGCGATCAATCGGTCGAAGTTGCGATACAAATATCTGCCGGTGATTTTCATCCAGCGTTTCGGCGGTTGCGGTTCGTTCGTCAACCAGCCGTCAATCATTTCAAATTCCTGAAAGCCTTTGCCGCGTTCGGGCGATTCGGACATAACCGTCTGGCGAAGCTTTACGCCGGGCAATGCATTGAACTCTTCATCGTCAACAAACCGATAAGAAGAATTTTCAAGAAAGTAAACCGGCGCAAAGCGGCTGTAAAACCTGATCGCTTCCAGATATTCCCGCCGCCTTTGTTGCGGGTCGTTGTGCGCTGTGAATGGCGCGCTGGGAATGATCGTTCCGGTCAGAACGATTGCCAGATCATCTTTAACCGGCATGATGTTCAACCTCTTTGTGCATTGCGCGCAAACGCACGAGCGCGTCGCTGCCCATCACGCCCAACCAGAACAATGACAGACAAATGGCCGTCGCCCAGGCTACACCGGGCAAGCCAATCCATTTTGCCAGCAACCACGACAGCAACAGATTCGTCAGGCCGCCGATCGGGCCGAAAATCGCTTGCGAACGAACTGCGCCCAATCCGTTGAGCAAAGTCGAAACGCATCGCGCGACGGAGTTGATCACTTCGGTTGTCATCACCGCCAATCGCAAATGCCAATCGGCGGTCACATCCGCTGTCACCAGCAATTTGAACAACCACGGAGCCGCCGCAAACATCGCCACGGCCGCAGGCAAAGACCACACCAAACTGATTGCGACGGATCGTTTGAAAGTCAGCGAAAGCCAGTCGTAATCGCGTCGCGCCGCTGCTTCGCCATAAGCCGCCCACAACGGCGCGACGAAAGCCGTCTGCACCGCTCCGATCAAAGCGAACAATCGCAACGTAGTTCCGAAGCCGCCGGATTGCCCTGCGCCGAAAATCACAGAGACGATCAACAGACTGGTTTGCAGCATCATGACCGCAGACATCTGCGCCACCCAGAATTGGCTACCCTGCTTCAACAACCATCCGGCTTGCGACCAATCGAAGAATTTCCATCGCGGCAACAACCATTGCCGACGGAAAGCGAACAGATAAATTGCCGACATCAAATCCGCCAGCAACATGCTCATCAGAAAAGCAGCCGCCAACCACGGCAATCCGGCTTCGGCGCGAATGGCGACGATCAATCCGGCAGCGCCTAACAATCCGCTCAATCCGTTCCAAAGCTGGTAAACATAACCTTCCTGAAACCCCTGATAGACACAGCCTATGATCGAAGCCGGAAGCCGCAAGGCGCAAAAAAGCAAAATCACGATCAGCGCCGGAGTGACTTCGCGCGCGGCTTCGGGCGAAACGACGCTGAAAACCTGCGGCCAGTTGACCAACGGAACTGCGACGATCACTGCCACGATCAAAATAACTGCGACCAGCAGACTCATCCAGAAAGCGCTGGCAACGGCCTGCCGAGCGCGTTTGCGGTCGTCGGTTCCGTCGGCGATTGACAGGGCGTTGATCAAGCTGTTCGACAACCCAAGATCGGCTATCGTGATCCAGGCCAGAAAACTGCTCAACGTCAACCATAACCCGAATCGTTCCCGTCCCAGATAATGCGAAGTCAGCGGCAACGTCACCAGACCGACGAGCATCGTCACTCCGCGAGCCGCCAGCGTCACCACGCCGGTCAAACCTGCGCGCGCCAATCGCCGCCGATTTCGTTCTGTTGATGCTGCATCATTTTTAGTTGATGAATGTGCGGATGGACTCAATGGCATTGGGAAAATAATCCGGGAAAACCTGCGACTTGATTCAAGGGACGGATTATAAATCCAATCCGTCGTGATACGCCAATTGCTGATTTCCGTATCCTCAAAAAAATGAACCTGCACGATGAAGCGATTGCCAAAACGCTGCCAGCTAACAAACTCACGGCCTTTTGGGAATTTGAGGTGGTCACATTTTCGTGGACACTCGACTCTCTTAGCTCAGGTTCCTTTCATCAAGTTTTGAGTCGGATTTGGTTCTTTGATAATACGCGATCTCGAAGTTTATTTGGCTGACGTACCCCAGTGCTGAATGCCGACGGATCCGATTGTAATACTGCTCGATGTAATCGAAGATTTCCAATTCTGCTTCGGCGACATCGCCAAAGACGCCGTCATGCAACATCTCTGCTTTATAATGTGAAAACAGGCTTTCGTCGTAGGCATTATCGCAAGTCTCTCCGGCTCGGATCATGCTTTGCTCGAAGCCCTTGGCGGTAAGCAAAGCGCGAAACTCGGTGTCGGTGTATTGGACGCCGCGGTTGCTATCCTCGCGACGAGAGGTGAGCGAACAATCGCTTGTTGAGACGCGCGATTGATGGGCGTGCAGAGTTACGACGGCAACTTTTACTGGCTGCACACGGATCATCTGGGCAATGGCCGCAAGCTGACCAATTCCAGCGGGACGGTCGTTTACCGAGCGGAGTTCGGTCCTCACGGGCAGATATTCAGTATTTCTGTCAGCCAAACAGTTTTCCGATGGCGCGGCGCGCTCGGCCAAGCAGGCTGGGATTGAAGTTGTGCTGTTGAGTGTAAGCGTCGGCTTCGATGTTACGGATGACTTCGGGCGGATGTTGCAAAGGGAATCTCAAAGGTTCGACGGTCATTTTGCTGAATTGGCTTTGGCGTTTGGTGTGCGTCGCGTCAGCGCCGAAGCCAATGTTTGAAATCAAATTCGTTAGCGGCAAGGCGGTCAATCCGCCTTGCTGCCAACAGGCGTAAGTCCATTGATAATCCCAGGTGTCAATCCTGCCATCGTAAACCGATTGAAAAACATCCTGCCAGAAGTTGATCGCCGCCCGGTCGTCGAGGATTTCCCGCAACCATTCCCGCTCACGCATCTCAGGCCAGTTGGCCATCTTCACGTCGTAATGTCGCCAGGCGCGTCGCCACGTAGCCCATCCCCAAACGTGCGGATAGCGCGAAAAATAATAGCTGTGTTCAATTTGTTGTTTGCCGAACAGAAAGTTGTCGCCTGAAATCGCCATGACTCTTTCATCGTCGCGATAACGTTCCAGCAACTCTTCGCAGAAACGAAAGAAGCTCGGTTCGGGCAAACAATCGTCTTCCAGAATGATCGCCCGGTCGAATTGATCGAAGACCAGATCAATCCCGCTGGCGACTCGGTTGCGACAGCCCAGGTTTTGTTCGGCGTAATGACGAACTACGCGGCACGGCCAATCAATTTGTTCTGTGATGGCGCGAGCGGCGGCGCAGGCTTCGGCTTCGCCTTTTTGGCCGCTACGCGCTCCGTCGGCGATGACGATCAAATCGGACGGGCGAGCCTGTCTGATTGCTGCGAAAACTTTGGCGGTCGGTTCCGGACGATTGAAAATGATCAGCGCAATGGGAACATTGACGGATTGAGAACTCATGAAGACGTAAGCTTGAAACCTTTCAGCGATATGACGAAACGGCAGTTTAATCCATTGCCTTCGATTGAGGCCATAGCGTAAGCTCTGGACACATCGTTTCAAGATAAGTGAGCTTCACGCAAAGCCGCCAGGTCGCAAAGAACTGAAGCGGAGAAAAGAAGGAAGAGGCATCAGAGTTTTTCTTTTACGCTTGGCGTCTTCGCGGCTTCGCGCGAGGCAGCTTTGTCATTGAAAGATATGTTTATGAAGATCGTCATTGATGCCACAGCCGCAGTCAGCGGCGGCAAACTTTACCTGGAAAAACTGCTGCCGCAACTGGCCGAAATCAATCCCGGCCACGAGTTCACCATCTTTCACACTGGCGATCTGGATCATCTGGCGGCGATGATCGGCAACCCGCTTTTCAAATTTCAAACGATAAAACTTCCGGCTTTGCGCGACGGGCAATGGGCAGGCGCAAGCGTCATGAAACTGCTCTGGCGTAAGTTTGCGTTGCCACTGCATCTGCGAAAGCTTGACGCCGACCTGTTGTTTTCAAATTCCGGAACCGTGCCGAGTTGGAAGCCAGCGAAGACTAAAACTCTGATCGCGCTTCACAACTGCATGCCTTTGCGCGAAGAACTGATCGAAGAAGAAAGTTCGATTGTTCGCCGCTGGCGATTGAAGCTGTTGCGAAGGCAAATGGGGCAGGCGTTGAAATCTTGTGACGCCTCGATTGCTTTCAGCCGGGACACTTTGCGTTTGATCGGTCAAAACTTCGGCGAGCTTCATCGCACGCCGAACGTCGTTCACCACGCCATTGATTGGGGCGGAGCCGAACGCGCATTGCCGGTCAATCTTGAAGGTCTGAATCGGCAGGGCGTCGTTCAACCTTACCTGCTTTATGTTTCGCAGTTTCATCGTTACAAGAACGTCTTGCGATTGCTCGAAGCCTTCGCGCGAATTGCCACGAACCATACGCAATTGCAACTTGTGCTGGTTGGCTCGGCGGCGGATGCGACTTACTGGCGGGAAGTCGAAGAGAGCATTTCGCGATTGAATTTGCGGGACAGGGTCAAACATCTCCACGCTTGTCCGCGCGAAGATTTGATCGTGCTTTATCGCGGAGCACTGGCTTTCGTCCAACCTTCGTTGGCGGAAACCTGCTCGTTTCCTTTGCTTGAAGCGATGGCGCTTGGCGTGCCTGTCGCTGTTGCTCGGATGAGCGCTTTGCCGGAAATGGCAGGCGAGGCGGCAATTTATTTCGATCCATACGATCCGGCTGCGATGGCCGAAGCGATTGAGCGCTTAGTTTGGGACGAAGACTTGCGAGGCGAATTGAGCCGCAAGGCAATTGAGCAAGCAGGGAAATTCACCTGGGCAAAGACGGCGAAAGAAACCTTGGCGGCGATCGTCAATCTTGCAGACGAGTAGGTTTGCCGACAGCGGCCGGCAACCTGTAAATTGGCCTCATTAGCTTTTAAGAAAATAACTTCCCGCGAATCACGCTGATAACGCGAATGAAAAGGATTTTTTACCGGTTTGAGAACCAGCCATTTTGCTGGTCTGATCAAAGCTATTGAATAGTCTTTTCCAAAGTATCTGCGCTCATTTGCGTTATCCGCGGGAAAAACTCTTTCATGAATTCTACAGAATTGAATGACGATAAGGAGAGTTCGATGAATTTGATTAAACGGCCACGCAGATTGCGACGAACCGCTGAGCTTCGCGATATGGTTCGGGAAACCAGACTCGATCCGGCAAATTTGATTTACCCGCTGTTCGTTTGTTCGGGCGAAGGCATTCGCCGCGAAGTGAAATCCATGCCCGGCGTTTTCAATCTTTCAATTGATGAACTGGTCAAAGAATGCCAGGACGCCCGGCGAATCGGCGTTTCGTCAATCATCGTTTTCGGTTTGCCCGAACAGAAAGACGAGCAGGGAAGCGACGCTTTTGCCGAAGACGGAATCACTCAACGGGCGATTCGCGCCGTCAAACGTGAAGTCAAAGATATGGTCGTGTTGGCCGACACCTGTTTATGCGAATACACCTCGCACGGACATTGCGGCGTCATCGAAGACAACGACGTGTCGAACGATCCGACGCTGGAAATTCTGGCTAAAACCGCCGCCAGTCAGGCCGAAGCCGGAGCCGACATCATCGCTCCGTCGGGAATGATGGATGGAATGGTTGCGGCCATTCGCGGCGGATTGGATTCGGCGGGATTCAATCAAATTCCGATTCTTTCTTACGCGGTCAAATACTCTTCGGCGTTTTATGGTCCTTTTCGCGAAGCCGCCGACAGCGCTCCGCAATTCGGCGACCGTCGCAGTTACCAGATGGATCCGCCCAATATTCGCGAAGCTCTGCGCGAAGCCGAACTTGATGTCGAACAAGGGGCGGACATGCTGATGGTCAAACCCGCTCTTCCTTATCTGGACGTGATCAAAGTCGTTCGCGAACGATTCAATCTGCCGTTGGCCGCTTATCAGGTTTCAGGCGAATACGCTCAGATCAAAGCCGCCGGTCAACTCGGCTGGATTGACGAAGAAAGAGTGATGATGGAATCGTTGATCGCCATAAAACGAGCCGGAGCGGATT
This sequence comes from uncultured Heliomicrobium sp., assembly GCA_964426025.1. Classification (GTDB taxonomy): domain Bacteria; phylum Acidobacteriota; class Blastocatellia; order RBC074; family RBC074; genus RBC074. The sequence continues at coordinate 7,922 of CAYRQB010000102.1, forward strand.
TGATCCTGACCTACTTTGCCAAAGAACTTATAAAAAAGTTGTAGATCGGGGTTGACAGAATCTGAATTTAGATTTAGTCTAATTCTAGAATGTCGAAATTGATGAAAGAAACAGTCGAGATGATGGTCGAATCTTACGGCTTGAAAATGACGCCGCAACGTCGCGCCATTGTCGAATACTTACAAGCCTCCGGCGCACATCCAACGGCGGACGAAGTCCTGACGGCAGTCAACGAGAAGTTCCCGATGACTTCGCGGGCGACGGTTTACAACACGCTGAATTGGTTGAAAGGCGCCGGAATGGTCAGGGAAGTCTTTGAAGGAGGGCTGGTTAGGTACGATCCGAACACCTCTGACCACCATCATTTCGTCTGTCGCAAATGCGGCAGAGTCGAAGATGTTGAATGTGAAGCAATCAGCGCACTCAAAATTTGTTCGCTTCCGGGCGACCCGAAGATCGAGAATTATCAAATAACGGTTCGCGGTCTTTGCGGTCAGTGTCGGCAACAATAACCTTTGCACAGTGAAACGATCACTGTGCGTTTTTTGTAACCTTATACTTAGACTTGGTCTAATACTAGATGGAATAAAAGGAGAATATTAATGCTTACAGTTGGTGACAAGTTTCCGGCCTTCAATTTGAAAGCCGCCGTCAGTCTGGAAAAAGGCAAGGAATTTACGGACATCACAAACGACACGTACAAAGGCAAATGGCAGGTCGTTTTCTTCTGGCCGATGGATTTCACCTTCATTTGCCCGACTGAAATCGCCGAATTCGGCAAGCACAACAAGGATTTTTCCGACCGCGACGCTCAGGTTTTAGGCGTCAGCACGGACACTCATTTCGTACATCTGGCCTGGCGGAACAATCACGCCGATCTGAAGAATCTGCCTTATCCGATGTTGGCCGATACCAAACGAGAGCTTTCGACTGCGCTGGGCGTTTTGCACAAGGAAGAAGGCGTTGCCCTGCGCGCGACTTTCATTGTTGATCCTGATGGAATCATTCGCTGGGTGACGGTCAACGATTTGTCAGTCGGTCGCAATGTCGGCGAAACACTGCGCGTGCTGGATGCGCTACAGACCGACGAGCTTTGCCCCTGCAATTGGGAAAAGGGCGAAAAGACCCTCGGCAAAGCCGCTTAATAATTCGCAAGGAGTTGGAGTGAGAAAAAAGGGAATGGTTCGGCAGGCAGTCAGTCGAACCATTCCCCGATCAGGAAGCGAGGGAGAATAGATGAGTCAAATTGAAAAGCTGCGAGAGGCGCTGCCCGAAGCGGCCAAAGACACTCGGTTGAATTTGCAATCCGTTTTTCAGACTTCGTCATTGACGGCGGAACAGTTGTGGGGAACGGCTGTGGCTTCGGCTATCGCCACCAGAAACGTCGAAGTCGCCAAAGCGGTTTTGGCCGACGCTCAGGGCAAAGTCGAACCCGCAGTGCTTGAAGACGCCAAAGCCGCCGCATCGCTGATGGCGATGAACAACGTCTACTACCGTTTTCGGCACATGGTCGGCAAAGAAAGTTATTCAACCAAACCCGCTCGTTTGAGGATGAACTGGATCGGCAAACCGCTCGGCAGCAAAGTTGATTTTGAATTGTTCTGCCTGGCGGTCAGCGCCATCAACGGTTGCGAGATGTGCATTCGTTCGCACGAGCAAGTCGTGATTGGCGGCGGTTTGAGCGAAGACCAGGTTCATGACGCCGTCAGAGTAGCGGCGACAATCCAGGCTTCGGCTGTGTCATTGGAAATTGGCGATTTACAGGATCAAATTCAAACTCAGGCTGCGGCAGCCTGAAACCCGTCGAACTAACGTGATTGAGCAGTAACAAGAATGAGGAAGGAGGCAGGAACAATGACTATGACAAAATTATCGAAAGACGTTATGAAGAGAATCCAGGCTCTGTCGGGCGAAAAGCGACAGAAGGTTGAAGCTGTAGTGCATCGCCATCTGACTGCATGCCAAAAAATGGATGTGCAGCCCGATTCGCTGGACCGCGTTTGGATCGAATCAATTGAAGCTGTGGAAATAGACGAACACTTCAACGAAACGATGGACGACAAATGGCCTGTCTGGCAGCCGTTGCGAAGTTACGATGTGTACTCAAGTCCGGCTGACACACGGTTGTAATCCGAATTCCGAAAGGGCAAGCCTGAAAAGCTTGCCCTTCGCTGTTTTTAGCGAAAAAACCTAAAAGGCTAAACCAATCAGACCAAAGAGCTTATTTGCCATAAAGTTCGATTTTCCCTCATCGCGTGTGATAAGGTTCGGCTTCCATCAGAACAATACCGAACAGGATGAATCACCCAAATCAGATCAACGATTGGCCGACTTTTGAAAGCCTATGATTTCCAGAACAGCCCTTCTCTACCTCTCGCAACAACACGGTTTGAAAGACCTCTTCGTCAAACTTCCTGGTTTCAAACAGGTCACGCGCCGATTCATTGCCGGTGAAAACATCGAAGCCGCCATTGTCACCATCAAGGAGATGAACAAGCTCGGCATCACCGCGACCTTCGATCATCTGGGCGAAAGCACCGCCAGCCGAGCCGAAGCCGAAGCCGATGTCAGCGAATATGTGCGATTGCTGGAACGCATTGACAGCACCGGAGTGGATTCCAACGTTTCGGTCAAACTGACTCAATTGGGTTTGGACATTGACGAGGCTTTCTGTTTGGAAAACACTCGCCAGATAGTCGCCGAAGCTCATCGTCGCGGAAACTTCGTCCGCATTGACATGGAAGATTCGACGAAAACAGATGCCACTTTGCGAATCTTCAAACAGCTATTCCACGAATTCGGCAACGTCGGCATAGTTCTGCAATCTTACCTTTACCGCACCGAAAAAGATTTGGATGAAGTGCTGGCGATGGGCGCTCGCATACGTTTATGCAAGGGAGCCTACAACGAACCTGAAGAAGTAGCTTTCCCGGAAAAATCAGACGTTGACGACAATTACATCAAGCTGATGAAGAAGCTGCTCAAGAGCGGCATTTACCACGGCATAGCCACTCACGATCTGCGAATGATTCGCGCTACGCAGGAATTCGCTGCCAGCGAAGGCATCGGCAAAGACCGTTTCGAGTTCCAGATGCTGTATGGCATTCGCCGCGATCTGATGGTGCAATTGGCCAGCGAAGGTTACCGCGTGCGGACTTACGTTCCTTACGGCGAGTTTTGGTATCCGTACTTCATGCGGCGACTGGCTGAACGCCCGGCGAATGTTTGGTTTGTAGTGAAGAGCTTGTTCAATGGATAGCCTCTGCCTCGTCCATCCACATTTCATTTTGTAAGTGAGTTTCCGAAAGGTTTTTCTGATCGAATGATTCTATCCTTGTGACAAAAGGAGTGAGAGTTGCTATGCCTGGAGTAAGTGATTTGCCGGACCAATCAAAGATAACGCAGCGAGTGCCAATATTGATGTGGTTGGTGTGTGCCGCGTGCGTGATCGTCTTTGCAGGATTATCAAGTGGGAGCGCGCTTGAATCATGGGATTCGGCATCAAGATGGGGATATTACCCGCCGGGAGCAGAATGGGATGGCAAGTATTGGGGCTTGATAACTTCTGTATTCGTCCATGTTGAATTATGGCATTTGGCATTCAACGTATATTGGCTGTGGTATCTGGGCGGGCGGCTGGAGAAAGCGATTGGAACAATCAGATGGCTGGCGTTTTTCCTGATGGCGGCGATTGTTAGTTCAGGTTTTCAGTTGGCTGTTTCCGATACTACAGGCATCGGCGCTTCTGGAGTTGTTTATGCGATCTTTGGTTTTATGTGGTGGTCGCGGGATCATTTTGAAGAGTTCGAAGAATCGCTTCCCAAACAGACCATTCTTATTTTCGTTGTTTGGCTGGTTATTTGCCTGATAACCACATATCTGAAAATTTGGGAAGTCGGAAATGCTGCTCACATTTCAGGGCTGATCTTTGGAATAGCTGTCGCAGAAGCATGCGTTACTCGGCGTAAAGTTATTCTTGCCAGAGTAGCTATAATTGTTTTGGCAGTAGCTTCGGTTGTTACTTTGTTCTGGTGTCCGTGGTCTGCGGGCTGGGTCAGCAGGAAAGCCTACAAAGCTCACTCCAAAGGCGATTACTCAAATGCCATAGTTTTGTATCGTCGGAGTTTGGCGCTTGGGCAAGATGCTGTCTGGGTTTGGACGAATCTGGCGATTGCTTACAAACAAATAGGCGATGAAGCCAGGTACGAAGAGGCTGTAAAGACACTGGAAAAGTTGGATGAAAAGGCCGCACAGCCATTCAAGTAATATGCTGAGTTGATTGGCTATTTCTTGTTGCCAGTTTCTTTGATCAACTCGAACAAGACCGACCGATGGCAATTCGATTCGTCTTCGCAGTAACAACCGATGGCGATGGGAGTCTTTTTTGAAAGTTCGATCAGTAACAACATCGCCTGACGGCAATCTGTGTTACTCATCTCCTTGCGGTAAGCCTTGCTGAAATCATTCCACGATTTCTTGCTTGATCGAAATTCCTGAAACAGTTTCTGGCTGGGAGCCAGCAGCGGAAACCAGACATCGAAATAATCCAGCCGAGCGTAATCTTCCTTCTTCACTCCGCGAGGCAGAAAGCGAACCGTGCCGATTCTGACGCCTTCGCCTTTCTTGCGCGGGCTTCCGATTCTGAATGTTTGTATCTTTGGCATATGTTTCAGATGGCATCTAACAAAAGCGGCAGAGCCGCAGATGATTATGTAAAGTCAGTTTCGTTACCTGAAGCTCAGTTACTCGCGGTTGCATGCTTCTCCAAATCCTTCAACACATCTTCAGGTTTCCATTCGTTGCCGCGATAAACTTTGGCGACTTTGCCGTCGGCGGAAACCAGAATTGTTCTGAGGTTGTGAATGACCTGATCATTCTCCGGCCAGTAATTCAATCCGAAAAATTGCGCTACCTTTTTGACTTCGTCGGCGCTGCCTGTGGCAAGCTCCCATTGTTTGAAAGCATCCGCTTTGCCGGAACCGGTGTAGCGCGCGCCGTATTCGCGCAGCACTTTCGGTTTGTCGTATTCGGGATCAACCGTGATGCTCAGCAGATGTGTTTTGCCTTTCAGCGCCGGATTGTTCTGAAGCTGATTGTTGATGTAAGCGAAGTTGGCGCTCATCAGCGGGCATTGATCCGGCAACGGGCATCGAGTGTAAATGAAAGTCAGCAGCAGCGTTTGCCCGCGATAGTTTTTGAAACTGATCTTTTTCCCGTCCTGATTGACCAGCGTGAAATCAGGCGTTTCAGCGCCGATGGTCGGTTCGATGCCGTTTTCGACTTTGCCAACCAGACTTGGATCAGCGATGTTCGATACGATGGGATTTTCCAGCCAGGTTCGACCCTGATCCACAACCAACGTCGCCTGAATTTTCGCGCCGGGTTTCAATTCGCTGTAAACCCAATCGTCCAGCAAAGTGAACGGCATGGTCATCGCTTCCATGTAGCCCGGAATCTCTTCGTGCTCGATGGTGACTTTGTGTTCGGACTTGTCGGCGGAAACCACCTTGCCTTTCAGCTCGTAACGCATCGCGCCGTCTGACGCTTTGGGAGCTTCGGTCTTTTTGCAAGCAGAAATTCCGAAGGTCGCAAGCGTTAAAGAAATTATCAAAATGCTTTTGAAATATGACATTGATCCCTTTCCTGAAAACTTATGGAACCTTGTTGAAGCCCAATCCGACCTGAAGGAAATGCTCGTCTTCGGTCAGCACATCCGCGATGCCAAGCTCGCTCATCACGACCATCGAAGTCAGATCGGTGAACGAGATGCGCGGTTTGTCTTTGTATCTCCGGCGTAATTCGATTGCCTTTTCAAATCGCGCCGGGGTGATCCATTCAAGATGGATGGTCTTTAAGTTTACGGCCTGTTCAATCATCTGCACCGACTGATCGGCAATGGAGTATGGTTGGCGTTGGAAAAGCAACGTTATGGTTTCGTCAATAACATAGTCGGTTGTAAATGCTCTTCCGCGTTTTTGCAGGAACTCACGATAGTAGCTGGTCACTGCCTTATAGCGATGAGACCGCTTGTTATTCATTTCCACCCATCCCCACGTATCAACAAAAAGCTTCACAGCGGATCATCTCCATATAATTCCTCGTCAATGCTTTTGGTGGGCGGATCATAGCTGGCCATTCCGATGAACTTGAGAATGGGATCGTCTTCCGGCTTCAGTTTTGAAGTTTTGGCATTCCGTGGGCGTTCGCTCTTTGACCCTTTTTTATTCTTTGCGCCATTCCTTGTTTTCTGATGATCGCCGGTTGCCAGTTGATTCAGAAATTCCTGCGCTTCCGGAACCAGGTGGTCAGGCAAACTGATGATGTCCCGGATCAACTGCAATCTTGTCGTTTCGGTGTTGACCATAAATTCCTCCTTGAATTGCGGACATTCTACCTGATTTAGCGGCCAGGCTTCACGTCTTGGGGATGGGGGCGAGCTTTCCTCCGGGCAGCACGCGGAATCGAGCGCCTCGCCATTCGATTTCATTTCCGAAAAAGCTGACAACCCAAACGCCGAAGGTGATCAAGTCCCGAATCGGAACCAGCCAGAAATATCTGGCCAGCGCCCGATCCTTCAAACCGTAAACGCCGACGACGAAAACCGGCAAAAAGCGAATGAGCAATGTTGTGGCGAACAATCGCCACGCGAAGCCGGAAAAGTTCCACGCGGCCAGAGCCAGCAGGGAAGTCGCCGTTCCGTAAGTGACTATCAATCCGCGGTAACCCCACGGTCGCGAAATGCGAATCGCTCGTCCCCACCTGAGCAAATGTTTGAACATCGCCGAAAACGAATACGCGCCCGCTACGTGATCAACTACGCAATCGGACAAGACAATTTTATGACCGGCTTTTGCTGTTTTGTAGCCAAGTAGAAAATCGTCAGCCAGATAATCTGCGACCGCTGGAAAGCCGCCGATTTGTTCCAGCGCTTCGCGGCGAATGACGATGGTCGAACCCATCGCAAAAGCTACGCCTTCCAGCAAACGCGAGGAGCAAACCTCCGGCCCGAAGGTTGATGAAATTCCCAGGTTTTCCAGTAAAGCCGGAATCGTCTGCGCATTTGTTCCGCGATAAAGACAGCTCACCAAGCCGACTTCGGGTTGCTGCATCGGCGCGACGACGCGGAGCAGGTAATCCGGTTCGACGCGAATGTCGCTGTCGGCTATCAGCAATAAATCGTGTTTGGCTTTGGCCAGCATGTTTTGCAGATTTGAAACTTTGCGGTTGTGACCGATCTGACGATCGGAAATGACAAGCTGAATTTCACGGTCGGGGAATTCTCTGATCAACCGTCGAATGACCGGCACGGCGGAATCGTTTTCGTTGTGAACGCCGAAGACAATTTGGAATTCGGGGTAATCCTGTCGGCAGAAACTGGCGAAGTTTTCGTAGGCTTCTGCGTCTGCTCCGCGAACAGGTTTGAGGATTGTGACGGGCGGAGTGTTATTCAATCCAATCGCGCGTTGCCGTCGTCGGTCGGCAAACCAGGCGAATCCTGCAACTACTGAAATCAAATAATAAGCGTTGGCCGCAATCACGCAGATGAACAGCGCGGCGCGAATCGAAAGCAACAACCAGAAAAGCGCAGGCGATTCAATCTGCGAAGGCGCGAAAAAAATATATGTACATTCAAAATATGACAACACAGGGTTGAGCGGTGGCGACGGACTTTAGTCTGTCGCAGACAAAGGAACAGACCGAAGTCTGTTCCACCGACGAATTGTCCGGTTTAATTGGCTCATGGCTTGGCGATCAGCGATTCGATTTTACCAGCAAGTGAAATTAACGCCACGCCGAGCGCGACCAGCAGAGTTCCCATCCAGCGTTCTTTTGAAATTCGTTCGTGCAGAAAAAATCGCGCTCCAAGCGTGTTAGTGATGTAACCGACGGCTGTCAGCGGCACGACGAAACTCAGATCGGCGTAACTGAGCAAGCTGATAAACGAAAAGAAAGATAGCGCCAGAAAGAAAACTCCGGCGAACAGATAACGATTGCGCAGCATTCGCCAGAACGCGGCCAGCAAAGCTCGCGGGCGGAACGATACATCGCCGATTTGCTGCATGCCTTTGGCCGAAAGAATTTCGCCCAACGAGCTGAAAGCGATCAACGAAGAAAGTAACAGAAAAGTCTTCACGCCGTTTCCACCTCCGTCGCCGTTTTCTGTTTGGTGGTTCGCTGTTCGGTTCGCGAAACGATGGCGACTCCGATACAGATGATCAGCGTGCCGGTCCATCTGACAGGCGAAACGTGTTCGCCCAACAATTGCCACGACATAAAAGCGTTCATCACATAACCAAACGCGGTCATCGGCAGCACGAAGCTCAGATCAGCCCACGACAGCGCGACCAGATACAAACCGAAGAAGATGGCCAGAATGAAAATTCCCAGCCAGACATAAGGCGTGGTGAAAACCTGAACTCCGATCTGGATCAGCTTCGCCGGGTCAATCGTGTTGACTTCGCCGACGGATTTCATTCCTTTGGTCAGGTAAACATCGCCCAGCGTTTGGGCGCAGATGGCGACGAATAAAACAAGAAAAGTTTTCATATTGCGGATTGTGGGTTGCGAATTGCGGATTGTTGCAGCGATTCGTAAGTGGCCGGTTCAAAGCCCGCAGCTTCAATTGCCTGTTTCAAACGCTGACTGGTTAAAGCCTGAAGCTCACCCTCGCCGCCGGGATTTTCTCTTTTCGCCGATTCGTTGGCGTCAAAGGCCAACGGGTGAGCGTAAATCTCGCAACCGGTTTTGGGCATTCGTTCGATCAAACCCAGCAGATAGCTTTCATTCATATCGCCCGATTGCAGCAAGCCGAAAACTTTTTGGGGATGAGCGAATCCACGTCCGGCCAAACGTTTTTCGCACCATCGGCCAAGCAGATTGAACACAACTCCCCAAATCAGTTTGATCGGTAGATGATTTCGATCAAGCGACAAACTCAATCGCATTTCGCCTTTGACGACGCGAACGCGACGAACGCAGAACTCTTCGCACAATCGAATCAGTTCTTCAAACACGACCGGATGTTGATGCAAATGCGTGTGACCGTCCACGTGCGAAAAGCTCAAACCGGTTGCGGCGAAGCGTTCGAACTGCGCTCGCATCTCTCGCCGAAGCTCACGACGGGCGACGGCGTTGAAGTAGTAATTGATTCCCGCTTTGAAGGAACTGTCGGTGAATCGGCCATTGGTATCGGTGATGTGCGGAATTTCCGAGTGCGGCAAAGCGGCTTTACCCAAAACCAGAACCAGGTGCAACCCGACCGCCAAAGAAGGGTTCGCTTTGGCCAGTTCGACGGCTTCATCGGCGGCGGCTTCGTTGACCATCAGACTGGCGCTGGTCAACACGCCTTCGCGATGAGCCTGAACGATTGCGCGGTTGACCGCAGAGGAGTAACCGAAATCATCGCCGTTGATGATCAGTGGAATTTTTGTTCGAGTGATTGTGGGCTGTGCGATGGTGTAACTGCTCATTGTCTTCTTGCAACAATCTGGCGGCGGCTTTCAGTCAATAGCCTGTAAGGCAGCAGGACAAGCTGCCAGCTTGTCCCTTGCCCTGATCGCAAAGTCAGACAGGGCAATCTGGCAGATTGCCCTACGATTTCTTAACCGCACGCGACTGGGCTTTCAGCCTGGCTTTGGTTTGCGGCGACAAAGCCGTCCAGTGAATGTCTTCGAGCGCGGCTTCCAACGCGTAAAGCAAATTCAGGCTGGCGTTGAAACCGTGCTGTTTGACCAGCCGGTAAGCTTCAATCGAACCCATTGCTTCCAAATCTTCGCGCGAATTGATGCCGACGGCTCGCAGCCATTCCATCGAAACCGGGCCGATGTTTTTCAATTCGGAGCCTGATCGCCGTTCATTCATCTTTGTTCAGAAGCTATAGCTTTTAAGAAAATAACTTCCCGCGAATCACGCTGAATACGCGAATGAAAAGGATTTTTACCGGTTTGAGAATCAGCTATCTTGTTGGTCTGGTTAAAGTTGTAGAATAGCCTTTTCCAAAGTATCTGCGTTAATTCGCGTCATCCGCGGGAAAAACTT
>CAYRQB010000103.1:0-17715 GCA_964426025.1 uncultured Heliomicrobium sp.
CCGCCGGAGTGTGTTCAAGGTAATAGTCGGCGTTGAGCATCGCCGTTTCCAGAAATTCCGCGCGGCGGCTTTGCAAATACGAACGCGTGAATCCGTAAAGCGACCAGGCCAGTCCCCGGCTCCAGCATGAATCTCCGCGATAGCCCTGATGAGTTGATTGGCGCAAACATTCGCCGGATTGCAAATCGAAGATGGCTTCGTGCGAAGTCGAACCGTCTCCGCGAACCAGCGTCCGCCGCGAAGTCAGGCAATGCCGCGTGGCAATGTCCAGCAAACGCTCATCGCTGGTCTGCAATCCAGCATGAAAGATCGTGCCGACGTTCATCATAATGTCTACGAACAGCGAAGCCGGTTCGACGAACGAGCGCAGGTATTGTCCGCGCTCCATAAAGCGCATGGCCATGGTTTTCCCGGCCTGAACCAGCAACGGTTCGATGCGTTCCGTTGGTCCATCCAAATTCAGCCAGCGCAGATGAGTCGAAAAAAACAGAAAACCCAGATCGTGAACTGCGCGGTCGAATTGTCGTGGTTCCAACGGCGTAGAGTAAGCGACGGCCTTGTCCAGCCAGAAACTTTCGCCGGTCGCTTCGGCAAATATAAACATCAGTCCGGGATAAAAACCGTCGCACCAATGAGTCCAGCGTTTGCGGTCGTGACCGAATTGTCCGCCGACGGTGTACATCGGGTAATAATCGGACGGGTATTTTTCCAACAAAGATTTGACCTGCCCCTGCGCAAAATCGAAGGCATATTGCAGCGTCTTTTGCAGCGCCTCCGGCTCAGGCAATGAGTTAGACATTTGTGTTCCTCCATTTGTTGATTGTGCCACTTGCTTTTATCCAATCTCAGCCGATGGCGCAATTGCAGGCTTGCAATGAAGTGGAAAAATCTGAAGACTGAGACGTCAACAAACTACCCGGAGGATAAAAATGCGATTAGCAAACAAGATTGCCATCGTCACCGGAGGCGGTGGAGAAATCGGACGCGCGACCGCCAGACGTTTGGCCGGGGAAGGCGCGACAGTTGTCGTCGTAGATTTGAATCTGCAACCGGCGGAAGAAACCGCCGCTATCATGACAGGTTCGGGCTGCGAGGCTTGGGCCTGGCAAACGGACGTTGCCAAACGCGATCAGGTTGAAACAATGGCCAACAAAGTTATGCGGCGACACGGGCGGATTGATGTTCTGTGCAACATCGCCGGAATAGCTCCGCCAGCTCCGTTTCTGGAAACTACGGACGACACCTGGGATTCGACGATTGACGTTAATTTGAAAGGCGTCTTTTTCTGTTCGCAAATCGTCGCCCGATTGATGGTCGCCAATCAGATCAAAGGAAACATCGTCAACATGGCTTCGACCAACGGGCTGGTGGGCGAAATCGGACTGGTCGCTTACAACTCATCCAAATTCGGCGTGGTCGGATTGACGATGACGGCTGCGATTGAACTGGCTACGCACAACATTCGCGTCAATGCGGTCGCTCCGGGAATGATCCGAACAAAACTTTCTCAGGCCGTGCTGGACGCCGATCCTGAACTGGCGCGGACTTATTTTCAGGACAAGATTCCGATGTCCAGATTCGGCGAGCCTGACGAAGTTGCCGCCGCTGTCGCTTTTCTTGCTTCTGACGACGCCAGTTTCATCACCGGCCACACGCTGGTTGTTGACGGCGGACAACTGACGTTTTGATTGAAACGAAGACGGTCGCCATCTCGTCGTACGAATGGACAATCTTCGTTGACACATTGCTCGGCACAATGTTATCCAACCCTCACCCGAACAGCGGTGACAATAAAAATCTCAACTCATTGCGGTAATGCTGGGTCTTATTGCGGAAATTGAAAGACGCTGGAAAGTTGCTGAACGGCTGAACATTGATCAAGCGTAAAGACCGGTTCGGTCGAACAACAGCGTGGAAAGCGTCACCGATTGTGGCAGCAGTTTGAAAAAACTGTCCCTGCAAGTGACAAGCAAAGTGTCTCGCGAGTTTTGGAAAATTCCACTAACTTCAAGCGCGCCAAGCATTTTTTGTCTTCGCTTGTGCAAATGGTTAGTGGAACAGTGCTTGCTCAACCTCATTCTGGGAAAGTCCATTTTCACAGAATAGGCGATTCAGATGTTTTGCTTGTGCGAATCTCAAAAATAAGCACAGATGTTAAGCTGCGCTTATACCTTCGCACTCTGAAGCAATCCCCCTACTTGATGTAAATGTTTAGTTCAAGCCTCAGTAGGAGTGGTCTGCTTTGTAGTTGCTCTAAAACATCGCGTTGGCAGTTTGGTGGTAACTGACTATTCGAGTTTGATCAAATCCTGACTGAGTCAATTTTGTGAAAAGGAAACAAGAATGCCTATGAGAAATAACCTGTTGAAAATTTCTATCTTCTTATTCTTTATAGCTTTGTTTTTGACTTTCGGCCTCAGAGGCTCGCGGGTCACAGCGAATTCAGCCGGGCCGCCGCTCAGTCGAACCGGAGCGCCAGGAGAACTGACCTGCGCAATTTCAGGCTGTCATCTGGGTAACCCTGTCAACAGCGGCGGCGGTACGCTAACAATTTCCGGTGTGCCGGCCAACTACACTCCAAATCAGGAAGTGGACATCACCGTCACGATAGTTCAATCCGGGCGCATTCGTTTTGGATTCCAGGCCACTGTTCTTGACGATCAGGGCCGCGCGGCAGGAACGATCACCGTCACTGAAGCTGCGCGCACGCAATCGTTCTCAGGGCAAGTCGGTCAAAACCTTCGTCCGTACATCATGCACAGCTTCGGCGGCACTTCCGCCAATGGCGGAGCCAATCAGGGCAGATGGACGTTCAGATGGAGAGCGCCACAACAGGATGTTGGTAGGATTACTTTTCATGCTGCCGCAAATGCCGCCAACAACAACGGTTCGGAAAGCGGCGACCTGATTTACACAACCAGCGTCAGCACTCAACCCACGCCAGCCGTGGCCAACGTCGCGACGGTTTCAGCCGCCAGCTTTGCGCAGAACACTTCGCTGGCGCCGGATTCGATTGTTGCCGGTTTCGGAACCGGTTTATCCGTCAACGTCGTTTCGGCTACAACCAATCCGTTGCCGACTCAGTTGGACGGAACTGAAATCGAAGTACGAGATGCAACCAGCACCGACCGCAAAGCCGGGTTGTTTTTCGTCGCGCCGACTCAGGCCAACTACGTGATTCCAGCGGGCAGCGTCAATGGCCCGGCAACCGTCAGAGTCAAACGCAGCGGCAATGTCGTGGCGCAGGGGAACATCACCATCGAATCGGTGTCGCCCGGAATCTTCACCGCCAATTCCGGCGGCACGGGAGTTCCGGCGGCGGTCGCTTTCAGGTTGACGGCAGGCGGCGCACAAACTTTTGAACCGATTTTCACCTTTCAAAACGGCGTACCAACTGCGATACCGATTGATCTGGGGCCGGCAACCGACCAGGTGTTTCTGATTCTTTTCGGCTCCGGATTCAAAAACGCAACTCCGGCGAATTTTTCCGTGACGGTTGGCGGGACTGTAGTGCCCGCTGCCTTTGCCGCTACGGCTGAATTTGTCGGTCTGGATCAATGCAATGTCGGACCTTTGCCGCAATCGCTGAAAGGTCGAGGCAATGTTGACGTGGTGATGATGGCCAACGGTAAAACCGCCAACACCGTCACGGTCAACATCAAATGATTTCCTAATCTTGTGTTCTGGCTTCGGATCAACAACGCTGATTCGAAGCCCGAACCGCAATCTTTATCTCTCCTGCTTTCCGGACTTTTCCCGGCAGTTACTTAAACCAGGCAATCTGTGGATTTTTCGAGATCAATCTTCAACACCAATCAATATCCGTAAACAACCAAACCTTACCAACCCCCGACCATCGGGAATCACGATCGAAAGATGAAAGGAAGGATTATGAAGAGAACAGCAGGGTATGTCGCCTCGCTCCTTGTGCTGATCATTTTTGTTCTCGGCGCAGTTGTGAAGGCTGAAACAGTTTCTACGACGTTGGTTTTAAGCCCGGCAAACGAGAATCCGCCGATTGCCGGATTGAATGCCTCAGGTTTATTTCAAATAACTGTCAATGTCACCCGCGACGCCAATGGCGCAATCACCAGCGGCACGGTCAGATTTCTTGGCACGGTCAATTTTCCAGGCGCTGTAACCATCGTCGGTTTGCACATTCACGAAGCGGCGGCGACCGTCAATGGATCGGTCGTTTTGAACACAGGCATCAGCGCCGCCAGCCCGGTTTCGCTCGCCAATGGAACAGGAATTTTGGATTTCACGGTGCAGAACGCCAACGTTGATGTGTTGGGAAGATTGCTGAAAAATCCGGCGGGCTTTTACGTCAACCTTCACACCAGCGTGAACACAGGCGGCGCGATTCGCGGTCAGCTCGTTCGATTTCAGGAAAGACAGGTAGTGACGGTTGACATGACTACGGCCAAGGAAGTTCCGCCCATCGCCAATCTGACCGCCAGCGGCGTTGGAACCATCACCGCCAGCCCGACTCGCGACGACAAGGGAGTTGTCACAGGTGGCACGGTCACGTTTTCTCTGACTTTCGACTTTCCCGCCGGAACGACGCTGACCGGTTTGCACATTCACGAAGGAGCGGCAGACGCCAACGGACCGGTTGTCATCAACACCGGAATTTCCGCAGCCAGCAACCTGGTTCTGACGACCGGCAAAGGAATGTTGAACTTCAACGTCCCGATAACCACGACTGCGGCAAACGGCGCGTTGACACGCATGCTGGCCAATCCGGCTGGTTTTTACGTCAACCTTCACACCACGGTGAACACGGGCGGCGCGATTCGCAGCCAGCTTGCCGCGATGAATTCTTCGCCGCCGGTCATTCATCAATCCGACACATACTTTCTGGCAACCGGCAACAGCGACGCTTCGATCAAGATATTGGCAACGGGAATAGATTTGACCAGTTCAATCGTCGTTAATGGCCAGCCAGTGATCGCGTTGCCCGATCTGAGCACAGGCCTTTTGACTGTGACGATTCCGGCTGCGCTTCGCGCCAACGCGGGCACGCTCTTCGTCCAGGTCAAAAGTGGTTCGGGAGTGATGTCCACGCCGATTCAAATCGTCGTCGCTTCCTCGGCCAATGTGAACAGCGTCGCCGCGACATCGGTTGATTCGGCCAAATACGGCGCTCTGGCCAGCCCCGATTCAATTGTTTCCGCCTTCGGAACCAAAATGGCATCGCAAATGGTCGCCGCCACGACAACGCCGCTGCCGACTTCGTTGGATGGCACGACGGTTTACGTCAACGGCGAAGCAGCCCGGCTGTTTTTCGTTTCCGACGGACAGGTCAACTATCTGATTCCATCAGGAACAATAGCCGGACCGGCGTCCGTCGTCATCGTCGCCAAAGACGGGACTGTTTCCAGAGGCACGGTCAATATCGCTGCATCCGCGCCAGGCATATTTACCAGAACGGCAACCGGAGCGGGCGCTCCGGCGGCGGTGGCTTCGACCGATGGACAAAATTTCAATATCGTGATGGCCAATCCCGATGGAACTCCTGTCGCAATTGACGCGGGCAATTTCGTGATGATCTTCGGCACCGGATTTCGTTACGCATCAACCGCCATGGCCATGACCATCGGAGGAACCGCCGTGACTCCGCTTGGTTTCGCAGCCCAAAGCCAGTTTGCCGGACTTGACCAGGCCAACGTGCAGATACCAATGGCGATGGCTGGCAGAGGCGACGTTGATCTGGTTATCACTCTGGACGGCAAAGCCAGCAATCCGGTCAAATTGAAAATCAAGTAACGAGGAAACCGGCAATTGCGTTTGACGATGCGGTAGGCGGAGCGTAATTGATCTGGGCTTCAAATAACCTGGCATCCAAAAAGTCCGGGTTGTTTACGTTCCGTTTACCGCATCGCATCTCCGAAAACATTTTCGAGGATTTCGGATCCGCCCTTTGACCGGAAAAAGCGGTAGTGTCCTAAAGTTGTGTTGCTGGCAATCTGAAAATTTTCTCCCACAAAGCCACACGAAGAGAACACGAAGTTTATCGCCTCTTCGTGTCTGCTTCGTGTGACTTCGTGGGCGGAAGTCCCTGTTTTCAGATAGCAACACAAAAATAGGACACCACTGAAAAAGCGCGTGAAGTGACTTTCTCACTTCACGCGCTTTTTCTTTTTGGCGAAAATGCCATCGGTAAGTTCATCGGTTCAAAATCATCATGCAACGACATCGGTTTTTCGCCACTCGATCACAAATCTCGGATTCGGCAATCGCGCTCGACGCCGAAGAATCGCATCACCTGTCGCGAGTGCTTCGGTTGAGCGAAGGCGAACGTGTCTTCGTCTTCGACGGTGAAGGCAATGAATGGGAATGCGAAACCGCCAGTGTTGGCAAACGCGAAACCGTTTTGAAAGTAATTCGGCAGCTCGATGATTTGATCGAATCGCCGTTCGACCTGACGCTGGCGCAGGCTTTGATCAAAGGCGACAAATTCGATTGGGTCGTCCAGAAAGCGACCGAGCTTGGCGTCACGCGCATTGTTCCGATCGTCACAGATCACGGCGACATTCGCAAAGCCGAAGAGCGAGCCGAGCAGCGATTGCAACGTTGGAGGCGGATTTCGATGGAAGCTTTGAAACAATGCGGCAGACGCCGTCTGGTCGAAATCGCTGAGCCTGTCGGCTTCGCGGATTTCTGTGATGCCAACTCGACGAAAAACAATTTGATTTTATCGGAACGCGGCGGCCTGAAATTGAGCGAGGCCGTCAACCGTTTGTGGCAAGTCAGCCAACTGAACCTGTGCGTCGGTTCCGAAGGCGGATGGAGCGAGCGCGAATTGTCGAAGGCCGAAGCGCACGACTTCATTCCGGTTCATCTGGGCAAAAGAATCTTGCGGACTGAAACCGCCGCCATCGCCGCCGTCGCGCTGGCTCAACATCTGTTCGGCGATTTGCGCTGATCGCTGTGTCAGTCAACGAACGGTCGGCGCATGCTATGATTTCGACCATGAACACGAACAAGGAAATTGCGACATTGGCTGGCGGATGTTTCTGGTGTCTGGAAGCCGTTTACAACGACCTGCGCGGAGTTGAAAAAGTGGTTTCGGGTTATATGGGCGGCCACGTCCACGACCCGTCGTACAAACTGGTTTGCATGGGAATCACCGGACACGCCGAAGTAGTTCAATTGACATTCGATCCGCAGGCGGTTTCGTTTCGCGAACTGCTGGAAGTTTTCTTCACCATTCACGATCCGACCACGCTCAATCGTCAGGGCGCGGATGTCGGCACTCAATATCGTTCGGCGATTTTCTATCATTCCGAAGAACAAAAGTCGGTGGCCGAATCCGTCATCGCGGAATTGACTGCCGCCGGTTTATGGGAAAACCCCATCATCACCGAAATCACTTCGGTCACGGAGTTTTATCCGGCTGAAGATTACCATCAGGAATATTTCGCCAATAACCCTTACCAGCCTTATTGCATCGGCGTTGTCGCGCCCAAGGTGTCAAAGTTCCGCAAAAAGTTTCTGGACAAACTCAAATCCCGATGAGTTGTCAAATTCGATCCTGCTGTTTAGCCATTCGCAGCAGGCAGAGATTAGTTGTACAATCCCGCCATTCAAGAAACAGTTTCATAGCGTTACAAAACCGAACGCGGGTAATTGGCTTTTCAGTTCGTCATAATTCTTTTTTCTAAACCGGGAAATGCAAGGTCGGAAAACAGCGGAATACTTTCAGTCGAACGCATTGGCTTGTGTTGCGTCCGCCAATAAGTGATTGAGGCTGTCAGGTCAAAAACACGCGAAACGCTTGCCGGGACGCGGCGACAGATTCGATTTCAATCGTCGTTCGCCAAACGGCATGCCGATCAATCATTCAAATTGAATAAACAACTCGGGCTGGTGAAGTCCAAATAAAATCCAGCTCTTTGCCACAGGAGAATCCGGTTATGAAAAACTCAACGCCACGCAAAACAATTTTTCTGCTCACAGCTACTTTGTTGTTTTTTGCCGCTTGCGGCGCTCCGACCAAACCGCCGAAGACCGTCAAAACAATCGTTTTCATCACCAACACGGCTTCCAATTTCTGGAAGGTCGCGCAAAAGGGCTGCGAAAAAGCCGACGCCGAATTGGCTGACGTTGATGTGATCGTCAAAACCGCTTTTGGCAGTACGGTCAAAGAGCAGGAAAAGTATATCAACGAATGTTTCACCAAAGATGACGCCGATGCCATTGCCATCAGCCCGATTGACCCAATCGGCATGAAAGACGTGTTGGACAAAGCGGCCAGGAGAACGCTTTTGATCACACAGGACAGTGACGCCCCGCTTTCCGCTCGACGCTTTTATATCGGCGCGGACAACCGCGAAGCCGGACGCAAAGCGGGTGAATTGATGAAAAAGGCTTTGCCCAATGGCGGCAAGGTCATGGTTTTTGTCGGAAAGCGGTTGGAAAACGCACAGGAACGTCTGGCAGGCATTCGTGAAGCCGTGACAGGTTCAAAAGTGGAAATCTTGGACCTGATGCTGGACGACAACGACGCCATCAAAGCCAGAGAGAACGGCGTTGAAGCTATAGAAAAGAATCCTGACCTGGCGGGCATGATCGGACTTTGGTCGTACAACGGACCGGCATTGCTTCACGCGGTGCAGAACACCAAGAAAGTCGGTCAAATCAAAATCGTCTGCTTCGACGATGACAAGGAAACGCTTCAAGGAATCCAGGATGGCGCGATCTTCGGAACCGTGGCTCAACAGCCGTTTGAATACGGTTACGAATCCGTGATCATCCTCAGCAAAGTCCTGAAAGGCGATGAGTCTGTGATTCCTGAGAGCAAAAAAATCTTCATCCCGACCACTGTAATCCAACGCGAAAACGTTGAAGCTCACCGCAAGAAGATGGAGAAGTTAATCGGATCGTGACGCAGTTAGTTTGGCAAATTGACTCGGCTACTGATCCCCTGAGCCATTGGCTCAGGGGATCAGTAGCACTTTGCCGGTTGTCTTCCTGCCTTCCAATTGACTGTGAGCTTCGGCAGCATCGGAAAGCGAAAAAGTCTTTTCGATTCTCAGCTTCAATTCGCTTGATTTGATCCAATCGAACAAATCGCCCGCTCGCCACATCAACTCTTCACGCGTTGCCGCGTAATGAGCCAAACTTGGCCGTGTCAGAAACAACGAACCTTTTTGAGCCAGTAAAGCCGGATCGAAGGATGAAACAGGCCCGCTGGATTGACCGAACAGCGCCAGCATTCCGCGCGGAGCAAGCGAGTTCAGACTTTTCAGAAACGTCGTTTGCCCGACTGAATCGTAAACAACGTTGACGCCTTTGCCGCTGGTCAGACGGCGAGTTTCAGTTTCAAAATCCTGCTCGGTGTAAAGAATGATTTCGTCGGCCCCGGCTTCGCGGGCGAGCGAGGCTTTGGCTTCGGTTGAAACCGTTCCGATGACGCGAGCGCCGATTCGCTTTGCCATTTGAATCAGCAACAAACCTACGCCGCCGGCAGCCGCGTGAATCAAGGCCCTGTCGCCAGCCTTCAGCGGATGAACAGAAGTCACCAGATAATGAGCCGTCATTCCCTGCAACATCGCGGCGGCGGCCTGCTGGCTGCTGACGCCGTCCGGTACGGCGACCAAACGCCAGGCCTGGACCGCGGCGTGATCGGCATAAGCGCCGAGTTGCATGGCGTAAGCGACTCTGTCGCCGATTTTGACTTCGGCTACGCCTTCACCAACGGCTTCGACGACACCGGCAGCTTCCATGCCAGGTATGAACGGACGCGGCAACGGATAAAGTCCCGTTCGGTGGTACACATCAATGTAGTTCAATCCCACCGCTTCCAGTTTGACCAAAGCTTCGCCAGCTTTTGGTGTTGGCTTTTCGGCTTCGCGGTAAACCAGCGATTCCGGTCCGCCGCAATTTTCGACAACGATTGCTTTCATGATTTTTCCGTAGAGATTGATTTTGAATGGATGCAGTAACTTTGTAGAAAAAGAATTTCCACGCCAGGCCGCAAAGACGCCAAACCCGAAAGTGAGGCTGATTGAAACTACATTTCTTTACAGGAATTGTTCTCTTTGGCTTCCTTCAGGTCTTTTAGTTAATTGCGGCTTGGCGACTTTGCGTGAAACTTATTTTCTTGAAGTCAAATTTCAGCGTTGAGCTTTGCGCTCTCTGGCGATTTCAATGTCTTCGGCGGCGGCGGGCGATGAAAGCACGCCGCCTTTCAGTTGAGGTGCGATTTCCACACGTCCAAGCAGGATTCGTTGCACGCGTTTCGGCAAAACGTATTGAGCGGCACGAACAACCTTGTCAACCAACGAGACCAGATCGCCTCTGCCGTCCCAATGTTCGCGCAAGACATCGTCGTCAGTTCGCGCCAGCAATCGCAAAACAACCAGACCGATCAGGTACAGATCATCCACCTGACCGATAAACGGAATGACATCCGGCAGAAGATCAATCGGCGAAACTACATAGGCAATCGTGCCGACGATCAGCGCTTTTTCAACCAGCGGCACGCGCGAGTCCTTAAACAAGCGGTAAAGCAGTTTCAGGAAATTCGGTATGAGCATGATCATGCTCTTCAAAAATCCCTGCGCCTCTTTACGAGCGATTGGCCGTACAATCGGCGTTACGTTTTTTTCGTTCATCTTCCTCCTCCCACGTTGTTGGGGAATCTTTACGCCTCGTTTGCTGAAGCGCGCCTCAGATGGTTAAATGTCGCGCTTAGTTGCAAAGGGGTTTTTCGCAAACGGGGGCAATTTAACCATTCATCCCGGATTGATTCAATCAAGCTATGACAACAGAATTTTTTCCCGAATCTCTGGAATTGACTGAAGACGATTCAGTTTTGCAGATCGTGTGGGAAGACGGACACGTCAGCCGTCTTCGTCTGGCCGTGTTGCGCGCGGAATGTCCCTGCGCCAGTTGCAAAGGCCATCATCCATCGCAAAGTCTGAACCTGAAACCCGACCAGTTCACGGATATTCAAATTACAGACCTTGCGCCGGTTGGTCGTTACGCTTACAGCATCAGTTGGAGCGACGGCCACAACACAGGCATTTACACATTGAAATCTCTGCGCGAGATGGAAAATTCCGCCTGACCGAATTGGAGGTATACAGATGAGACATATTTTTCGATTTTGCCTGATCGCGCTACTGTTGCCCGTCGCGCTTTCGACGCCGCTGACTTTCAACGCCAAAGATAACAAGCCGGAAGATCGCTTTGCCAGGCTGAATTCGATCAAAGTGCATTACCAGAATTACGGACAAGGCAAAGACGCACTGGTTTTCGTTCACGGCTGGACATGCAATCTGAATTTCTGGAAAGCGAACGTTCCGGCTTTCACGGATCAAACGCGCGTCATCGCCATTGACCTGCCCGGTCACGGCGAAAGCGACAAACCGCAGGTCACATATTCAATGGACCTGTTCGCTCAGGCGATAAACGCGGTGCTGGAAGACACCAAAGTCGAACGCGCTACGCTGGTCGGTCACAGCATGGGGACGCCGGTCATTCGCCAGTTTTACCGCAAGTATCCGTCGAAAACGCGCGCTCTGGTGATTGTTGACGGCGCACTGAAACCATGGGGCAGCCAGGAACAGATGAAACAACTGCTGGAACCTTTCCGCGGCACGAACTATAAACAGTCTGCTGAAGCTATGATCAACTTCATGCTTGCGCCGGTCAAAGACAAGGCCGTTCAGGCCGAAATCAAATCCGCGATGCTGAGCACACCGCAGCACGTGATCATTGGCGCTTTCGAGGGAATGATTGACGAATCCATTTGGAAAACGGAGGACAAGATCAACGTCCCGACACTGGTCTTGATGGTCAAACAGCCACAACTGCCCTCCGATTATGAAAAATCCGTCCGAGAACTTGTTCCCGAAGTCGAGTACCAATTGTGGGAAGGCGTCAGCCATTTCTTGATGATGGACGAACCGCAGAAATTCAATGAGGCGGTCACGGCTTTTTTGAAGAAAAACAAACTGGTCAAATGAAAACTGTAATTTTATGCGGCGGACGCGGAACTCGTTTGGGCGAACACGGCGCAACCATTCCGAAAGCCTTGATTGAAATCGGCGACCAGCCAGTGCTTTGGCATTTGCTGAAGCTTTACTCACAACATGGGCTGGACGATTTCGTGCTTTGCCTGGGTCATCTTGGCGACGTGATCAAACGGTATTTCATTGAACATTATTTCCTCGACCCTCAACCGCTTTACGACGATCTGTCGCCCGATCCTAACCTGGCAGGAGATCTTCAACTGCAATGGCAACACGCCGAAGGCAAAGAAATGACCGTCACTTTTGCCGATACTGGACTCGACACCAACACCGGAGGCCGCATCAAACGAATCGAAAAGTATCTTGGCGACGACCAAACTTTCTGCGTCACATATGGCGACGGATTGGCCAGCGTTGATCTTGGAGCTTTGATCGAATTCCATCGCTCTCACGGACGAATCGCCACGCTGACTGCGGTTCATCCGCGCTCGACTTTCGGCATCATCAAGCTGGACGGCGAATCAGCCGTGATTGATTTTGAAGAAAAGCCTGTGCTGAAAGAATGGATCAACGGCGGATTTTTCGTCTTCAACCGTCAGGTGTTCGATTATCTGGACGAAGATTGCGTGCTGGAACGCGAGCCGCTGGAACGGCTGGCCAATGATCGGCAACTGATCGCTTTTCAGCACACGGGCTTCTGGAAGTGCATGGACACTTACAAGGACAATCTGGAATTCAATCAATTGTGGGATGCCGGTCAGGCGGAATGGAAAGTTTGGGACTAATGACCTCTTCGTTTTGGAATAACAGAACTGCTTTCATCACCGGCGCGACTGGTTTTGTCGGTTCGCACGTTGCCAGACAACTGGTCGAACAGGGCGCTCGCGTCGTCTGCCTGCAACGCGACACAGTCAAAGAAAACGCTTTGGATTTTTTCGATCTGCGGCGGCGAGTAACCGTCGTCAACGGCACGATTGAAGATTTCGCGCTGATGGAACGCGTCATGGCCGAATACGAGATCGAAGCCGTGTTCCATCTGGCGGCTCAAGCGATTGTCGGCGCGGCCAATCGCTCCCCGCTTTCAACCTTTGAAGCGAACATTCGCGGGACTTACTTTCTGCTGGAAGCCTGCCGTCGCAGCCAAACCGTCAAACGCGTAGTCGTTGCTTCCAGCGACAAAGCCTACGGCGAACACGACGACCTGCCTTATCAGGAAGATTATCCGCTGCTCGGGCTTTTCCCGTACGACGCATCCAAAGCCTGCACGGATATTCTGGCCAGATCGTTTGCTCATACCTATGAATTGCCGGTTGCCGTTTCGCGCTTCGCCAACATTTACGGCCCCGGCGATATGAATCTGTCGCGGATCGTTCCCGGCACGATTCTTTCCGTGTTACGCGATGAAGCTCCGATCATACGCAGCGACGGTTCGCCCGTCAGAGAGTTCGTTCATGCAGACGACGTGGCGCGCGGCTATTTGCTGCTGGCGGAAAAAATCGAAAACACCGCCGGAGAAGCATTCAACTTCGGCGCGGGCAATCCTGTTCAAATGCTCGATCTGGTCAATCGCATCATCAGGCTGGCGGGCAAAGACGGAAAACTGAAACCGCAGGTTTTACTCGATCACAAAATCGAACGGGAAATAGACGCTCAATACCTTTCAGCCAGCAAAGCCGAAGCCAGATTAGGCTGGCGAGCCGAGATCAATTTGGACGATGGGTTGCTCAACGCCATCGAATGGTATCGCTCACATTTCGGTCAAACTCAGTGAAACCTTCAAATTCTGTCCAGGTCGCAATCTTGAAATCCTCAGAATCGTGACAACTCTGCCAAATAAAAGCTAAAAACGATCTCTATCTTGGAAAAGGTGACGGGCTTATCGGAGTTGGTGAGGTCTGCCGTATGTGATTGACGATAAATCAGCGTTGTTTTTCATCTTCGGTCACATCTGCGGCGAATATGAATGAAAGCGTAGTTTTCAGGCTTCGCAAATAAAAAATCAAGAAATCTGCTAAAGGCAGAAGGAGGGAGTTTTTCAATGAGGATAAAATCTTTTCGTTCATTTCAGGTCAAGGGCTTAGTCGCTGCTTTGTTGGTTTTGAGTTCGCTTACAACTCCAGTTTCGGCAGCGCCGACAGCCGTTCTGGCCGATGGCAAAACGTCCGTTGCACTGAGCAATGATTTCTTCGCCGCTTTGGTGGCGCTGAGACTTTCGGCAGGAGCCGTCGGCGATGGATCGTTGCGCAGCGGAGTCGCCAGTTTTCCCGTCACTGGTGGAGCGCTTGATCTGGCAACAGCCAAGGGTGAGATCAATCATACTGGCGGGTTGTTCTTGTCCGCCGGTTCGACTCGCGTCGAATTGCTGAGCTTCAACATTGACACCAGCGGCGCCAGACCGACGCTGACCGGTCTTGTCACTGTCAACGGCGATTTTGTTGGACGATTGCCGCTGTTTAACCTGGAATTGCCTGCGGTGAACCTGCCGCTGCAACCGCAAGCTTTCAACACGATCTTTCTTCCCGGAGTCAAAGTCACTTTGTCTGCTGAAGCGGCTCAGGCTCTGAATTCTGTTTTCGGCGTTACCGCCTTCGCCGAAGGATTTAACATAGGTACTGCGTCAGTATTTGGCGTAACCACAACCACTCGTCGCAATCCTTTTGTCAATTAAACGATTCGGCCAGAAGTGACGAAAGCCTCCATCGTTGAGAAATCAGCGCTGGAGGCTTTCGATTTTCCGCCAAACAAAAAGCTCATTTGGCAGGAGCGACGGAAAGAATGCGCTCGATCAGTTTCGGATCGTCCGGCAGCATATTCGATTTCGGCAATCGTTCCACCAACACCGCCCAATTCCTGTCTGCGGCAAAAACTCTTTTGAATAGCGGCAAAGCTTCGTCCAGTTTCTTTGCGTTGGCCAGCGTGATGGCGTGCCAGAAAACCATTTCGATGTTGTCTGGCGCGATGGCTTCCGCTGCTGAGTATTCGCGAACCGCTCCGGCAATGTCGTTTTTGGCGAACAATTCATCGCCAGCGTTCATGTGGTTGTAAGCGCGTTGCAATTTGATCAACCGTTTCAATTCAACCAGCGGCTCTTTGCTGTCTTCAACTCGAAGATCGAACAGTTTGTCGGCCCATGGTCGTCCGGTTGATTTGCCGTTGACGATCAAAATCGCCGCAGACTGTTTGCCGCGAATGTCTCCGCCTTCGGCCTGAGCCGCTTCCAGCGCGGCCATCAAACGATCTGCCAGATCGCCTTTGGTATTTTCAAAAGCCTTCGACATCGCTCCCCAGACTGTGTCTTTCAACATCAGATTGGCCTGCGCGGAATAATTCGCGCCGATGTTGTGACCGGCGGCAATGATGCAAAGTTTGCCGGTATGAGCGGCGATCCTGCCTTCTGAATCAATCATCGCCACCTGTCGAACGTCCGCTTGAGCATCCGCAGCCAGCAAAGATTTCAAAGCTTCCGGCGCGCTTTTGCCCGCTCGCATCAACTGCAAACCCAAAGCTCCGTATGACGGATCAACGATTGATTGAGTCGCGACCGCCCCCACGCCAGCCTCTGCCCAGGTCACCAATCCGCCTACTGAAAACCAGTTCGATTGAACGGCGACGCCCATCTGCCCGGTTTCAGCGTCGCGCGCGACAATCGAATAGGTATGAACCAACGGCTGTCTGCGTATTGTAACCGCTGGATCAGTTTGCTTGTCAGCTTCCGGCGTTTGCGCTAAAACCTGAGCGGAAGCGAAAACCAAAACGATGACGACGAACGAAGTGAATTTACGATAGGCAAGTCTTGCGATGAAGTAGGTCATAGCAATCTCCTTCTGAAAAATTGATATTCAAAATTGGCTCTATGGGTAAACAGCCTGATCAAAATCGCAATTAGCCATTAACCATTAACAGACAGGTGGAAGCTTTGTTACCCTGACCGTCAATGGGTAATGGTTAGTGGTTGATGGCTAATTTCCAGCTTTACTCATAGAAATTCCGGTAGCGCCTCAAAAATTGAGATCGAAGAAAGGAACGGAATGATGAAGCATTCAACAGCATTTGAACAACTCTGCGATGACGCCAAATCGCGCATCCGCGAAATCACGGTCGCTGAAGTAAAACAGAAACTAGATGAAGCTCAGAAGTTCGTCTTCATTGATGTGCGCGAAGACAACGAATGGGATGTTGACCACGCCGCCGGAGCGCAACACCTGGGGCGAGGCATTATCGAACGCGATATTGAGCAAGTCGTCCCGGATAAATCCGCGGAAGTCGTGCTTTACTGCGGAGGCGGATTCCGTTCGGCGTTGGCGGCGGATAACTTGCAACGAATGGGTTACACAAACGTGCTTTCGATGGCCGGTGGCATTAAAGCCTGGAGAGACGCAGGTTATCCAATGGAGTAGCTACCATTCGGCATTCAATCCACAGTTACTCAAAATTTCCTTTGAGATGATGGTTTCGTTACGCTCTGCTCCGGTTGAAATGAAAGCGAACGGCGCGCCGGATAGCTCAGCCAGCCGCGCAAGGTACTGTTTGGCAAGCTGGGGTAACTCATCGAAGTTGGATGTGCCGACGGTTTTCGATTTCCAGCCCGGCCAGGTTTCGTAAACCGGCTCGGCTGAATTCATCTGGTCGGCGTCATAAGGTACTTGATCTGTTTCTTTGCCATTGATCCGGTAAGCTACGCATACCTTGATTTCATCCAGTTCATCCAACACGTCCAGTTTGGTTAGCGCGAGCGCATTCAGTCCGTTGACCATCACCGCATAGCGAGCGACAACCGCGTCAAACCACCCCGTTCGGCGCGGGCGTCCGGTTGAAGCGCCATATTCGCCGCCTTTGGCGCGAATGGCTTCACCCAGCGCGTCGTGCAATTCAGTCGGAAAAGGGCCTCCGCCAACGCGCGTAGTGTAAGCTTTGATAACTCCGATGGTAGCATTGATTGACGAAGGCGGAATGCCTGCTCCGGTGCAAGCTCCGCCAATCGAAGAGTTGGAAGAAGTGACAAACGGGTAAGTACCGTGATCAATGTCAAGCATGGTAGCTTGCGCGCCTTCGAGTAACAAAGACCTGCCTTGTCGAGTAGCTTGATTCAGGAAATAGGTAGTGTCAGTAACGTGCTGAGCCAGTAACTCGCTCCATCGGAAGCCGTCTTCGACCAATTGTTTTTCGTCAATCAGTTCGCTGCCCAACATGTCCAGCAGGCGATTTGCCTGCCGCGCGTTGTGAGAAAGTTTTTCGGCCAAACCGGTTGGATCGGTCAGGTCTCCGGCGCGAATGCCTCGGCGAGCCATTTTCTCTTCGTAAGCCGGACCGATGCCGCGCATCGTCGTGCCGACGGCATTGCCACCGCGCGAAGCTTCGATGGCTCTGTCCAACGCCACGTGATGCGGCAAAATCAAATGCGCGCGATTGCTGACCAGTAGATTCGAGGCATTGACTTCGATGCCTTGAGCGCGAAGGTTGTCCATTTCCGTCAACAAAGCGCGCGGATCAACGACGACGCCATTGCCTATGACGCAGGTTTTGCCGGGATGAGTGATGCCCGAAGGAATCAGGTGCAGAACGAATTTCTGATCCACGCCGTCGCGTCGAATGATGACTGTGTGGCCGGCGTTGTGGCCTCCCTGATAACGGGCGACGATGTCGAAATGCGGAGCGATCAGGTCAACGATCTTGCCTTTGCCTTCGTCACCCCACTGCGCTCCGATGATTGCTAAGTTCATTGTGGTTTTCG
>CAYRQB010000104.1:0-17530 GCA_964426025.1 uncultured Heliomicrobium sp.
TCGCTCCGCCCTGAGCCTGCGGCAAAGTCGCCGTGATCGTCACAGGGCCGCCGGAATTGACTCCCATCAGCGTGAAATCCGCCGAAGTCGTGTTTGCCGGAATCGTCACCGAAGTCGGAACGCTGGCAATCGTCCCGTTCGACGAAACCAGCGAAACGTTGACGACCTGTTGTTGAGGCGCGCTGATGGTGACGGTCATGGTCGTTGACGAACCGGCTTGCAGTTCCAGCATCGTCGGCGACAAAGCGACTGAAGGTTCGGAAAGAATCTTGGCCACGAAAACGTCAGTGCCTCCGCCGTAAGCGACCAGCGGAAACTGAATGTTGAAATCCGCCGAAGCCGTCGCGCCGGCCACATAAGCCGTGCCCGCCGAATCAACCGCCAAGCCCGAACCGCGATCATCGCCGCTGCCGCCAAGATAGGTTGAATAAACGAATGCCGAGCCTTGCTGGTTAAGTTTGGTGATGAAGGCTTCGTTGCCGCCACGATTGTCCGATTGAATGGCGTTTTTCAGCGGGAAGTTCGACGATCCGGTCACGCCCGTCACGTAGGCGTTGCCGAAGGGATCAACCGCAATTGAATTTCCGACTTCGCCGAACGAACCGCCGAGATATGTCGAATAAACCAGCGCCGAACCGGCAGTATTGATCTTCGTCACGAACGAATCGAAATCGCCGCCGCCGTATGCGGCTTGCAACGGCGCTTGAGTCGGAAAGTTGTTAGACGAGGTCGAACCTGTGATGTAAGCGCTGCCCGATTGATCAATCGCTATGGCGTTGCCCAAATCCGCGCGCAATCCGCCGAGGTAGGTCGAATAAACCAGTTGCGATCCGTCCGAACTGACTTTGGTGACGAATGCGTCCTGCTGGCCGCGATTGGTGGCTTGCAGCGGATTTTTCGTATTGAAATCATTGGAGGCGGTGTTGCCGACGACGTAGGCGTTGCCGGAAACATCCACTGCAACTCCGGCGGCTTCATCGGTTCCGGTTCCGCCCAAAAAGCTGGAATAGACGATTGCCGTCCCCGCCGAATTGATGCGCGTGATAAAGGCGTCGCCCAATCCGCGATTGTTCGGTTGGAATCCGGCCTGCGATGGAAAATCCTCAGAGAAAGTTCCGCCGGTAACCCAGGCGCTTCCGGCCAGATCAATGGCTATTCCTCGTCCGACTTCGCCGAAGGTTCCGCCCAGGTAAGTCGAATAAATGATGTTCGTTCCTGAGGCGTTGAATTTGGCGACGAAGATGTCCAGTCCGCCTCTGTTCATCGGCTGAATCGGCGAACGCGTCGGAAAATTTGTGGAGGTTGTCGCGCCGGTCACATAACAACTGCCGCCGCCGTCAACCGCGATGGCGTTGCCGGTGTCAGAACCATTGCCGCCGAAGTATGTGTTGAAAGCGATGCTGGAGGCGTCGGCGAAAATCTTGGTCACGAAAACTTCCAGCCCGCCTCGGCTCGCAGCCTGAATCGGGCTGATCGTCGCGTAATCATTCGAACTGGTGAAGCCTGTGATGTATGCGTTGCCCGCCGTGTCGAGCGCAATGCCCGAAGCCAGGTCTTCGCCCGAACCGCCAAGATAGGTCGAATAAACCAGACTGGAACCGGCGGAATTGATCTTCGACACGAAAGCGTCCAAACCTCCGCGATTGTTCGCCTGCAAGGGATTCCGCGTGTTGAAGTCGGTGGAGTTGGTATCGCCCGTCACATAAACGTTGCTGGAAGAATCCAGCGCAATGCCGAATCCCAGATCGTCTCCCGCTCCGCCCAGATATGTCGAATAAACAAGCTGCGAACCTGTGATGTTCAACTTGGAAACGAAGGCGTCGAAGTTACCGCGATTCGACGCTTGCAGCGGATTGCGAGTGTTGTAATCGGTCGAAGCCGTTCGCCCTGTGACGACTGCCTGAGCGCCGACATCAATGACGATTCCGCGTCCGAAATCTCCACCCGCTCCGCCCAGATAGGTCGAATAAACCAAACCGCTGCCCGTCAGATTGAATCGAGTGATGAAAACGTCGGCATTGCCACGGTTGGCGTTTTGCAGCGGATTCTGCAACGGGAAGTCTGTCGAAAAAGTATGACCCGTGACATAAGCGTTGATGTTCGCGTCAATCGCCACGCCGTAAGCGACGTCAACGCCCGATCCGCCAAGATAAGTCGAATAAACCAGAGTCGAACCGTTGGCATTGATCTTGGCCAGGAATGCGTCAGAGCCGCCGCCGCCGATGTTTTGCTGGTAGGCGTTGAAAAGATTGAAGTCGTTTGAAGACGTCGCGCCCGCCACGTAAGCATTGCCTGCGGCGTCAAGCGCAATCCCGTAGGCTTCGTCAAAAGCTCCGCCTCCCAAATAAGTCGAGTAACGAAGCTCCGTGCCGTCGCCTTTGATCTTTGTCACGAAGACATCTGTGTTGCCGCGATTGTTCGACTGCAAAGGATTTTTTGTCGGGAAGTTTGTTGAGCCTGTCGAACCGGTCACAAAGGCGTCGCCGTTCGAGTCAACGACGATGGCAAAGGCCTGGTCAATATTGTTGCCGCCCAGATAAGTCGAAAAAAGCAAATCAGTGCCATCGGCATTGACCTTGGTCACGAAAGCATCTTCAGCAAGCCCTGTGATCGTCGGTTGCAGCGGGTTACGCACGTTGAAATCCGGCGAGTTTGTGATGCCCGCGATGAAGGCTTCGCCGTTGGAATTGACTGCGATGCCTCGCCCGGCGTCTTCGGAACTTCCTCCCAGATAAGTCGAATAAACGATGGCCGAACCGGCAGGATTGATCTTCGTCACGAAGGCGTCGAACTTTCCTCCGCGATTGATGGTTTGCAGCGGCGCAAACGTGTTGAAGTTATTCGAGTAGGTTGTGCCCGTCACATAAGCCGCGCCGGTTGAATCAACGGCAATGGCAAAGCCTTCGTCCGAACCAATGCCGCCGAAGAAAGTGGAAAAATCAATCACCGGATCAATCACCAGCGTCTGTTTGGCGTCATACCCCGACACTTCAAAACCGATCTGATTCTCGCCCTTCAAAACATAACGGCTTGTGACCTGACGCTGTTTACCGCCGATGGATTGATAACTGACCGGAGCGCGATGGAAAACCTTCTGTCCGTCAACGTGCAGAACCAGATCGCCACTCTGGTCAAGTTCGATCCTGTCAGCGCCTTCGACAGTCACGGATATCTGTGACGGATCAACGCCCGGTTCAACAATGAAATCGTATTCCAATGCCCGCTGTGTGCCGTAATAAGCCAATGTCACGCCCGGATAAACTTCGCGATATTCGACGCGAGAGTAGTTGCGGATGTTCGCATGCCAGTTTTGCGGATCGTTGCCGATCAGATAATTGCTCTTGCCTGGCAACAAACCGCTGGCCGTAATTTGCGACGCGGTTCCAGCGCCCGGAAATTTGAATTTCAGCGCGGATGATGTGATTTCCGGCAAATCCCGCGGCTCAAATCCCAGTTCATCACGACGCCTGTCGGCGTTTCGATTTTCCTTTGCCGTTTGCAAAACCAACACGGCTTCGTCTTCGGTCAAAAAAACCTGGTAACCATGGCCGCGCGAAATGTATTTGACGGCGGCGTCGGTCTGGCCTTCGTTGACTTCAAAACTCATAGGCAATCGGCCATAAGCCTGCTTCATTTCGTTCTGCCGATTTTGCGTGGCGACGGTGGAAGTCTGTTCCGGGTCAAAAGCGGCCTGCGCAGATTGACCGCGCCATAAAAGCGCCGCGGCGGTAACAGCGACAATCAATCCAACACAAATCAATCCGATAAAATTTCTTCTTGCGAACATCAGGTGCAATCCTCCAAAAAACTGACGATGGGAGTTGGACAAGACAAGGGTCTCAAGCAAATCTCTTGGGTTTGAGTTGCTGATGTTACGCGGCGACGGTTAAGTAAGGACATTTGACAGACTTTTCGTCCCGTAGGGACAGTTTGAATTTAGCCCGGCAATTCATTGCCGGGGAAAGCGGGCAAATAATCGCGTCCCGTAGGGACGCTTGAAAACACCTTGATTTGAAAAACCGCTTCAAACGTCCCTACGGGACGTAGACGGATGCGCCAACTTACCCAACGATAAATCGCTGGGCTAAATTCAGGTCGTCCCTACGGGACGAAACCTTGTCAAGCTCACAAACTCTTTTTCCATCACGTAACATCAGTGAGTTAGCAGACGAATTCAGCGAAAACTTTTGAGGCACTACGAAAATTGGGGAAGAGAGTTGAAAGAACAATGTCGGTTTCAGGCAGGTCACAAGATGGCGAGGCGTCCGACTGTGTTGCCTGCACGCTGTTTGCGAGTGAGGGATTGACGCTTTTCAGCCTTAACAAACAGCATGAGGCCATTGTATGAAGTGGCCGCGATCAAGACAAGTCCCGAATTGACGACCGGCATCTTGCAATCGCTGACGATTGTGTCGGGTGATTACTACAAAGCCAAAACCACTCGGCCAAGCAAACTTCCTTTCTGCATTTCATCCAGAATGGCGTTGGCTTCATCAAACTTTCTCTGTTCAGTGTGGCAACGGACTTTGCCTGCGGCGGCGATTTCCAACACTTCGAGTAAATCCTGACGCGTGCCGACTGCGGTCGCGACAATGCGGAATTCACCCGAAACCATCGCGACTGTGGAAAGACTGATCGGTTCGGGAGCCATTCCGACCACGGACAAAGTTCCGCCTCGCCGCAGACTGCGAAGCGCGGTTTCATAAGCCGCTTTCGATCCCGAAGTGACCATCGCAACGTGCGCTCCGCCGAGTTTCTTGATTTCCTTGTGAGCCTGAGTCGTCGCCGCATTGACAGTGTGATCGGCTCCGCATTCGCGCGCGAGTTCAAGTTTGTCATCGGCCACATCAACGGCGACAACTTCTGCGCCGCGAGCTTTGGCCAGTTGAACGGCCAGATGCCCAAGTCCGCCAATGCCGAAGATGGCGATTCGCTGACCGGCCTGCAAAGCCGAATCTTTCATCGCGTGATGAACCGTCACTCCGGCGCACAACAAAGGCGCTGCTTCGATGAAGCTCAAATTGTCAGGTAATTTGGCGGTATGACTGGCTTTGGCTTTCAGGAATTCGGCGAATCCGCCATCAACCGTCACGCCTGTAATCTGCTGTTTGCCGCAAAGCGTTTCGCGTCCGGCCAGGCAGTATTCGCATTCGCCGCAGGTGTAATGCAGCCACGGAACGCCGACTCGGTCGCCGATGGCAAAATCTTCGACGCCTTCGCCGATTGCGGCAATCGTTCCGGTGACTTCGTGGCCGGGAACCAGCGGCAATTTAGTGATCGGTTTCAGCAAATCCCATTCGCCGCGCGCAATGTGCAAATCGGAATGGCAGACGCCGCAAGCCGCAACCTTGATCAAAACTTCTCCGGCTCCGGGTTCCGGAACAGGCAATTCTTCGACACTTAAAGGTTCGGCCAGAGCATGCAAAACAGCAGCTTTCATTGATTGTCTCCGCAGATGATTTTCAGATTGGATCGTCAAGGAAAGGTGAATATCGCGGTCGGCAGAGGTAGTAGTCAAGAGCGAAAGATTAAAGCAATGATCGAGAAGCAGGCTTTGGAACTTGAATTCGGAAGATTTTCCAAAGTCGGACGAAGTTGGCGTTAGACAGCAAAATGGAAAATCCATTTCGGGAAATCACGCCAACTCCGCCCGACTTTACCCGTCCATTCCACGCCAAGAAACAAATCAGGAATTGGGCCATCGGGCAATTTGCGGATCAATCGCCGAAAGCTTAATGAACGCTTTTCATGCTTTTGAGCATTTGCTTCAAGTCGCTGTCTGTCACCTGACGCGGAGCGCCGTTGGGCAACACCTGAAGTTGTTTGAGAAATTCGACAATCTCGTTCTGCTCGGCTTTGGTCATGGACGCAAAACGATTTCTTTGCATTCGCGCTTCTCCGGCGTGGTGAAGAATCGCTTCGCTGATCGTTGTTAAATCGCCTCTATGACCGTATGGCGCGGTGTTTCCGACATCCCACAGCTTTCGAGTCAGGAATTGATTGGTCGGAACTCCGCCCTGAATCAGACGCTCGTTGCAGTAAAACGGGTCTATGCTGTCGCAGATGACGTGACGCTTCAGATCTGTGTAAGCGCGCACGACCGATCCGGCGTTCGGGATCGCTTCCAATTGTGGAGAAGGAATATCTTTGGTCAGATCGAAGTTGTATGGCTTGGTGACATCCTGCGGTCGCAAATTACC
This sequence comes from uncultured Heliomicrobium sp., assembly GCA_964426025.1. GTDB lineage: Bacteria > Acidobacteriota > Blastocatellia > RBC074 > RBC074 > RBC074. The sequence goes on from CAYRQB010000104.1 coordinate 6,201, forward strand.
GGCGGGATTGAAAGGATTAGGTTCGGAAAAATTCCTTGTGCGCAAAACCAGACTCGGTTTGTGGCAATCAGTGCATCCGATCAGAGCAAACAACTCCTCGCCTCGTTGCGCCGCCAACTGACGAACCGGATCAGATGGGATAACCCTTCCCGGAACGTTCATCGCCGCCTGAAAGATCGTGGCTGCTGTGATGTCGCCGACGCTCAATTCATCCGGAACTCCGTCCTCGTCAAAATCTCTGGTGGTTATCAACATCCCTTTGTTGTCGCGCTGCCCGATTCCGAACCGTTCGACGGCTTGAATTCCGTGATGATGGTTGTATGCGTTGACGGTGAAAACGCGAACCGAATTAACTACTCCTTTCTGATGAAAAGGCTTGATGATCAAATCCGCATCCACGCCTTGAACTTTCGAGGTGTCAACAGTGCCGTTCGGATGAGCCGTAATTTCGCCGAAGTTGACGCCTTTCGTATCCAACGAAACAGTGGCCGGTTTGCCCGAAGAGCGAGCGCGGAAAATCGCTGATTGACGGATGCTGAACAGGTCTTCAGTCATTTCTCGCGCCAGCATTTCGATCGCGCCTGATCCGTTCATGCCAAGCGTATTTCGCTCGTTGGAAAATTCAGCCGAGATTGAATCAACGCCCGGATCCAACACCTGGGCAAGCACGAATACATTGGCGACGAATCCGCCCGCCCCGCCGACAAATGGTTGGTTGTGGCAATCGGCGCACGAACTGGCATCGGGCGCTGATGTTCTGGAAAAAGGAACGTTATGAATCGGATCTCGCTTCGTCGGAACTCCGTTTCCAGTCGCAGCCGGTCGCCCCTGTCCATCAATGCTGTTCCAACGCGCAGCAAAAATCTCTTCGCCTATTGCCAACAGACGGTCGAAACTGATCAGACTGTTTTCTATCTCTGCCTGCTTTATGTGTTCTTCCAGGTTAGGACGGTCGCCGATTTTGGCCGGGTCTTGAGCATTAACCACTTTGAAGTTCAACTGCGCGGCAATAGCAGCCAGCACAAAAGAAGCGAGAAGTAGCATTTTCAATTTCTTCATTTGGACATCTCCTGATTCGCTTTCAAAGAACGAGTTTGATTGTTACCGGTGATCGCCGATAACTACGTATAGAGTGAAGTGTTCATAAACGGGGTTATGTGAGGAGTGATTCAGACCTGCAAGCCAATTGGCTCAACGGCCTTGTTCACTAAAAATCGGGGCTTGCTTGATGGGGTTTCTCAGGCGCGACCTGCTGGCTTGAAAAAAGCGCTGCCTGAAAAAATCAGAGATGAAATTTCATCAGATAAATGCGGGCACAAAATCCGTGAGGTGCGAAAGCTCAGACAGGGTTTTGAAAAATGACATTTTGTTTGGCCGTTCGACTCGCCAGGCTTGTCAAGACAGGGAGTCCAACCTAGAATGCGTCGTCATTGCTCACTGGACTGTCGGCAGCTTCACAAGTTGTCGGCTTTTGAATTTGGCAAGGCACTGAATAAATAAACCCACTACCACTTTCCCCACGCCTTGCACGAATATCGAAATCGTAAATTTTGAGTAAGCCTGTAATCCTTCTTACTGCCCCGCCGCCAATCACAGGTTTAATTTAATCTCCTGCCTTTCTCCGAGTCGTGATCATTTTCGGATGATTCCCTATTTTTTTGTGATGAAATTATGATGAAGCATAAGCTTTCCATGTATCGTTTCGACGATGTGCTGGTAGACCTCTATTCGTTTCGAGTGGTGAAAGCGGGTCAGGTTTTATGTCTGGAACCGAAGGCGTTTGAAGTCCTGATTCTGCTGATAGAAAACGCCGGTCGAATGATTTCAAAAGAACTTCTGCTTGATTCGGTTTGGACGAATTCCTTTGTTACTCCCAACGCAATGACAAGAGTGATCGCTCAATTGCGAAAAGCGCTTGGCGACAGACGCAAGGAACCGAAATACATTCAGACGATTCAGACCAGAGGTTACAGGTTTATCGCCGAGGTTGAGAAGATTGACGAGCTAGTGCCTGCCCGGGAACAAACGGCTTTCAGTCATGCTTTTCCTGAAGCACATTGCACGGCAAAATCTGTCCCATCGCTGGCCATATTGCCGTTAAAAAATCTTTCCGCAGATTTACAAAGTGAGTGGTTCACTGAAGGTTTGACAGATGAACTGATTACGGAAATCGCAAAGCTGAAGTCATTGCGCGTCGTTTCGCGAACTTCTGTCATGCAGTACAAAACAATCCAGAGATCGCTTCCTCAAATTGCCAGAGAACTTAATGCCGATGTGATACTGGAAGGTTCTGTTTTACAGATTGGCAATCGCGTCAGAATCACCGCGCAGTTAATCCGCGGCGAAGACGATCAACATCTTTGGGCCGACAGTTACGAACGCACAATTAATGATGTGTTTGCTCTGCAAAAGGAAATTTCCCGGTCAATATTGGTACAGGTATGCGCCAGCGTTCTGCCACGAAGCGCTGAGATTTCGTCGAACCTGACGACAGGGTTTTCAAGCTGAACTATCTTCTGGGTGGTTTTCGCAAAAGGATGGGTGAAAGAGTGAAAGTGTTGAGGTCGCGCCAGAGCAATTCGACGAAGCGCATCTCGCCAACTTTCGATTTGCGGCGAGAGAATAAACTCGACCAGCCAAAAGACGGCAGACGCGGCAATTCGTCACCAGTGGTGGCTTCGACAGCAGCGCGGTAATCGGAATCCTGCGGATTGATTTCGTAAGCAGCGCGGAAATGTTCACGCGCTTCGTTTGTACGATTCGCATGCCAGCAAATGAAACCCAGGCTGTACAGTGCCGCGTCAAATCTTGGATCGAGGCGAACGGCTTTCTGCAAATGCTTCATTGCTTTATCCGCGCTTCCCTGTTCCCAGTAAGCCCGGCCAACCAGATAATACATTTCAGGAGTCGGGTTGAGCGCCAATGCTCGTTTCAGGTGAGTTAAAGCTTCGGTGTGTTTTCCTTCTCGCGCCAGCAATCGTCCCAATCCGTAATGAGCCGCGAACGAGTTCTCATCCAGTGCGAGCGCCCGCTGCAAATGAACTTTCGCCGATTCGGCTTCTCCTTCATCGCCGCTGAGCAGACCCAACAACAATCTCGCTCCGAAATGATCGTCCTGTTCGTCGAGTGCGCGGCGCAAATGAATCGCGGCCTCCAGTTGTTTGCTCAAATGAAAGTAGTATTCGCCGATGGTGAAACTCAGTTCGGCGTTTCGCTCGTCAAGCGCCAAGGCGTTTTCCAACATCCGCAAACCTCGCCGCGTTCGCCCCTCGGTGATGAGCAAAGTTCCCTCTTCAACCAGATCAATGAACTCTTCACGATCCGCGCCTCTGTAAGCGGAGATGATCTGTTCGCAACGCTCATCCAATCGCTCGCGCTCGGCTGTTTCTTCGTAATGGCGAACGACGCGATTGCGCCAGCGTTGTTCAAGCTCTTCAGGATTGACCGCGCGCATTTCCGTCAATAATTCGGTCAGCGCTTCCAGCATCATATGATCATAAAAACTGCCCGTCGCCTGCTGCTGCGCTAAATCGAGCAACTGTTCAAAGCGTTCGTTTGCTCGCGACAGCGCCGATTCCAACGCGCTGATTCGTTCCAGCAAATGCTCTTCCAGAGAATCGCCGATTTCAAAACCACCGGCGCTGTGCGGTCGAGAGATCAACAGCAGATAAGTTCCGCATTCAAGACAATGATCCACATCTGGAGGATTGGCTTTCTTACAACGTTGGCAGAAGATCATAGTTGTTTCCGACCTGTCATTCGCCTCGCTTCATTCATCATCGCCCGCAAAATTCCCGGCAATTGATGAATGGTTTCGGCAAATGAAATATCGCTACCTTTCAACAGCAATGGCGACAGCGTTGCCGCCACCTAAACATAAACTGGCGATGCCGCGTTTGGCTTCGCGTTTGATCATTTCGTGCAGCAGCGTAACCAGCACTCGCGCGCCGGATGCGCCGATCGGATGACCTAGAGCAACCGCGCCGCCGTTGACGTTCACCTTGTTTGCGTCAAGCTCCAATTGCTGAATCAGCGCTACAGATTGTGAAGAGAAAGCTTCGTTCAATTCAAACAGATCAACATCGGCCAGATTCCACCCGGCTTTTTTGGCGACGATCCTGACGGCTTCGACCGGAGCCATCATCACCATTTTCGGTTCGACGCCGGACGTCGCCTGAGCGACGATTCGCGCCATCGGAGCGCGGCCAAGTTTGGCGGCCATTGACTCCGAAGTCACAACCAAAGCCGCTGCGCCGTCATTGATCGTTGACGCATTTCCCGCTGTCACAGTTCCGCCTGATCGAAAAGCCGGTTTCAATTTGCTCAGGCTTTCAATCGTCGAATCGGCACGCGGGCCTTCGTCGGTGTCAAAGACTATCGGTTCGCTTTTGCGTTGCGGGATTTCAACCCGACAGATTTCATCTTTGAACTTGCCAGCCTGTATGGCGGCGACGGCTTTGAGCTGCGAACCCACAGCGTATTCATCCTGTTGCTGACGACTGATCTTGTATTTTTCGGCAACGACCTCACCGGTTTCGCCCATATGCCAACTGTCCAGAGCGCACCACAAACCATCGTGAACCATGGCGTCAACAATTTCGCCATTTCCCATGCGATAACCGTCGCGGCCTTTCATCAACAGGTAAGGTGCGTTTGACATGGATTCCATTCCACCGGCGACGATTACCTGATTGTCTTCAAGCGCGATGGATTGAGCCGCAAGCATGACTGATTTCAAACCCGATCCGCAGACTTTGTTGACTGTCAGCGCAGCGACTTTGTCAGGAATGCCTGCTTTCAACGCGGCTTGTCGCGCGGGATTCTGCCCCAATCCGGCTTGCAAAACGCAACCCATGATCACTTCGTCAATCTGACCGGCATCAATACCTGCGCGTTCAATCGCCGCGCGAACTGCGATTGAACCGAGTTGCGGCGCGGTGAATGGTTTTAGTGAGCCTTGGAATTTACCGATAGCGGTGCGGGTGGCGCTGATGATGACTGGTTGCTGCATGACGTCTCAACTCCTCAAAAAAAATCGCATGATGAATCATTGAATTGCAGCGATGTAATGCCATGTGTTTTTCTGAAAAATAGCATTGCCAACTGCGTGAACGATTATAGCGGCTGAAGAAGTCGAGTCAAACAATCCAAACATCCACAAACAACACGAAGCTGAGCCTTGAATGCGGCCACGCATCAAAGCAATCACAACCATCAGCAAATCATAGCTTCAGCTCTTGTTTGACGTTATTTGTTTCTTGCTTGCGGATCGTGTTTTTTTGCCCGGTTGTTGTTTGGAAGATTTTTTGTCCGCAGCTTTGGCTTCGGCTACGCCGGTTCGTTTGGCTCTTTTTTGGGAGGGAGTTGTCTGAGGTTGATTTTCATTCTTTTCAACCGGCGGCAATGAAACGTCATTGATGTATTTCATCGTCTGCCGTTCGCTTCGGCCATCACCAACGTCGCGCGCGACGATCAAAGCGGATTCGTAACATTCCAATGCCTTGTCATGTTCTTCCAACGCCTGATAAGCCCGCCCCAGACTGTTGAGTGCGCTCAACTCACCGCGCTTGTCTCCTGTTTCGCGCGCGAGTTGCAGATTTTGCCGGTAAAATTCTATTACCTGATACATTAGCGTTGGTCAGAAATTTTGCGATTCCACTTCAGCGAGCCGCGACATCGTAAGCAACTGCCTTGAGTCAGCGCAAGCCAAACGACCTGTTCAACACGCCCAACATCTTACTGAATTGCTCGGAAACCTCTGACTATAAATTGTCTTGCGACGTTTAAGGGGGTTGTGCTACTCTGCGCCGCGTTGAGCGCTACCTCACGGCGAAAGCCTCAAACGCGATCAGCGCTCAAAAATCCCGACCGTCCGTACCCCGATCTGCGGACATTAAAAATTGCGAGCTTGACCGCCGCCCCGCATCAAGCGCATCTCAACTCAAAATGGTTTCTGGCGTTCAGGCAATGACGCATCTGCGTTGTTGGTTTTGAATTGTTTCCTGAAAAGTATCTACGATTGCCCGCAGTGAACTTCAATTATTTCGGTTGCCAGAGCTTAAACCAGTACGGAAGTTCACTATCCCTTTATTGAGATTGCGTATCAAACCATTGGCTCGGCAGGGTGCCTGATCGCTCGGTTAGTATCACAAATGCTGAATTTGGTCAGCATCGCCTAAACGATCAGCCGTTTCATCGCGAATCATTCTCGACCCCTCGTGTTGGATAAATTTTTATATCGCTTCGCGAAAGCGCCAAACTGCGGAAACTACCTTTACCGCACGCTTTCGCTTATTGCTTACGAGGAGACTTTTATTATGCAGTTTAACCCTCACACATTCAGATCAGAAAAAATGAAATACAGGCGAATTCAATCCATATTCTCTCGCAGAAACATCGCCTTCGCATCAATGCTGGCGATAATGGTCGCAACTTCGGCGGCGTTGTTTTTCGCAAGCTCGGCGTCTGCGGCACAGAATTCTGTTATCAAATCGTTGTCTGCGCGGTTTTCATCTTTGGCAGCCGTAATCCAAAGCGATCAGCCTTCCATAGGTCCTGGAGTTCCACAGGTAGGATCGAATGCCCCGAAGAGTGCGGCAAGCAACAACAAGGCTGGCAGCGTTCTATTCTTTTCCAGGTACACCAGTGACAATGGAAATCCAAGCAGCGTGAACACGCTGATTTCGCTGACCAACACCAATCCTCGCGATGGCGCGACAGCCCGTTTGTTCTTTGTTCGCGATTGCCAGGTTCACAGCATGTTTTTGAACCTTGCGGCCAATCAGACACGCACATTGTTGGCCAGCAGCGAAGACCCGGGCAGGACAGGTTATTTGACCGTCGTTGCCGTCAACTCGCAGGGAATTCCGACACAGTTCAACTGGTTGATCGGCTCCGCCAGCATTCGCGATGCTAACGGTCACGAAGCGACTTACAACGCTGTCGGCGTTGCCAAACGTTCTGCCGGTCCGGTCGCCGTTCCCGAAGCCGCACCCAGCGCGGTGATGAAGTTCAACGATACTGATTACGATCGTTTGCCGCAGGTAATCGCTCTGGATCAAATTCAAAACCAGGACCCGAACTTCGGCGGAACGCCCAGCAATGCGGTCAAAACCAATGTTTCCATCTTCAGCCCTCTGGCCGATTTGACCGGTGGGATTTCGCAACCGCTGCAATTCACCGCCATCGCCTACGACCAGAGCGGGCGGCCCTATCCGCAAATTGTCGGCTCGAATTGCGGGTTGAATGGCGCTCTTACCAATGTCTGGAACGCGCCAGCACTCAACAGCTTCATCACTCCGGAGCGTCCGGGCTGGGGCAGTTTTGCGGCGCAAAGCGACGGCGTCCCCGTTCCAGTCCTCGGCCTGAGCCTGACGGACGGAGTCGGTGAACCACATCGTAGCGCGCGATCAATGCAGGCGCTCAGTCGTCTTGATTCATTCAACATGGCTGTGCCGATTGCTCTGCCGCCGATTCCGGCCAACGACGTTCTGACATCAAATTTGCCGGACGCCCCTGGCGGTTCTCTCGGCGCCAGCGAAATGAAACCGGGCAGCATTCTTTTCTTCCCGCGTTACACCAGCGGACAATACGGCAATTCGCAGCTTGCCATCACCAATACGCATCCGACGCAAAAAGCTCGCGTGCGAGTCTTTTTCACCGGACTGGCTGATTCAACACTGATGACCGAAACGATCATCAGCCTTTTCCCCAACCAGACTACGACCATCAATCCGAACGACCTGGCTCCAAACCAAAAAGGCTGGGTTATGGCTATGGCGATTGACAGCCGCGCTCTTCCCCTCAATTTCAATTTTCTGATCGGCAGCGGACAAGTTAAAGAACAAACCGGTCAATCGTTTGGTTACAACGCGCTGGCAGTGGCGAAAAACACTGCCGGATCAGTTCCGCGCAACGACGACATTCAAACTTCTGACGTCAAATTCGATGGCGCCAATTACGACCGACTGCCTTCGACATTGGCGATTGCCGGATTGCCCAGCCAGTTGGACAACACAACCACACTTGGGTATGCGCGTCCTCCGGCAAATATTCTGGATGCGGTCAATAATCGTGGCTCAGTGCTTTCGACTGTGTTTGATGATTTGCTGGCTCAAAATTCCGCGACGGCTGGCGGACTGGAAGTTCGCGTTGGACTCTTGAGAGGCTCAGTGAACGCTCCGCCAATCACGAGCACCATTCTGAAAGGGCATCGCGGTTGGATGAAGCTGACGCCCGGCTCGCCGATCTTTGCCTGGATGACCAACACCGCCAATTCGCCATTCGCAACACAAGCCACAAGTTCCGATTGGATGGGCGGAATGAACGGCGGATCAACCTTGCATATTCTGGCTTCGGCTGATTCTTACCTGTTGAAAACGGCGTCAACAAATCCGAACAACAACGGACCGACCGCCAACTTCGAATCAATTGATTTCAACACCGAAGCTCGCAGTCAGCGCGGCACAATCGTTCGATTGGACGGTCGAAGCTCCAGCGATCCTGACGCAGACGATCCGCTGACTTACAAATGGTTCGACGGCGATACATTGATTTCGACTGCGCCGATTTCGGATTACCGTCTGGGACTCGGCACTCACGTCATCAAACTGATCGTAACTGACGGCAGCGAACTGGCGAGCGAACCCAAATTTGCGCTGGTTGATGTTAGCGACACCACTCCTCCGGTGATGAGCGGAATTCCGACGAAAATCACCAAAACGACCGGATCGAATGTCGGCTCGACAGTCACCTACCCATTGCCGATCGCGTATGATTCGGTTGACGGCTTCGTTCCCGTCACTTCGTCCAAATTGCCCAGCGCCCTTTTCCCAATCGGCACAACCGTGGTCACCTTCACTGCTCGCGACAATTCCGGCAATGAAACCAAGGCGACGATGGTTGTTGAAATCAAAAAAGGCATCGGCACATTCCCGCAAACTGGTGGCGTTGCTGGCAACAAGTTGCCAGCAATGACAAACCTCAATGACCAATATGTGATCGCCGGTAAACCGCGCTCAATTTCACTGGAAGCCAGCGACGGCGACAACGATCCGGTGACATTCTCATTGCAGGGCGCGCCGCCTTATGCGCGCATTGACGCGATTGACCCGGTGGCAAGAAAAGCGACTCTGATCATCGAACCGCAACCAGGCGATCAGGCTGTGGCGACCAGCGTTCGCGTCATCCTGACCGACAGCAAGGGAGGTTCCTATTCGATCCTGCCTTTCCGAATTCAAATTAGCGATGTCGAAAACGACGAGACGGGCAGCGGTCAAGGGCCTGGCGGCGGCGGAGGAGACGGAGGCGGCGGTGACGGCGGCGGTGGCGGTGGCGGCGGTTCCACCAACAATGCTCCTGTTGCGCGTATGGCCGTTCTTCCGGCAACAGTTCAAGCGACAAGCAAGCAAGGCGCGACAATTCAGCTCAATGGCTCACAATCCAGCGACGCTGACCTTGATCCGCTGACTTATGTCTGGAAAGACGGAACTGCGACGATTGCCGAAGGCGCGATTGCCAACGTCACATTGCCGGTTGGCATTCATTCAATCACTTTGACCGTCACAGACGGCAAAGGCGGAACGAATACAACCGCGCCACAGCAAATCGAAGTCCTGCCGCGCCCGCTGACATTAATCAGCGCCAGCCCGGCTAAGATTCCGACTTTCAACACGACGACTATCACAATCACCGGCACTGGTTTCAATCCGGACACTCAAGTCCGTTTCGATTGCAACACGTTTTGCAGCGGTGGTTCTCAAATCACTGTCAACATCGTCAGCATCGAAGAAGACAGGATTGTCGTCAGCGCCAAAACCACCCAGAAAACACCGCTTGGCAACCGCGATTGCGTGGTTGTCAACCCAAGCGGATCGAACGCCGGATCGGCGAAATTGTCGCGTAGCAATTACGTCAGCAATTAACCTCGCCCGATACCGATCATAAATAACAAGGCCGATTGCGATGGTCATTCAGCTCATCGCAATCGGCTTTTTATTTTGAGCAATTGATCCTGACAGGAACTGCACGAAGATTAAAAAAGTTGTTTACAGAAAAAAGCCTGCATGTATAATGCCGCCTCGTGGCAAGTCTGATAGGTCAACGATACAACAAACGATTCGTCAACTTGCCGTTCGCCCCGATTCAAACCTGATTTCACCGGCCACCGTAAATCGCTCATCATCACCCCCACCTGACTTCCAGCAAGTTCTGATTACAACGGTTGACGAATTTGTTATTCTCCCGGTATGACAGAGCCTGTCTGTAAAACGTCTGCCGAAACCCATGCGAAGTAAAATTCAAACGGCGGTTTTGCAACGATGATCTGATTCCCTTACTTGGTTGAAATTTAGTATGCTGCCTCGACACGAGGTTTCCTTTACGGTTTCTGTGTTTGGGACAAGTGTTTCCAAATACCAATCCTGATGTTATGCGACTTTCTTAAATGACAACCCAGGCAAAAACTACAACTGAAAATAAATCTACGCAGGCTCAACCGGCGGTAATGTATATCCGGCCATCGCACGGCTGGGTATCGCTTCGTCTTCGCGAATTATGGGAATACAGAGAACTCCTCTATTTCCTGACCTGGCGCGACATCAAGATTCGTTACAAACAAACAGCGCTCGGAGCGGCTTGGGCGATAATTCAGCCATTGTTCACCATGGTGGTTTTCAGTTTGTTTTTTGGCAAACTGGCTAAAGTACCTTCTGACGGAATTCCTTATCCGATCTTCTGTTATGCGGCGCTTGTACCCTGGACGTTTTTTGCAAACGGTCTGACACAATCGTCCAATAGCCTGGTCGGAAGCAGTAATCTTCTTACCAAAGTATATTTTCCGCGACTAACTATCCCGCTGGCGACGGTTTTTTCCGGCGTAGTAGATTTTCTGCTCGCATTTGGAATCCTGCTACTGATGATGGTTTTTTACGATGTGCCGATCACTCTGAAGATTCTTTGGTTTCCGTTATTTCTCTCGCTGGCGCTGGTAACCTCGCTGGGAGTCGGACTATGGTTATCAGCCTTGAACGTTCAGTATCGAGACGTTCGTTATGTAGTGCCATTTATTACCCAGTTTTGGATGCTCGCTACGCCAATTGCTTACCCCACCAGTTTGCTGAATGATCCCTGGCGAACCATTTATGGATTGAATCCAATGGCAGGAGTAGTAGAAGGTTTCCGTTGGGCGCTTCTCGGCTCCCGAATTTCAGTCGGTCCATTGCTAATCGTGTCTTCCGCTGCGGCTTTGATAATCCTGATTGGCGGAGCATTTTACTTCCGAAAAATGGAAAAGACTTTCGCCGACATAGTCTGATACTCGCAGATTAAGT
>CAYRQB010000105.1:0-2968 GCA_964426025.1 uncultured Heliomicrobium sp.
TTGCTGGTTGCGCTGAGCGTTGGCCAGCTTGCGTTGCAGAGAATCCAGGTTGTCGGCCAGATTGCGAGTCTTGTCCAGCGCCTGTTCGGTTTCATCGCCGCCAGCGCCTTTGCGATTGGCGTTCTTCTCGGCTTCTGAAAGTTGTTGTGCGACCTGATCCAGCGCTTGTTGAGTGTTTTGGTCGAATGCTCTGGTCTGGTCGAATTGATTGGCGTCGTTCAATCGTTTGGTGAATCGAATGCCGTCGGCGACGCGATTTTCGCGCAGAGTTCTGGCCGCTTCGCGCAATTTGTTGGCGGCGCTTTGCTGTTCCTGTCCCATCTGGCGAGCGGTCTGATCAATGTCGCGTTCCAGTCCCGCGACTTCGTTGGCCAGGTTGTCTTTCTTTTCGTTCAGCCGCTGTTTCGATTCGTTGAGCGATTGGCCTGATTGTCCGCTGCGCGATTGTTTGGCCAGGTCTTCGTTTTCTTTGGAAAGCTCCTGTTGACGCGCGGCGGCGTTGGCTGCGCGCTGTTTCAAATCCTTGACGGATTGGCCGCCCTGCTGTTGTTTCAGTTGATTCAACCGGCGTTGAGCGTCCTCCAGTTGTTGCATGGCGCGCAGGTTGCGGCTGAGCGCTTCCTGCTCTTTGTTGTTGGCGGCGGCGTTTTGGGCGCGCTGCATTTCGTCCGCAGCCTGATTCATTTTGTTGGCCAGTTCCTGCAACTGCGGATCGCGGCGTTCGCGCGACAATCGTTCCAGTTCGCGCGCGGCCTTGCGCGCTTCTTCCATCATCTGTTGCTGCTGGCGTCCGCCGCCTCCGCCGCTTTGGTTGCGAGCCTGTTGCTGCATGCGTTGTTGCTGCTGTTCGATCTCTTTCTGCATGCGGCGAGACAATTCTTCCAGCTTGCGTTTGGCTTCGTCGTCCTGCTGTTGAGCCTGTTGCTGACGTTCGCGATTGACCGTCTCGTACTGGTTTTTCATCTTGTCCAGTTCAAGTTCGAACAAGTCCGCCAAATCCTGAGCGCTCTGTTGCCCCTGACCTTGCGGGTTCTGGCTCATCGAAATCGTCACTTCGCGGAAGATGGCGTCGGCGCGTTGCAATTGCTGCAGGGATTTCTGTTCGTAAGGCAGAGCCACTTTGCCTTTGCGCCCGCGCAATTCTTTGGACGCCGGTTCCATTTCCTTCGTCGCCTGTGTGATGTGTTCGATGATCTTCTGGAATTGCGGCTGTTGGTTTAGCTGCGGCCCCAAACGCCGTTTGATGCGTTCGATCAGCGACAACGCGTCGTCGCGCAATTTTTCCTGAGCCAGCGCGACGGTGTCGTAATTGTCGTTCTTTTCCTTTTCGTCGTAAGTCGGTTCTTCCTTGTTGACGCGGAAAGTCGCGGCGATGATTTCGCGCTGGCGTTTGGTCAAACCTTCCTGCTGTTCGCCGCCTTCGCCCGGCTGCCCGGCCTGTTGCGATTGTTTGAACTCTTTCTCGAATGGTTTGATTTCGATGAAGTAAATGTCGCTGGTCGCTTCGTTCTTGGCGTCGCGAGCTTTGGCGTAGTAAGCAATCAGATCGCCGGGTTGCAATCCGAATTCTTCCAGGAAGAAGGTGTGAGCGCCGCTCAGAGTTTTGGCCGATTCGCCGCGAAGTTTTTGCAGATCAACTTTCTTTTCTTCGCCGCCGTTGACGGAAAAATGCAAATCCATCGAAAGCACGCCGTAATCGTCTTCGGCTTTGGCCAGCGTCAGAATTTCTTCGACGCTGGTGGCTTTGGCGTCGCGTCCGGGTTTTTCAAAAGTGATGACTGGCGGACGATCTTCCAGCACGGTGATGTCGTATTCGTTCGATCCGTTGTAAACGTCGCCGTCAACGCTGGTGACTTCGATGTGATAGCTGGAATCCTGATTGACGGTCAGAGTCGCAGCGAAAGTGTTTTCGCCGGATTCTTCCATCGCTATTTTGTTGCCGTCGCGCATCACTAACCGCGCCGATTTCGCGCGACCGGAAAGTTTCGCGGTCAGCTTGACAGTCGTCCCGGCCAGCACGGCCACGTCGGGAGCGTCTTCAATCGTTTTCGGTTCCAGTCCCGTGTAAGAAGGGAAAAACTGCGTCTGATCAATTCGTTTGACGAATGGCAGATCGGCGACCGTCAGTTTGTAAACCGCCGAACGGCAGCCGGAAGATTCGACGAAATATTCCGTGTCGTCCTGAATGTTGAAGATGAAGAATTGAAATTCGTTCTTGTTCTTCGCCGGTTCCATTTGCACGCCTAACCATTGATCGTCGCTGGCTCCGGCTTTGCGGGTGAAAACGGTAGCCTGTTCGGCGTTGAAATTGACCAGCGTGGCGATGATTTTCTGATCGGAGTTTTTCGGCACTCGCGCCGTGCCGGGTTTAACGGTGATCTGCAAAGCGTTCGAAGCCGCGACCGAACTGGCCGGAGCGACGAGTTGAAAGACGCCGCTTTTGATTTCGCTCGGGCCAAAAATCAAGACCGCCGCGAACAACAGAACGCTGGCCAATCCTGCGCCGCCAAATTGCCAGAGCCTTTTGTTGGGGATGACTTCATCAGGGGTAATTTGATCGGCGTGGCGTCCGGCATCATCCATCAAACGGTCAAGTATTGCCGGTGTGCTGAGGCGATGCTGGTCTTCGGCATTGAACTCGACGGCGCTGACCAGCCGGTCGTCCAAGCCCGGATGTTTTTCTTCGACCAATCGCGCAATTTGCGAATCGCCGATTTTCCGCCGCAGAGGTCTGACCAGGAAAAAGTAAACGGCGGCAATCAACCCGATCAACGCTGCGACCCGCAGCGAAATCAACGTGCCGCCGCTGTACCGGAAACGGTATGCGGCCAACCCGGTCAGTAACAGCAACGCCGCCGCCACCGCCAGCGTAATTGCCGCTCCGCGCAAACCAATCAGCAGGCTGCGGCGTTTGCGAACAGCATTGATGATTCCAAAAAGTTGATCGTTTTGATATGCCATAACTACC
>CAYRQB010000105.1:3068-17478 GCA_964426025.1 uncultured Heliomicrobium sp.
GCGAACAGCATTGATGATTCCAAAAAGTTGATCGTTTTGATATGCCATAACTACCTCCGAACGTTTCTCTTCAACGCAAAGTCTCAAAGTTGCAAAGACGCAAAGTTTGTTTGCTGTAGGACAATTTTGCGTTTGTCCTCAAAGATTGTTTACGACTCGATGGATTCCATTCTTTACCCAACGTTCGCCAAAATTTATTACCAGTCCAAGTTTCAAGCCAGTCAGCCGCAAATAAGTCAAAGTTTGAGATTCAAAAACCGGGTTATACGAAGTCGTAGCTTTGACCTCCACTATCACCTTCTCTTCAATCAGCAAGTCCAACTTCAGTGGATTGGCAAGTAAAAGTCCTTTGTATTTGATCGGCACTTCAAGTTGCCGCATAAGTTGCAGCCCAATCTTTTGAAGCTCATGCGCAAGAGCTTCTTCATAAACACTTTCAAGCAGTCCCGGTCCGCCAAGAGTTTTATGCACTTCTATAGCGCGATCAACTATGATCTGGCTAATTTCGTTTTCAGTCATTTCACCCTCCCTGCGCCTTTGCCTCTTCGCGTCTTTGCGTTGAGATCATCCGATCACCTTCGCCATTCTGGTTCGACGGGAGAGAATCCCTTCGGTCAAAAATAATATCAGCGCCACAATCAACAGCCACCACCAGATGCGCTGTTTGGCTTCGACTTCTTCGTTGGTCAGTTTTTCGTTCGCCGCCGCTACGGTTTGCGCTTTCGGATCGGCGCCGGTTACCGACGCAACGAATTCGTCCGTGTTGAGTTTGGTCAGATCGGATTCTTTGCTTTCAATGTTGACGGCGGCGTAATCGGAATTGTTTGAATACCTCAGGCGGTAAAAGCCAGGCTCTTTGGCCGACACCAGCAATTCGCCTGTCGCTGTTTGTTTGCGCTCGGTCAATCTTTCGCCGTTGGGCAAATCAACCGCAGGCACAGAACCGTCTTTTGCGACTGGAACGATAAAAGCCTGATCAATCGGATACCATGCGCGCGCTTCGCGTTCGCCCAGATGACTGGTCATCTGGCGAATCAGCGGCAGATAAAGCGGCGTCAACGGCAGATCATTCCAACTGGCGTCAAAGGTCGAAGTGAAGAGCAGAATCTTGCCGCTGCCTTGCGTGGCTTCGATCAGCGCCGGATTGCCGTCTTCGTAACTGGCCAGCACGGCAGCGCCTTCGCGCAATGATGCTTTGTGATAGCCGAAAACTCGCGCCGTCGCCAGCCGTCCGCTTCGACGAAAGACTTCAAAGATCGGATGATCGGTTTTGATCTCGCTCATCGTCACATAATTGCCGCTCATTCGCACGACTTCTTCCAGCTTTGCCGGAGCGACGTTCTGGAAAACCTGATTGAAGCTGGCCGCTTCGGTGTGCGGGCCTGTGGCGATAATCAATCCGCCTCCGCCGCCGACGAATTTGATCAAAGCGGAAGCGAGCGCCTGACTGATGCTGGCGTCGTTGATGATAACGACACGATATTTGCCGACATCAGCCGGATTGACCGAACCGGCGGTTTTGGTTTCCAGATTGAACGGAAGATTTTCGCCAGTCGTCATCGCGCTGCGAATGTAAAAGCTTTCGCTGCGACCGCGCGAAGCGGTTTCAATCAACAAAGCCTTTAATTGCTCGGCTCGCCGCAAAGTGAAGTTGAAACTGTTATCGAACGGAAAGTTGTCGCCTTCGATTTTGATCACGCAGCGATTGACGCCTTCGTTCAGGTTGAAGCCGGTGAATTCGACCACCGCCGAATCGTGCGCGGCGATTTTCAACTCGCGCTTTTCGACTGCGCGATCGTTGAGCAAAAACTCAACGCGGACGCCTTCGCGCGCTTCGTCGCCGAAATTGGCTATTCGAGCCGTCAGCTTGTCTTCGTATTTCGGCTGGTAAATCAACGGTTGAGCGCCGACATCCGTCACCGCCAGATTGAAGGCCTTTGCTTCGCCGACATCAATCGGCACGAGCTTGATGTCCTTGCTTAATTGAAAAGAACTTTCCGCAGGATTTCGGCCAGCAGCCTGAAAATCCGAAATCAGGAAAATGCGCCGGTCTTTCTGACTGACTTCCTTGAACAAATCCGCCGCTCCGCGCAACGCCTGAACGTAATCGGTCGAACCGGAACTAACTTGAACGTTGTCCAGCACGCCTTTCAGCTTTCCGCCGTCAGTCGTGAATTTGGCCAGGGCTTCGTAACTTGGGCCGAAAGTGACCAGCGCAGTGGTTTCGCTTCCCGCGGCCTGATCAACAATCGCCTGAGCGCGCGATTTTGCCTGCTGGAAACGATTGCCGAAACGCATGCTGAACGATGTATCGAGCAGGATGACATTCGCCCGTCGGCCTTCGGCGTTGTTGGCCGCTCCGCTGTCGAAATACGGCCTGACAAAAGCAGACGCCAGCAACAGAAAAGCCAGACAGCGTAGCGCCAGCAGCAGCCAGTTTTGAACTCTGCGTTTGCGGATAGTGCGTTGAGGGATGCGCCGCACAAACATCAGAGAAGGGAATTCAACGCGCGGAGCTTTGGTGCGCCGCACCAAATGCACGATGATCGGAGCGGCAACCGCCGCCAGTCCAAGCAGAAATAATGGGTTGAGAAAAGACATTCGCTTTTGTTACGCCGCAGCAAATCCAGTCAACGGTCTGACATCCGCCGGATGAAATCCCAGAACTATGTCTTCCTGGGGAATACCTGCTTCCAACAATTCATCGGCAATTGGCATATTTGTTCCGTCGTGTTGGATCCAGACCTTACTGTCAATGATGTCAATATGAATGGGGCAGCCGTGAATTCTTCGCTGCCCATCCCATCCAACGTGAATAACTTCATAGTGATCGTTGACCGGATCAATGACGGCTTCCGTTTTAACCTCTCCGTGAGATAGTTTGTGACTTGCCCGTTCAGTGATGATTTGACGAACGATTTCACGATAACGATCTAACTTATCCATTTCGCGATCCTTTCCTGAATTGGATCGAACACGATTAGCCTGAGCTTGTCGCGCCGCAAGATGATTTGCCCAACTTTAGCATCAAAAATGCGCTCATAAGCATGCCAGGGGATGGCCAGATACAAGATTCGATCCGGTTCCAATTCAGCCAGAACGTTCAGGTAAAGACGATATTGGCCAAGCGCTTCTTCCAGATCACGCGCTACCGAGCGATTGAGGAAACTTTTGATTTCTACCGCAATCAACTTCCCATCTTTCTCGGCGGCAAGGGTGTTTTGTTCCGCTCCTAAATCTATGAAAAGATCAAGATCGCCAACACCAAGATGAAGTGGATCATCCGTTATGATCCATCCTTCGGCAATCAGCGCAGTCACAACAGCGTCGTGATACGTGTCTCTTGCAGGCATAAACTTACATTCGCGCCCGTTTCGCCAGAAACGAGAATAGCGCGAAATCGAGCGGCTTGTCCGTGGTCAGCAACTCGTAATCAATTTTGTTTTTCGTCGCGCCTTCGCGGATTGCTTCGACGTGATTGCGGATCGTGTCGCGATAACCGTCGCCCAGAATATCAGGCATAACGTGAATCTGTTCTTCGGTCTCGCAGTCTTCCAGCAGGACAGGTTCGGTGAATTCAAAATCCAGTTCGTTTTTGTCCAGCACCTGAAAGACGATCACGTCGTTGCCTTTGAATCGCAGGTGTTGCAGCGCGTTGATGACTTCTTCCGGTTCGTCGTAAAAATCCGAGATGACAATGATCATCCCGCGCCGAGTGATGCGCTCGGCGGCCTGATGCAGCATCACGGAAAGTTTGGTTTCGTTTCCGGCTTCAAGTTCTTCCATCCGCCCGAAGATGGTGCGCATATGACCAGTCCGGCTGTGAGCCGGAACGTGAGTGCGGACTTCCCGATCGAAGGCGATCAAACCGACGGCGTCCTGTTGTTTGTTGGCCAGGTAAGCCAGCGACGAACCCAAAAACTGCGCGTATTGCAGTTTGGTGATTTCGCCGGTTGTGTAACGCATCGAAGCGCTGGCATCTATCAGTATGTGGCATTGCGAGTTGGTGTCGGCGCGATATTTTTTGATGTAATACCGATCCGTCCGCCCCAGCAGTTTCCAATCCAGATAACGCAGATCGTCTCCGGGCATATATTGACGATATTCGGCGAACTCGGTCGAAAAGCCAGTGAACGGCGAACGATGAAGGCCTGAGATAAAGCCTTCGACAACCGTCCGCGCCAGCAATTCCAGCGAAGTGATTCGCGCCAGAACTTCGGGCGCCAGAAAGCGAGGCGCTCCAATTGTGGATTGCGGATTGCGGGTTGCGGATTCCTCTTTGTTCGTATTGCCTGACTTTTTGAAAATCATCTTTTGTGACCTCTGGCAGTATTGATTGAGGAAACGGTAATGGCTACAAGCTGATTGGCTTCATTCGCCAAGTCCTCTACCAATTCTTTTTTCATCAGCCCCGCTTCAACAATAATCTCCATCCAGAAAGCCGACTCATCGGCTTCTTCTTCAACGATTCCCATTTTGGCGATGAAATCCGCCTGTGACTTGGCGCGACAGGCAGCCCGGTAATTTGCGCCAACCGATGTCCCGGATTTCACCAATTGTCTCCCAATGACATCGCCAGTTCTGCCGGAGGGTAATGCTTCGACCAGTTTGATTACTCGTAAAGCAAAAGATTTCGTGCGTCCTTTCATCTCGTCAGTTGTCATAATCCCTCCGCGAAATAAATCCGCAATCCGCAATCCGCAATCCTCAGTCCGCAATCAAAGCCCTGATTTGGGTTCGGGAACCGTTTCAACCAGTTTGCGAATGACCTGATCCGAATCAACTTTTTCGGACTCCGCCTGGAAATTGAGCAGGATGCGATGGCGTAGCACAGGTTGAGCGACGGCGCGAATGTCTTCGCAGGAAACGTTGTAACGTCCGTTGAAAATCGCGCGGGCTTTGCCTGCCAGAACCAGAAACTGCGACGCGCGAATCGAACCGCCCCACGTCACCCAGCGATTGATGAAATCCGGCGCATTGGGATTTCCCGGTCGGCTGGTGTTGACCAGACTGACGGCGTAACGCGTGACCGAATCCGCCGCCGGAACTTTTCTGACCAGACGCTGGAACGCGATGATTTCTTCGGCGGACATCAAACGTTCAAACTTCACGTCCTGCGGAGAAGTCGTCAGCTTGACGACGGCGACTTCGTCCTCTTCCGGCAGATAACCCATATGCACGTTGAACATGAAACGATCCAACTGAGCTTCGGGCAGCGGATAAGTGCCTTCCATTTCAATTGGGTTTTGCGTCGCCAACACGAAAAATGGTTTCGGCAATTGATAGGTTTCGCCCTGAACAGTGACGTTGCCTTCCTGCATGGCTTCCAACAACGCGGCCTGGGTTTTCGGCGGCGTGCGGTTGATTTCGTCGGCCAGAATCATGTTGGCGAAAATCGGGCCGCGAATGAATTGCAGATCGCGTTTGCCGGTCATTCGGTCTTCTTCAATGATTTCGGTTCCGGTGATGTCGGCTGGCATCAGGTCTGGCGTGAACTGGATTCGTTTGAATGAAAGGTCCAGCACGTTGGCGATGGTTCTGACCAACAAGGTTTTGGCCAGACCGGGAACGCCGGTCAAAATGGAATGTCCGCCGACGAAGAGCGAGAGCAGAACCTGTTCAACGGCTTCGTCCTGTCCCAGCACGGCCTTGCGGATTTCCTGCAATATTTGTCCGCGGGCTTCGGACAATTTGTCCAGCAGCGCTTCGTCGCGGATCACTTGAGTATCAACAGCCATTCAGATTTCCTCGTGAGTTTTCAGATTTGAAGCAAGTAACCACAAATAAGCATGGATAAACGGAGATGAACACAGATTGGCAACGTCCTGACTTCAATCTGTGTTTCTCCGCGTTCATCTGTGTTCATCGGTGGTTGCAATTCTTAATTAATGTGTAAGAGCGTAAATGATGTAATTGACTCCGAATTTGTAAGCCTCGTTCGTTTCTTCAATCGGGCGAAACGGATTGTCGGAAAATTGCCAGTAATCGCTGACGTCGTAATTGTAATTGACGACCATCATCAATCGTCCGGTTTCGTCTTCCAGTCCCCAGAATTCAGGCATGTAATAACCGCCGTAAATCGGATTCAGATCAAGCGTCTTGATCGAGAAGAAACAGTTGAAAATCGGATGTGACAGATCGAGCTTCTTCAAATCCAAATCCGGGAAGGCCTGTTTGACCTGTCGCTGCAAATTGTAAAACTGTCCGGGACTGCGGAAATCATCCACCAGCAGAAAGCCTCCGCGCTTCAAGTATTCGCGCAAGCCATTGATTTCGGCATCGCTCAAATTCATAAAGCCGACTTCAGCCAGATAAGCGAAAGGGAATTTGAACAACATCGGATCGTCGAATGTGATGATCGGTTCGTTGATGTCCAGGTTGGCGTCAATCTTCGACAATTCGGCCATGATCTTCATCAGGTGACGACCGGCGACCGGGTAATCGTGCGACCAGGGCGGGCCACCGTCACCAAGCATGTTGTTGTAATCGTAATACTGCGCGAACTGACTGGTGTCGAAACGAATGCGGACGAAAGTAAACCGCCCCGAAAGATTCGGATCGGTTTTCGGAATTCCGTTTTCGCTGATCTGCGGCAAATCCATGGTCGGTTTTCGGCGACCGCCGCCTCGCCCGCGCTGAGCCAGCGCCAGCGTGCAAAGCAAGCCGATAACGATGGCTGCAATAATGAACTTCTTTTTGGTCATAACTCACCTGAGTGCGCCAGCGCCCACGCTGGCTGATTGCTGCTATTGCCCTCTGATCTTCAGCAACAATTCCTGCGCCTTGTCAAAATTCGGAGCCGCTTCCAGCGAACGCAACACATAACGCCGGGCTTCGGTTTTTTTACCGGCAGCAAAATAAGCCCGCGCCAGATTGTACTGCGCTTCGGCCAGATTCGGCGGATTGGCCGCCAGCGCGATTTGAAATTCGCGCACGGCCTTCTCGGCTTCGTTGTTGGCCAGATGCAGGTCGCCCAATTGCGCGTGAGCCGATTGCTCGAATGGGTTGACGAAAAAACTCATTTGCAGATATTCCAGCGCGCGCGCTTTGTCCCCGGCCTCAAGTTTCAATTCCGCTAACCGCTTCAATGCGTCGTAATCGTTTTCGTCAAGTTTGATCAGGGCTTCCAACGTTTCCATTTCAGCGGCTTTGTTGCCTTGCTTGCGGTAAATCTGCGCCAGCGCTTCGTAGGCGTTGCCTTGACCGGATTGGTAAGGGAACAGTTCGACCGAACGCTTCAGGAATTTGGCGGCTTCTTCCTGCTTGCCTTCGGCGAATAAGCCCAGACCGGCGCGAATGTTCAGCGTGAAATCATTCGGATTGGCTTCCGCCTGTTTCAGCGTTTCTTCCTTCGACAGTTGCGAAAGCGATTTGTCTTTCCAGCCCGATTCCAGAACCTTGACGTACTTGTCAATCTTGCCGCTGATGTAGCTGTTGAACTCGCGGTCGAAATCGGCTTCGGAAAGTTTCAACACGCTCAGCAAAATCTCCGGCGTTTTCTTTTTCTCTTTGTAACCGCGCAGCATTCCCAAAATCGCATCGAAACCGTATTTGTCTTCGATGAAATGGCAAACCTGCGAAGCCTGGAAATAAGCCAGTCCGACATCGTCAGGGCGTTTCGGTCGCAGGAAGCCGTTGTCAATTTCCGATATTTTCAACCAGCGGTCATCGGCGAAAGCCTTGATGTTGGCGAAGCTCCAATCGTCGCCCCAACCCGGACGCGCCTTGTGTTCTTCGTAAACCGACAAGCCTTCGGAAAACCAGCGGGGAATCAGATGATCCGTGATTTGCAAAGTGATGACGTGAGTGTATTCGTGCCACAGCGTACTGCCCCAGTTGAATTCGCCCGTCGCACGCGCTGACGGCGAATCCTGCGCGATCACCTGACCGAAACAGACTCCCAGCGCGCCCAATCCGGGCAAGCCCAGAGCGCGGACGGCGAAATCGTCGTGGTTCGGAAATATCTCGACCGAAATAGGCGCGCGCGGCGTGAATTTGTATTTCGCCGACAGTTTGGATTGAACTTCCGACAGCAGGTCAACGGCGTAAGGCGCGACGACGTCGTTTTCCTTTTCCGCAACCTTGATGATGAAATCGCCGCTCCTGGTAACTTTGTATTCGTTCATCGCGTCGAGCAAATCCAGCGTGTTCTTTGCCCACAGATTGAACGGATCGCCTTTGAACGCCAGTTCCAAAGCGGCGCGGCCTTCTTCAAAATTTCCCAGCCTGAGCAAGCCCATTCCCAAAGCCATGTGCGAAGACCATTGTCGCGGTGAAAGCTTGACCCCTTCGAGCAGGAAATTGACTGATTCGCGGTAACGTCGGGTTTGAGTGGCGAAGTGCGCCAGCGTTTCGTACAGCGTTCCGTAGCGCGGATTGATCGCCAACGTCGTTTTGATTTCGTTGTCGAATTCGGCGGGTTTGTCCTGCAACCACAACATTGCCGCGCGCAGGCTGTGAGCCTCGAGCGAGTTGGGGTTGATCTTCAGCGTTTCGGCGATTTGCGTCGCCGCCGATTCGTAACGTTCGGCTTCCAGATCGAGCGTCGCGGCCAGAGCTTTTGCTTCGACGTAATTCGGATTGATTTTAAGAGAGGTGGCGAGCGCCGCGTTCATCTCATCGCCACCGCCGATGCGTTTGTTGGCGGCGATTCCCAAATGCAGCCGAGCGCTGTTGGGATTGATTTTGGCGGCGTCGTCGAAAAACTCAGCGGCATCCTTGTAATTGTATTTTGATGTGTAAAGTTCGCCGCCGCCCAATTGAGCTTCGATATAACTTTCGTCCGCCGCGATGGCTTCCAGATACATATCATTCGCATCCTGATATTTTTCCAGATAAACCAGAGCGCGAGCTATCAGGGTTAAATCTTCCGCCGAATCAACGTCGTTCTCTTCGTAATATTTGACGAAGCCGTTGAAGATTTCCTGCGCGGCTTCTTCCTTTCCGGTCAGGTGCAAAAGCTCAGCGCGGCGAAGCTCGGCGCGCAGTTTTTGAGACGCGGGCGAAATGACTTCTTCTTTTTCGTCGGCGTTTTGGTTGTTAGTTTGATCGGCTTTCTTCTCGGCTTCTTGCTGGGCTTTTTGAATTGCTTTTTCCGCAGCCAGACCGACCTTTTCAAATTCGGCGATGGCCGCTGGATAACGACCGGTGATGGCCAGGACTTCAGCCAGCGCCAACCGCGCCGAATTGTTTTCCGCACGAGCCAGAAACTTTTTAGCTTCGGTTTCGGCTTCCGTGTATTTGCCGGTTTCCAGATAAGCCTGAAGCAATCCGCGTTGAATGCGTTCGTCCTTCGGATTGGCTTGCAGCAGGTTGGTGAACGAAGTTATGGCCGCCGAATATTTTCCGCTCTTGAGTTCCTCTTCGGCGGATTCGATCGTCACTTGATGCGCTGAAACACAGGCCAGACACAGGAACAGGAAACAAGCCGAAGCGAAAGCCGGCAGTACGCGCGAGCAAAAATATGTTTTGGATTTTGAATTCAACATCTTCATAGTTTCAGTTATCGGCCTTTCTTTTGCCGAACTATTCCTGTCTGCCGTGTTCGTCACCCGCGCGCATCACTTCAGCTTGAACGTAGTAGTTTTCCAAACCACGCAAAGCCGCTTCGGCGCCCAGTTTGCCCAGCACCTGCTCAAGCGATTGCGCCACCTTGCCACGATCCACCAACCCAGGTTCGCGAAGCATCCACAGCAAATCCAGAATGTCTTTGCTGCGACCAGCCATAAATTTCAAAATCACCATCCATTCAGGTTTGATGATCAGCCAGCCCTCTTGATTTCGGCGGGCGTCCTTGAGAGCGGCTTCGTAAAAGTCGCGGAACAGATCATCACGAACAATGACATCAACTGTGATTTTGCGAGCGCCGACTTGAACCGAATGACTAAGACCGCCGAAAGAAAGCTTTTCCTCGAAAGGCAAATTCAGGTTTTTGCTAGCAAGCATGTCCACATCGTGAGTCGCTCGCAAATACCCGTAAAGATGCATGGCTATTCCGCCAGCCAATGCACAGGTGACGCCTTCTTTTTCAGCCTGTTTGAAAATGATCTCGGCTGCCGCGAGCCCATCTTCGGTTGAGATGTCGCTTCTTTGGCGAACCGACGCCTCTCGTTTTCGCAATTCTTCTTCGCTCATCTACTTCTTTTGAGACTTGATGTTCTGATTCAATTGAGCCAGTTCGACGAGCAATTTTTCCAACTCGTCCTCGAATTCTTCTTCTTTCATTTGCGCTTTGCGGCCTTTCAGTTTTTCGATCTCGCCTTCCAGTCGCATCTTTTCGGAATAGAGCCTGGCCAGCACAGGATCGCCACCGGCCTGTTGCTGTGGCAGAGAATCGAAGTAGGTGACTTTCGACAGAGTGCCGTCGCCTTCACCGGCTTTTTCATGGCCTTTGCCGTCGCCGTTGTCTTCAAGCAGGGCATGTTCCGTCGCCAGAATGCCTTTTTGTTTGAATGCGTCAGTCGTCAGTTTGACTGCGTACTCAAAAGCTTCAAAAACCGAGACTCGTCCGTTTTTGTCTGCATCGGCTTCGGGATTTCCGAGCGCGGCGATGAAATGTTCGGGGAATCTGGTCGCGTTTTGTTCCATGCCGCTGCGCGTGGCGGTGACGATGACTCGGCCTTCGCGCGAAAGAGGTTTGACGAATTCGCCGCTGGCGCTGGCCATATTGACGATAACCATGCTTTTGGCCGGCAGAGCGTTGAGCATCAACGCGTAATCGTTGACTGCCAGATCGGGGCCGACCAGATTGAATTTGGCGATCTTGTCCACAAAGCTGCCGTGCCCGATGAAAAAGATGAAAAGCTGATTGTCCGGCTTCATCTGGTTTTTCAATTCGACGAACAATTGCCTGACGACTTCGGCTGACGCGCGGCGTTCGGTTTCGCCGGGTTTTTCCGTCAATACGAAAACCTTTTCATCGGCGAATCCGAGTTTGCCGGTCAACGCGTCGCGCAATCTGGTCGTCCATTCGGCGAATTTGTTGGCGTAAACTTCTTCGCCACCAATGCCTGTGATGATGACGGCAAATTTGTTTTGATCGGCGGGCAGTTTGGGTTTGGGCTTGACGGAATTCGCGGTGGCTTCCTGTTCCTTTTGAACGACCTGAGATTTTTGCGCAACCGGAACGTCCTGCGCGCAGGCAGAGACGGCAAGTGAGATTAACAGACAGATTGTTTTTAACAGATAACGCATTGGTTTTGATTTTTAAGCCAGACCTCTTCGTTTTCTCAGGAACCATTCGGCGCTGGCCAGACCGATCAGCAGCAAGAAATTTATAGGCATATCCCACAGGTCTTTGCTGACGCGTTCGGAATTTTTGCCTTCGAGCATGGTGATTTCATCGAGCAGATCGTCAGCTTTGGCGAGCGGAAAATATTTGCCGCCGGTTTCGGTCGCCACTCGGTTGAGCAGTTCGACATTTTGCGCCGCGTCGTGAAATTCGCGCGAACGCTCGCTGACCAGAAAGCTGGATTGCGCCGAACCCAGAACCTCGTTGCCGCGTTTGGCAGTCATCTCAATTTTGTAAAGACCGTTTTCATCCGCAGGCAAAAGGCCACGGTAATCGCTGGAGGCCTGCCCCGGCTGTCCATCTGAGTTGCTGAAGTTGATCTTCAGCGGCAACTCAATAGTCGCGCCTGAAGGTTTGGTTACTAAAGC
This sequence comes from uncultured Heliomicrobium sp., assembly GCA_964426025.1. GTDB lineage: Bacteria > Acidobacteriota > Blastocatellia > RBC074 > RBC074 > RBC074. The sequence goes on from CAYRQB010000105.1 coordinate 14,727, forward strand.
CGTGACTTGAGCGTCGCGGATCGCTTCAAATTTCTTGTCATTGACCTCGCTGCGCAGATTGACGTTATCGCCTGCGACATAAACGTCTCGCTCGGACGCGACCTCGAACTGGTTCGGAGTGGTGCTGACCAGATAACGCAACAACTGACGCCAGAACGTTTCGTGGTAATTGTTTTGCGAAGGCATCTCCATTCGCCATCGCCAGGTGTCGTTGGTCGTCAGCGCGATCGTTCGGCCACGCCCGTAACGCTGTTCAGCCAGCAACGGCAGCACGCGATTTTTATCGGTGAGGTGACGAGCTTCGAGAATGGTCGTCGCGCCGGGTTTCAGGCTGGTCAATGCTTCGGGAAGGGAAATAGCCGGAAGCTCATCCCAAATCTTCGCGCTCTGATTGCGGTCTTCATTCAATCTGGTGACGGCGTGAGTCCGGCCACGAGGAGTCAACGCGGCTTTGAAAGTTTGAACGATCTGCATTTCCGGCTCTTCGATTTGATCGTTCAGGTAAACCGGCAGCAGATCGGCAATCGGAGTTTGTGCATATTTGCCGGCATCGAATGAGCGTCCTCCGCCGGTGGCCATCACGCCCCCGCCTCTGCGCGAAGCGAACTGTTCAATGAAGCGTAATTGATCGTAGTTGAAAAAGTTGGCTTCGATGCTGCCCAGCACAATGCCCTGATAAGTGAAAAGTTCTTCGATGGTAGTCGGAAAACCGCTGGTCAGTTCGCTGCCTGATTCAACGCCCTGCCGGTAAAACTTGCCGTCGGCAGAACGAAGAACGGAAACCAGAACCAGGTTTTTCTCAGCTTTGGCGGTTAAGGCTTTGCGTATGAATCCGTATTCCCATCGCGGTTCGCCATCTATGTAAAGGACTTTCGGTTTGTCATCAACGACGGCAATCAGTGCGTCCAGAGCGTTGTTTTCAAGCGTCGTTTCGCCGTCCAGCGGTTTGACTTCAAAGGTGTAGCGATGGTTTCCGGCGGAAGTTGGGTTGAATTCAATGGTGACGCTTTGGGCTTCTCCGCCGCGAACATCGAATTGCTGTGTCTTGAGCGCCTTGCCGTCTTCGGTGATTGCCAGAGAGATTTTGGTGTTTCCGTATCCGCTCAATCTGACCAGTGTTTCGGCAATGATCGCCGAACCGGTCAGGACTCGGCGAGGGGCTGTGATGCGAACGATTTCAGCGTCTTTGAATCGCTGTGGATTTCCTACGCCAACAGTGAAGACAGGGATATTGCGGGAGCGCAATTCGCGCAATTCAGCCGACAAATCTTTTGGGGTGTTGGCTCCGCCATCGCTGATCAACACGATGGCCGAAAGCGGCGAACCGGTCGAATCCTGCACTGCTTCGCGCAGGGCGGCGACAATATCCGTCGCCGTGCCTTCGGCTTTTAACTCATCGGAGCTTTTGATTCTGGAAGTGTCAGTAGAAAAACTGTATAAGCCGGTTCTGAACTTGTCGTTCAATCCGCGCGAAAAGGCGCTGGTCGTGGCGAGCAATTCCTTTGTTGAATCAATTCGACTGCGATTATTTTCGTCAACCAGTTCCATGCTTCGCGAATTGTCTGCCAGGACCGCGACGCTTGTGCTTTTGGGAATGATCGAAGGCACAACGACAACAGGCCGCATCAACATGATGAAAAGCAGCGCCAGCAAGCCGGCTCGCAAAGCAATAAGTCCGAACTTCGATTTCGATGTGATTCGATACCCCGGACGAATGTAGAGGAAGTAAATGAGCGCGCCGATAACGAGCGCGAGGATGATGATGATCAACCACGACGGCCTGTTGGCGAAAGCAAAATCGCCTTTGGCAAAGGTTGACCACTTATGTTTGAAGAAAAACTGCACAAGACGATCCATTGGCACTGACTCCACATAAATTTTTCGCTCCGGGTGAGCCTGCCTCTTCAGGACACGCTTAGGGTGTAATGCGTGAGGATTCGGATTATAAACAACGATTTAAGGCCACGTAAAACTATTTGCGTTCAGCGGGTGAGAAATGATGGAATTGGTCGCCACTAGCAAGCCGTACGAAGACTCAATCAACTAATTTTGAAGGAGACCCACACGATGAGCACGAACGAGGCCGCATTGAACACGGAGGCAACACCTGCCTGGCATACGCTACGATTCCGGTTGTTGGGAATTCTGCCGCTATTGTTTTTTCTGGCGCGAGTGATCGAGTACGTCTTCAAAGCCAAAACTCCCGAACAAGTATTATGGAGCTGTCACATCTCAAACCTGATGATGGCGGCGGGAATTATCTTTTGCAATCCCTGGTTGATCCGCATCGCCGCTTTTTGGCAAATACTCGGCCTTCCACCCTGGATAATAGACATGGTTGTCAGCAAACTGGTCACACCTGTTTCAGTCTTTACGCATTTGGGCGGATGCGCTGTAGCCTTGATTGCCCTGTGGGTTGTCGGAGCAAAACGCGGGAGTTGGTTTCCATCGCTTGTTTACTTCCTCATCCTTCAGCAGGTCACTCGATTGCTGACCGAACCCGGGCCATATACGAACGTTAATGTCGCTCATTTCGCATATGGAGGAATGAAAGACTGGTTTGAGAGTTATTGGACTTATTGGTTGGTGAACACGGCGATTTTGGCTGTGGCTTTGTGGATTATGGATTGGATATTTGCCAGGTTGTTCCCGGTTAAAAAGTAACAGCACAGGTGCTGTGCGGTTTACTGAACCGGTTCTAAGTACAGGACAAAATTTGAATGAAAATTAAGCGGCGAGAAGACGTGACCTA
>CAYRQB010000106.1:0-17340 GCA_964426025.1 uncultured Heliomicrobium sp.
GATCCTCGCGCTCCGGTTATCACGGTCATGGGACACGTTGATCACGGCAAAACCAGCCTGCTCGACGCAATCCGTTCAGCACGAGTGGCCGAAGGCGAAGCGGGCGGCATCACCCAGCACATCGGAGCTTACTCTGTCGAAGTCCCGAATGCTGACACGCCGAATGTCATGCGTCGCGTGGTCTTTTTGGACACTCCGGGCCACGAAGCCTTCACCATGATGCGCGCTCGCGGAGCCAAGGTCACAGACATAGTCATTCTGGTTGTCGCCGCAGACGACGGCGTGATGCCTCAAACAGTAGAAGCGATCGAGCATTCCAAAGCCGCCAAAGTTCCGATCATCGTCGCAATCAATAAAGTTGACAAACCGGACTCCAACCCCGACCGCGTCAAAAAAGAACTGGCCGAGCGCGGCCTGCTGTGGAGCGGATGGGGCGGCGACATAGAAATGGTTGAAGTCTCCGCGAAGAAACGGATGAACATTGACGGTCTGCTGGAAATGATTCTGTTGACCGCAGACATTCTCGACCTCAAATCGAATCCGAAACGCAAGGCGATCGGCACAGTGCTTGAAGCCAAGCTAGATCGTGGACGCGGCGCTGTCGCCACCGTGCTGGTGCAAAACGGCACGCTGCGCATCGGCGATCCTTTCATCGTCGGAAACTTCTCCGGCAGAGTCCGCGCCTTGATGGATGACATTGGAGAGCGCGTGCAGGAAGCAGGCCCGGCAACTCCCGTCGAAGTTCTGGGACTGGAAGGCGTTCCTTCGGCTGGCGATCAGTTCCAGGCCGTCGCCGACGTGTCCAAAGCGCAACAGATCGCTCAATTCCGACAGATGAAAGCTCATCAAACTGCGCTTGCCAGATCAGCCGCTCGCGGATTGGATCAGTTGGCCGCGCAGATGGAATCTGGCGAAGTCAAGGAATTGCTGGTCATACTGAAAGCAGACGTGCAGGGTTCTGTCGAAGTGCTCAAGGATACTTTGACCAAGCTTTCGACCGACAAAGTCAAAGTTCGCATCATTCGTTCAGCCGTCGGCGCCATCACCTACGACGACGTATTGATGGCCAGCGCCACTCAGGCGACAGATTCGGCGGCGGCGACAGTCATCATAGGCTTCAACGTTCGACCGGAATCGCGAGCCGAGGAAGTCGCCAAACAGGAAGACGTGGATATTCGTCTGCATTCCATCATCTACAAAGTTGAAGAAGAAATTCGTAACGCGATGCTCGGTTTGATGGACGCAACGACGAAAGAAACCATCATCGGCAAAGCCGAAATTCGCGATGTCATCAGAGTGCCAAAGATCGGTTCAATCGCGGGTTGTATGGTCATCAACGGTTTAATCAAACGAACCGCTCATGCCCGCTTGATTCGCAACAACGTGGTGATATTTGAATCTTTTATCGGCAGCTTGCGCCGCTTTAAGGACGACGTCAGCGAGGTGCAGCAGGGATACGAATGCGGCATCACCGTCGAAAGATTCAACGATTACAAAATCGGCGACGTCATCGAAGCCTTCATCACCGAAAAAGTTGCGCCGACGCAATTGTAATGATCAAAAGGCAAAGGCGTCGAATTTGATATTTGTGTTTCGATCTTTGCCTTTTAGTTTGCCTTATGCAGCATCGTCCTATCAGATTAGCTCAGGAGCTGAAAACGGAGATCAGCGCGATCATTTCGCGCGAGATGCCTCATCACCAACTCGGCTTTATAACCATCACAGATGTTCGCGTCAGCCCCGACCTTCGTTACGCTCGCGTTTTCGTGAGCGTTTTCGGATCCCCGGAAGTCAGAAAAGAAACCCTGGAAACGCTCAACAGCGAGAAGGGATTCTTTCGCCAGTTGATTGGGCGACGCATCCGATTGCGTCACACGCCGGAAATCATCTTCGTTTACGATGAAACCATCGAACACGGCGATCAAATGATGCAGTTGATCGAAGAAATCAAAAAGGAGTTACCGGAAGAGTGATTGCAATTGAACAATTCGCCAATCACTGTCCGCGAACAGAACTATGCTAGGCCAGGTAATTGAGCTGATTGAAAAACACGAGCGATTCGCCATTACTTCACATATACGTCCTGATGGCGACAGCCTGGGATCTTCCATTGCGCTTTGCTGGATTTTGAAAGGTTTGAAAAAAGACGCCGAAGTGATCATGTGCGATCACGTCCCGCACGCTTACTCGAAGCTGCCCGGAGCGGACGAAGTCCGCGTGGTCAGAGACATTGACCGTGAATACGACGGGGTTTTCGTCATCGAATGCAGCGACGTGACGCGTCCGGGCTTGCCGGGTTTGAAAGATCAGTTCGTCGTCAACATTGACCATCATTCGACGACGGCGTTGTTTGGCGATCTGAACTGGATTGATTCCACTGCTGCCGCAGTCGGCGAAATGATTTACAACCTGGCCAAAGCGATTGGTTCGAAAATCACTCCCGAAATAGCCAGTTGCGTTTACGCCGCCCTGTTGACGGATACTGGCTCATTCCATTTCTCCAACACCACCGAACGAACCTTCAAAATTGCCAGCGAACTGGTTCGCCACGGAGCACAACCGGCCAAACTGTCACAAGCAATCTTTTACAGCTACCCATACGCCAAAGTCTGCCTGGCAGGCGAAGTTCTCTCGACCTTGCATCGCGACGAGACCGGACGAATCGCGTGGATAACCATGACCAAAGAAGCCATGGAACGCGCGGGCGCATCCGAAGATGATTCAGACGGCATCATCAATTATCCGCTGACGGTTGGCGATGTCGAAGCTGTCGCGTTCTTCCGCGAATTGTCAAATTCGACTTATCGCATCAGCCTTCGATCGAAGAATCGCGTCAACGTTGCGCGCGTCGCCGAACACTTCGGCGGCGGAGGCCACGCCAATGCAGCCGGATTCACCATTCACGCCAATTATGAAGAACTCAGTCAGGAAGTGATCGAAAAGCTGAGGGAAGCCGTCATCACCGCTCCTGCGGTCAACGGACGCGAGATCAAACCAAGATAAAAGCTACTCGAACATACCGGGCATTGACTGCTGAAGCTCGCGGCTGGCATGCCATTCCACCCAACGAACTCGACCGGCCTTGACCGCGTCTCTGACCATGCGTTCACGACGAGTCAACACAGACATTCCAGTTTTGATTTCCACAAAAACTATCGCGGTTAACTGATCGTCTTCGTCGTCGTTCAGTCCATCGAAGACTATGAAATCAACAGGACTGCCGACGAAGCGCGCGTCTTTTGGGTTGTAATTGAAATTCGGAAGATATGGAACCAGATGCTCAACGATCTTTCCTGTCGTCACCGCCTGGCTCCGCAGCGCCGCATCCTGACGAATGCTTTTCTCCTGTTCCTGCTTCCATTCGGTCAGCAGATTTTTGGCTTCTCTGAGAGCCAGTTCGCGTTGCTCCCTGCGAACAACCTCAAGCTCGTTTTCGCACCAGTCTTTGAATAAACGATGCGCCTCTTTCAACGCATCGCGCTGAGATTCGGCGACGATGGTCTGTATTTCCCTTTCCTGCCAATCATCAACGCGAGCGCGTATTCGCTCCTGCATCTCGAATTCGGCAGCGTCTTTCCACTGATTGAATTCGTGCTGAACCAGCAAAGGCATTCGGGCTTTGAGCCAGGCAAAGCGATAAATCAGGCTGATGATCACGATCATCGCAACCAACAACAACAGCAACACGAGAAGAAAAAGATGATCCATATTTGATTCGTTTCCTGAAATGGCGTTGATACAGCCAGTGGAATAGGCTGATGGTCTTTGAGAAATAAATGCACTCAGGTCAATTCAACCCTCATTCTTGCAGCTTTGCCGCCCGATGTGCGGAAAGGCTATGCCTTTCCGAAAGACTCAATCAGAGTTTGGGGCTATGCCCCGAACGGTTTGGGCGTAGCCCCTTCAAAGAGAGCATTGTCCCGATAAGGCATAGCCTTATCGCACAATACTGCGGCATAGCCGCAAAGATGGGTGCATTTAATTCTCAAAGACCTTCAGCCTACCCTACCTTAATTCTTATCATGGCTTCGCCCTTGCAGCATCAGCGACTCCTACCTGCTTTCGATCGTCATCTGCATTCCGTACTTTGGACGCAATGTGACCAGCGGTTGCAATTCAACCGGATGGCCGGGCACAAGCCGCATCCGCCATCGCTGAGCCAGCGTGGCCATCACCAACACGCCTTCCATCCAGGCGAAACTTTCGCCTATGCACAATCGCGGTCCGCCGCCGAACGGAAAGTAGCTGAACTTCGGACGAGCTTCGCGGGCTTCAGGCGTCCAGCGTTCGGGATCAAATCGTTCTGGTTCGGGGAAGTATTTCGGGTTGTGATGCATCACGTACTGACTCATCAAAATGATTGAGCCTGCCGGTATCTGATAACCGTTGATCTGATAATCGTTCAAGGCTCTGCGCCCGATGATCCAGGCCGGAGGATACATTCGCATGGATTCGGCGAAAACCATTTCGGTGTAAGTCAGACGCGGATAATCTTCCGCAGTCGCCATTCGCTGCCCAATCACTCTATCAACTTCGTCATGAAACCTGGCTTCGGCTTCCGGGTTTTGCGACAGCAGACACCACGTCCATGTCAGAGCGTTGGCCGTCGTTTCGTGACCGGCCAGAAAAATCGTCATCGCCTCGTCGCGCAATTGTTCGTCGGTCATTCCTGTGCCGTCGCCTTCGGTGTCGCGAGCGTGCATCAACATCGAAAGCAAATCTCCGCGATCTTCGCCGCTTGCTCTACGCTCCGAAATCATTCGATAAATCGTTTCGTCCAACCGCTCGCGCGCTCGTTTGAAACGTTTCATCGCGGGCAACGGCAGTTTTTCCAGATACTGCGAGAAAGGCAGAGTCAAACTGTTGAACAGTTCCATCGCCTGACTCAGAGCGTCGCCAATTTCGTCCGCTTCGGTTTCAACGTCCGCGTCGAAAAGCGTTTTTCCGGCAATGGCCAGGGTCAATCGCATCATCTCGCGGGCAACATCGTGCTGCTTTCCCTCCTGCCAGTCGTCACGCAACCTGGTCGCATATTCCACCATCGTCGCGGCGTAACCCGCGATTCTCTGCCGATGAAAAGCCGGTTGAGCCAGACGGCGTTGGCGCAGATGAAATTCCCCTTCGCTGGTCAAAAGCCCTTCACCCAGCAAACGCTTCGCGCGCTGCAAACCTTCGCCTTTCATGAATTGTTTGTTGTGAGTGACCAGCACATCGCGAATGTAATCGGGATTGTTAATCAGGAAGACCGGCTGCGGACCGAGTTTGAAATAAGCTATCTCACCATACTCATCCGCAATCCGTTTCAGAAATCCGATCCGATCACGACGAAGATGGAAAAGATTGATGCCGGGAATGACGCTTTTTGGCCCCGGAGGAAGAATGGTTTTAGCGGCTGTGGCCGTCATGATTTTATATCTCCTTCTCGCTATCAATTTGCCAGAGCGAACTGCCCGGCTATTTTTTCTCGTCCCAATGATACACGTTATCTTCAGTTATCCGGCGACGCGATTCAGCCAATCTGATCGCGTAATTTGTAAACCTCTGCCTGAAGCTTGGGAACTATGGAAAAACTGCCGGTACTTCCTCTGGCTGTGATGGCTCGCAGGTTGTGCCAATGACAAAGCCCGAGCTTGGCGACGGCGCGCAGATATTTTCGACGAGCGTTGAATCGTTTGCGATTGCCGAAAGCGGAGGCTATCCAACCGCTTCGTCGAAAAGCCGAGGTGGCAATTTCAAACTGCTCGGAAGAAATCAAACCACGCTCAACTTCCGCGGCCAGCGTCTGTTTCAAAATCCGGCCTTCGCGCCTGACCAGAGCGACAATCACAAACACAAAACCCGCGAAAAGCGGCACTTCAAGTAAAAGATAACCCAATATAAATCCGCCGGGGCTTGATGAAGCCAGCATGTTCCAAAGAGCATGCAAGAGCATCGCCGCCAGATAACCCAGCAACGGTGAAGCGAACTTCAGGACGGGATTATACGTTTCGCGGGCAATGCCACAGCCAATGCCTGTCATACAGGTGAACAGGACGTGCGAAAACGGCGAAAAAATTCCTCGCATCATAAAAGTGGCGGCCAATCCGCCAGCGCCTTCGCTGATCAGGCTGTCGCCGTAATAATCAACGTTTTCCATGGTGGCAAAGCCCAAAGCCACGACTCCGGCATAAACTATGCCGTCAACCATGCTGTCAAAATCGTGCTTGAACAGCAGAGCGATCAACAAAACGCCTGCTCCTTTGCTTCCCTCTTCGATCATCGGCGCTGAAACCACTGCGGTCAGGTATTCACTATTGAAGCTTTGCCTGAAAACCACATTGAAGATTCCCGATACGAAAACCGCAATACCGGCGCCCCAGGCGAAAGCAAAGGCGAGCGTGCCGACGGGTTCGGGATCGTAACGATCCAGCCACAAAAACATGCTCAGATAAACTGCCGCCGGAACAAAAGCGGTCAAGCCGGCAATGACTGAAACCGTCAGGCCGAAATTCAGAAATGTCAGAGTCAGCACGATGACGCCCATAATCGCGCAGAACATCGCCAACCCGGCGACTCCGACCGGCGGCGGCGCATCGCCAGAATCATGTTGCGGATCATACAAACCGATGCTCTGGGCAGCTTCGCGAATAGTCCAATGCGCTGTTTGAGGTGAACGCACGCGCGCTGTGTCGTCAAACTGTGGGCGTGTTTCAGCGCCTTGATCCTGCCGGGAATTATTCGTGTCGGCCTCCACAATAACCTGCAATCGAGGGCCGAAATGTCCCAACTCAATCACATCGCCGGTTGACAGTTTGGCGGTTTGAATTCGGTCGCCGTTCAGGAAGGTTCCGTTGGTGCTGTTTTGATCGAGCAAAAAGTAATCGCCGTGTTCAGCGGCGATGATTGCATGACGGTTGGAAACGCTCGATTCAACAAATCGAAACGAGCTTTCCTCTGCTCGTCCGAGCATCATCCAGCCGTTTGAAGATTGGTCTAGTTGAAGCTGTCGGCCTGCGCTGACGCCGTTTTGAATGATCAGTCGAAGCATAATTTTGTGGGTGGCAATTTCCGTTGGCAATTTTGTGAGCGGTGCAACAGGCTCTGGCCGATTAGCGGTCAGAAGAGCAATGAGTCAATTTCCAGAGCCGCAACGCCCAGGCATTCTACAAAGAGCGGCTCTGTTTTGACCACTCTCAGCGGGAAAATGGCCTTAAATTTTCCGGGTTGCATTCTTAAATGGATCGCTTATCATACGTCCGCCGCCACCAACCCCGAAACCTGTTAACTACAACAGGAGGCGCGAAATCCAGAGGCCTAAAAATCGTCAATGGTGCTCCCTTCAAGCATACGCTTCTGCCATCTCTCTTGAAGTTCAGTTGCCGAAAGCCTCTTCACTACTCAACCCAAGCAGGAGTTTCTGAAAAATCAGTTTGCCCCTTAACTCCAAGCACACTTCCAGGAGGAAAAATATGCGCAACTTGTTTTTCATTGCAGCGATGTTTGCCGTCATCTTGCCACTCGCAGCACAGGCTCAGGATGCGCCACGCGTGGAAATATTCGGCGGCTATTCTTACCTGCGCGCGGATGACGATGTTGACGGTCTTGATCTACATGGCTGGAATGCTTCCGGCGCTCTCAACTACAAAAAATGGGGAGGAGTCGTTGCCGATTTCAGCGGCCATTACGACACCGTCACGCTTTCACCGGGCGTCAGAGCCGATGTCGGCACTTACCTGTTTCTGGTCGGCCCCCGATTCACTTATCGCGAAAACAGCGTGGTCGAACCTTTCGGCCATGTTCTGTTGGGCGCTGCCCGGGTCAACACCACCGCCTTCACAACCGTTGGCAGAATTGACGCGGACGACACCGCTTTTGCCTTGGCGGTCGGCGGAGGTCTTGACGCCAAAGTTCATAAGAATCTCGCCATTCGCCTCTTCCAGGCTGATTACATTCTGACGCGCTTCAACGATGACAATCAGCACAGCTTCCGAGTCTCAACGGGCTTGGTGTTGCGTCTGGGTGAGCAATAAAACGAATCGCTTCTCAATTCGCAGTTCACGGTTGACGCTTAAACGGCGCTCCGTGAACTGCAATTCCACCCGCTAAACTATTTGTCTTCTCTCTCGCTGTTGTGTCATCCTTTGGCCTCCATTCACTTGGAACGCTCTTCAGTCAACTGGCTATGGATGTTCGCAATCATCATCAATCGAAGTTAGCCAATCGCTTAGCCGTCTTCTTCATCGCGCTTTCGGCTATGCTCAATCCTTGCGTTCGCGCTCAAACGCAATCGTCTCAGCCTTCGACTACGACCAACAATCAACCGCCTTCCATCGGTTCATTTCGCATCATACTGCCCGGAATTGCGCCGTCACCGGTTGAAGGGCTTTACGATTATTCTTATCGAATCAGCGCGCCACGAAGCCTTTTGAACAAAGGCGATTCGTCTGGAATGACGAAAATCGGCCCGGTCAATTCTCTTGAACTGAACCGTAAAAACGCTCGCGACCTCATGCGCGAAGCCGAAACTTTGCGCTCGAAAGGAACCGCCGATTCTTTATTGCAAGCGGTCCGGAAATATTCTGAATCGCTGGAATCGTGGAAAGCCGCAGGCAATCTTTCCGAACCGGCTGAAATGGCCAACGCGCTTAACCAACTCGGCTTCATCGCCGATTCACTGGGCGACCGGCAACAGGCCATCAACTATTACCATCAATCGCTTCCTTTATGGCGGGCGGCGGGCAATCGCACCAATGAAGCCTCGGCGCTGACCCAACTCGGTCGAATCTACAATTCCATAGGCGACAAAACTCAGGCGCAGAACTGTTTCAATCAGGCGCGGCTGATCGTCCAAACAGCAAGCTTGACCAGGATGATCAACGAAGCGGGCAATAAAGGCGAGCGCGAAGCCTCGACGCTTTACAATCTGGCCAAGCTTTACGAAGAACAAGGACAGGCACAGAAAGCTTTCGAGCATTACCAGCGGTCGTTGCCTTACTGGCGACAAGCTCAGGATAAATCCGGCGAAGCTTCGACTTTGAATAGTTTGGGATCTCTGGCCGCTCGCGCCGGGCAATTGCCAATCGCCGCACAGTTATTCCAGCAAGCTTTGCCGTTGTGGCGCGAAGTCGGCGACAAACGCGGCGAAGCAGTTTCGCTCAGCAATCTAGGTTACGTCGCCGATGCCATAGGCGACAAACCGAGTGCCGTCGAGTTTTATCTGAAAGCCTTGCCTCTGTGGCGAACGTTGAATGACAAACGGAGCGAAGCGGCGACATTGAATGATTTGGGATCGCTCAATCTGGCGCTGAATCAACGCGAGCAGGCGTTGAAGCTTTATCTTGAAGCCCTGCCTCTCCGCCGAGCGAGCGGCGACAAACGCGGCGAAGCAACCACGCTGAGCAACCTTGGCGGTTTTTATATAAGCACGAACGATCCGAAACAGGCGCTGGAATGTTTCGCGCAATCGCTGGAAATTCGGAAAGCTATTGGCGACAAGCGCGGCGAAATGCTGACGCTTGGCAATTTGGGACTGACTCATCTGTCGCTGCGCGATCCTGCAAAAGCGCGTCATGCCTACGGACAAGGACTGCTACTTGCCGTTTCGTTGAACGACAATTTGCGGCAGGCAGTTTACCTGACCGGACTCGGCGAAGCCGAATTTTTGCTGAATGAAAAGACGATGGCTCGCGACCATCTGGAACAAGCGCTGACTTTATGGCGCGAACTGAAAGACCGCGAACGCGAAACGGCAACCCTGTTGATGCTGGCCGGAATTTATTCTTCACTCGGCGACACACAGAAAGCCAAAGAGATATACCAGCAAACTCTTAACCGCTGGCCTTTGACCTTGCCAATCAAGTAACTCTATCCAAATAGCGAAATACTCAGTTACCGCGACGATGATATCGGATGTATAACAATTCGTGAGAGGTTCATATGCTCTTTCGATTATATTCTTCACTCAGTGCCCTGGCCTTGATAGCGTTGGCTGTTGGCATTCATCTAACAACGACACAACCAGTCTGGAATGCGACTGGCTCTCTTGTAATGGCTCGAACCCGACATACAGCAACTCTTTTAACAGATGGCAGGGTACTGGTTGTTGGCGGCCTCGCGGTAGCCAATCCCTGCTGCCGCATCGCAAGCATTGTCGAATTGTATAACCCTGCAATAGGACAGTGGCGGGCAACGAGCAGTCCAAATACACCTCGTTACAGACACATTGCCGTGCGATTAGCCAATGGCAAGGTGTTGATTGCAGGCGGGACTAGCGAGACAAACAGCTTACTTGCCAGCACTGAAATATTCGATCCTTTGACAGAAACATGGAATTCAGGGGGAAATCTGAATGTTGCACGTGATGACCCTCAAGCAATATTACTCCCAGATGGTAGAGTACTAATCACTGGCGGAGGGGCGATAACAACTACAGGCTTAGCCGACATGGCTGAAGTTTATGATCCAGAAGCCAACGCCTGGACTTCTGCTGGCACAATGAAAAAAGGAAGGGTGCTTCATTCAATCGCTATGCTACCCACTGGCAAAGTTCTGATCGCTGGTGGTTTTGCAGATGTTTTTCTCCGCACTTCGGAAATCTATGATCCATCTACAAACACTTGGGCTTTAACCGGTGACTTGGCAATTCCCAGTGCGAACCGCACAGCCACATTACTGGTTAACGGCAAGGTATTGATTACAGGGGGGGGTGAATGCCAACGAGTCGCCTGTTCCCGCCGCCGAGCTTTATGATCCTGTCACAGGACAGTGGAGTGCGACAGGCGATATGACCATACCTCGTGTCATGCATTCGTTGACACGGCTACCAAACGGTAAAGTTCTTGCGGTTGGCGGCGCTGTCGGTTCATCAACGCTTAATAGCGCGGAGCTTTATGATCCGGCTAATGGTACTTGGACTATTACCGCTGCGCTTGCCACAGCGCGCCTTCGTCATACCACGACGCTTCTATTAAATGGCAAAGTCCTGGTTGCGGGAGGCAGGACATTGATTGGCCCGACCCTGTCAAGCGCGGAACTATTCGACACCGCAGCGCCGAGCATTAACAGCGTCTCAGCAGCAAGCTTTGCTTCTGCGCCTCTCGCCCCTGAATCCATCGTCGCCGCTTTCGGCAGCAACCTGACGCCGAATACGCTGGTAGCCACAGGACTTCCCTTGCCGATTGAACTTGCAGGTCTACGCCTGAGTATCAGAGACCGTTCCGGAATTGAACGGCCTGCTCCTCTCTTTTTCGTCTCGCCAACTCAGATCAATTACCAAATTCCTCCGGGCGCGCTCAACGGAACTGCCATGATCACAGTGAACAACGGCGCAGTAGGTGTCATTGAAATAACAAGCGTCTCACCTGGCTTGTTCTCAACCAATACTTCAGGCACTGGGCAAGCTGCGGCGGTAGCTTTGCGAGTCAAGGCCAATGGCGAGCAGGTATATGAAGCTATCGCGCAGTTCGATGCGGCGAGTAACAAATTCGTGCCTGTCGCTATTGATGTCAGTAACCCGGCGGAACAGGTATTTTTGTTGTTATTCGGCACTGGCTTTCGTCATAACACGGGGCTTGGCAATGTTACTGCTACGGTTGGAGGCGCGGCGGCGGAAGTCCTTTTTGCCGGAGCGCAGGGCGATTTCGTCGGAGTTGATCAATGCAACCTTCGTTTGCCGAATTCGCTGGCCGGGCGCGGCGACGTCAGCATCGAGTTACTGATTGACGGCAAAGCCGCCAATCCCGTCAGCGTCCGAATCAAATGAAGCTGTGGAATTCGCGAAAGATTTTCCGCCCACGAAAACACACGAAGAAAACACGAAGGTCGGCGATTGCGAACGGCTGACAGTCTGATGACTCGACGCTTTCCGGGAGTCCCGGCAGGGATGTTGTGATAATAGCGCGGCAATTCATCGCCGGGTAACTTACCGCCTTCCCCGTCAATGAATTGCCGGGAATTGCCGGGCTAATTCCGTCAGCCCATCAGCGATATTTTGGCCAAACCGAGCGCTGTGGCTGTTTTCGAGCGAGGCTTGAACTTTGCGTGTCGCTCTGCTACCTTTGCCCCTCAAATTTCGACAAAAGCAATCATCAATAAATTCGGAGGAAAGAGAAATCCGCAATGGCTTTAGCAAAAGAAGCTAAATTAGACATCATCTCGCAGTACAAGACGCACGTCTCTGACACAGGCTCGCCGGAAGTACAGGTTGCGTTGTTGACACAGCGCATCAACGAGTTGACCGAACATTTCAAAACGCACAAGAAAGATAATCATTCACGCCGTGGATTGCTGAAATTGGTCAGTCAGCGCCGCAGCTTGCTGGATTACCTGAAACGTTGTGACATAAACCGTTACCATGAATTGATCAATCGTTTGGGATTGAGAAAGTAACTTTGAACATACCGGCGGCGTCCATTGCGGACGCCGCTTCTGTTGTGCAGCCGAACGTGACGGCACGTACTCCCTGCCCCGGCCTGGCAATTTCCTGAAGGCCGGTTCGCCCAACAGGCATACTGGCCAAAAGGCACACTGGGAAGACGAATGACTTCATCCGAATCCTGCTGAGAATTTTGCTGACAATTTTTCGGATGCCCTCAGCGCCATCATCAAATAAGGCTGTCCAATTCGGTTGGGTTTGCCTGCTGTGAACGACCAATCTGAATTTCCCGAGAGGGTAGAAAAAATCCATTCCTTGCCAACAGCCACAGCGCCAACGTGCGATGTCGGGTCGAAGTTTGCGCGCAAGACCGAATTTTGCCTGCAACGCGATGGCGCGAGCAGGATGTCCCCATTTCTGATTAAAGGGAAATCTTCAGATCGCCACGGCAACACCCCAAAACCAATGAGATACGGAACGGACTTTCGTCTGCGCATCCTCAGAGCGACCTGAAGTCCGATCCATTTATTGTTAGGAGAGATAAAAGATGTATTTGAAACAAGGCATCAACTTAGGCGGTCGCGAGTTCACGATTGAAACTGGCCGCATTGCAAAACAGGCTGACGGCGCAGTGCTGATTCAGCAAGGCGAAACAGTGGTGCTGGTCACTGCCGTTTCCGCGCGTAAGGCGAGAGAAGGCATTGACTTCTTTCCGTTGACCGTTGATTACCGCGAATATGGTTACGCCGCCGGTCGAATCCCGGGTGGTTATTTCAAACGCGAAGGCCGTCCGACCGAAAAAGAGATTCTCACTTGCCGACTGACGGATCGTCCCATACGCCCGCTATTCCCTGAAGGTTATCAATACGAAACCCAGGTCATCTCAATGGTTTTGTCGGCTGATGACGAAAATGAACCTGATGTCCTTTCGATTACCGGCGCGTCGGCTGCGCTGTACCTGTCGGACATTCCGTTTCACAACCCGATTGCGGGCGTGCGCGTCGGTTTGGTTGAAGGCAAATATGTCGTCAATCCAACTTACGAGGAGCAGCGAAATTCCGCGCTAAACCTGATTGTAGCCGGCAGCGAAGAAGCCATCGTTATGGTCGAAGCCGGAGCGAAGGAAGTCAGCGAAGAAGTCATGCTGGAAGCCTTGCTGTTCGCCCACGGGGAAATCAAAAAGCTCTGCCAGTTGCAGCGTTCGATGTTCGAAGCGTTGGGAATTCAGAAACGCGCTTATGAACCCAAACAAGTCAACGAAACTCTTCTGCGCGAGATTGCCGAAAAATACACTGGCGATATGCGCGAAGCGTTGAATGTTCAGAATAAATCGAAAATTGAAAGCTACGCTGCGATTGACGAACTGAAGAAGAAAGTCGTTGAAGGTTATCCAGAAGATCAGCCCGAAATCCGCGCCGAAGCAGGCGTCCTGTTCGATCATCTGAAAGAAGCCATTTTCCGCGATGACATTTTGAACAATCGCCGTCGTCCGGATGGCCGCAAGTTTTCGGAAATCCGCCCGATTTCAGTCGAAGTCGGATGGTTGCCTCGCACTCACGGTTCTTCGCTGTTCACGCGCGGCGAAACTCAGGCCTTGGTAACGGCCACGCTTGGAACTTCACAGGACGTTCAGTACGTTGACAGCCTTGAATCAGGCGAATTCAAACGCCGCTTCATGCTCAATTACAACTTCCCGCCGTTTTCAGTTGGCGAAACCGGACGCACAGGCAGTCCCGGACGCAGAGAAGTCGGCCACGGAGCTTTGGCTCACAGAGCTTTGGACGCAGTGATGCCCGGCGAAGATGAATGGCCTTACACCGTCCGCGTCGTGTCGGACATTACCGAATCGAACGGTTCGTCTTCGATGGCCACGGTTTGCGGAGGCATTCTGGCTATGATGGACGCGGGCGTTCCGATCAAAGCTCCGGTCGCCGGCGTGGCGATGGGTCTGGTGATGGAAGACAAAAAATTCGCCGTCCTGACGGACATCGCAGGCGCCGAAGATCATTACGGCGACATGGATTTCAAGGTCGCAGGCACTCGCAATGGCATTACCGCTTTGCAGATGGACATCAAAGTAGCCGGCCTGAATCCGCAGATTCTGGCTGACGCACTGGATCAGGCCAAAAAAGGCCGTTTGTTCATTCTGGACAAGATGGAAGAAGCCATAGCCGCTCCCAGAGCTGAGATTAGCAAGTACGCGCCTAGAATCGTTACCTTGCAGATTAACCCGGACAAGATTCGCGACGTCATTGGCCCAGGCGGCAAGATGATCAAATCCATCGTCGAGCGCACCGGAGCCAAGATTGACGTTGAAGATTCGGGACGCATTTCAATCGCCACCGCCAACGGCGAAGCCGCAGAAATGGCTATGCAGATCATTCGCGATCTGACCGCTGAAGCCGAGATCGGCAAAACCTACCTCGGCACGGTTTCGCGCATCGTTGATTTCGGAGCATTCATCGAAATCATGCCCGGTCTGGACGGTTTGCTGCACGTGTCCGAAATTGCCGATTACCGCGTTCGCGACGTTCGCGACGAATTGCAGGAAGGCCAGCAGATTATGGTCAAATGCATCGGTATCGAAGGCAACAAGATTCGTCTGAGCCGCAAAGCTCTGCTGAATGAAAAGAAGGGCGGCGGCAAGGAAGGCAGAGGCGGAAATCGCCGCAACAATCACGACGACGAAGACTAAACCAGAACTTTCAACGTTGAGACAGTTAGGAATAAGTGGCGGTTGTCTTCTCAGCCGCCACTTCAATTGCGTTTGCAGGAGAAACGATGCGAGCAATCACAAGCTTGATATTGATTTTATGCGCCGCTGCCTCCGGCCATTTTTTCTTTTCAAACGAGGCAAACAACAACTTATCAAATCAACAAAGCCAGAAAACCGAGTTAAAGTTTCAAGGCGAAAAACACCTGGCGAATATCAAACAACTCACCTTCGAAGGTGAAAACGCCGAAGCCTATTTTTCACGTGACGGCAAAAAGCTGATATTCCAGCGTGCAGTCAAAGCCGACGGCTGCGATCAAATTTTTTCGATGAACCTTGACGGTTCCGATATGAAGATGCTGTCGA
The DNA here is from genome assembly GCA_964426025.1 of uncultured Heliomicrobium sp. Lineage (GTDB taxonomy): Bacteria > Acidobacteriota > Blastocatellia > RBC074 > RBC074 > RBC074. The sequence continues at coordinate 15,432 of CAYRQB010000106.1, forward strand.
ATGGAGAAGGTAAAACTACCTGCGCTTACTTCACGCCGGACAACAAATCCATCGTTTACGCTTCTACTCACAAAGCCGATCCGAAATGTCCGCCGAAGCCTGATATGTCGCGCGGCTATGTTTGGGCGCTTTATCCCGGTTTTGACATTTTCAAGGCCAATCTGGACGGATCGAATGCGAAGCCTTTAACTACGTCCGACCGATATGACGCCGAAGCGACGATTCGCGCCGATGGCAGGATTGCTTTCACCAGTTTGCGCGACGGCGATCTGGACATTTACACGATGGACAAAAACGGCAGAAACGTAAAACGCCTGACCAGCGAGCTTGGCTACGACGGCGGGCCGTTTTGGAGCTACGATGGAAAACTGATTGCATATCGCGCTCATCATCCGCAAACCGAGTCGGAAAAATCGGACTACATTTCACTTCTCAAGGAAAATATGATTCGGCCTTCGAAGTTGGATATCTGGGTGATGAATCCGGACGGATCGAATAAACGCCGCGTCACCAACAACGGCAAAGCCAATTTCGCTCCATTCTTTTTTCCGAACAACAAAAGAATAATCTTCTCTTCAAACATAGACGATTCGCGTGGACGCAATTTCGATCTTTATATGATCAACGTTGACGGCTCCGGTCTTGAACGAATCACCTTCAACGACACCTTCGATGGCTTTCCTATGTTTTCGCCGGACGGCAAAAAACTGGTTTTCTGTTCCAATCGAAACGCCGCCAAACAAGGCGATACGAATGTTTTCATCGCCGATTGGGTAGAGTAAATCTGAAAGCATGCGCTAGTTTCGACAAGCGCATGCTTTTCTCTCGGCTTTCAACTCTTCCCTTTGCATACCAGTCAGTTTAAGCCTTGACGCACTTGACTCTGCCTGGATGCTGTCTTACCTTGCCGACTCATTTTCGCTTTATCCAAAATCACAAAACCAAACAGGACGCTATGCCAGAATGGGTTAAACGCTTTTTGCCCTTCATCAGCCTCATTGTGTTGTGCGCGCTGATTCCGCTGGCCGAATATTTCATTCTCGGCCAGGACCCGAAATTCGTTACGCCGGGCAATTTGGCCGCCATCGCCCGCCAAACCGCTGTCATCACGATTATGGCAATGGGCATGACGATGGTTATGGTTTCCGGCGGAATTGATCTTTCGGTTGGTTCAATCATCGGTTTGACCGGAGTCGTCGGTTCAATGGCGATGGTCAATGGCGGTTTGCCGTCAATTGCAGGTTTTTTAGTCTGCGTTCTGATTGGCGCAACATGCGGTTTGCTCAACGGTTCGGCAATCACTGCATTGAAGATTCCCGCCTTCATCGTCACGCTTGGAGCGATGGGAATTTATAGAGGATTGGGCTTATACCTTTGCGACGGCAATGCGGTTGTCGGTTTGCCGATGTCGGCGGGTTATCTGGCCGAAAAGAGTTTGCTCAACACCATCCCTTTGCCCTTGTTGATGGTTGTTGCAATTGCCCTGATCGTTCATTTCATTCTCGGCAGTACCCGCTTGGGCCGATACTGTTACGCGATGGGCAGTAACATAGAAGCGGCGCGATACGCTGGAATTCCAGTTGCGCGTTACCAGATCACTTACTTTGCGATTCTTGGCGCGCTGAGCGGTCTGGCTGGGGCGATTGAAACTTCCAGAACCGTCACCGGCCAACCAAACGCCGGCGAAGGTTATGAACTCAATGTCATTGCTGCGGTCGTCATCGGCGGCGGCAGTTTGAGCGGCGGACAAGGAACCGTCGTCGGCACAATCATCGGTTCGATGATTATGGGCGTTCTGGCCAACGGCGGAAACCTGCTGCAAATATCATCATTCATTCAAAGGATAATCATCGGCGCAGTCATCGTGCTGGCCGTGACCTTCGACGAATTCCAACGGCGACGGGTGGAA
>CAYRQB010000107.1:0-17307 GCA_964426025.1 uncultured Heliomicrobium sp.
TTCGACCAATTCGGCTGCGCCTCCGGCGTTGCTGACGATGACGGGTTTGCCGCAGGCCATGGCTTCGATGATGACCAGGCCGAAGGGTTCGGGCTGTGTGCTGGCGTGGACGATGATGTCGCAGGAACGCATGGCCGCCGGAACGTTTTCGACGAATCCGGTGAAAGCCAGGCGATGCGAAACGCCGAGTTCTTTGGCCATTCGGCGCAATTCCAACAACGAATATTGGCTGCCGTCGGTTTGGTAAAGGGCGTTGCCGACGATGTAAGCGCGAACGGGCAAATCGTCCGGCAAAGCGGCCAGCGCGCGCATAAAAACTTCGTGGCCTTTCCAACGCGCCATGGTTGCGAACATTGCTACGCGGACGGTTCCGGCAGGCGCGGGCAACATTCCGGCCAATTTGTCCAAATCCAATCGTTCGCCGACGGGTGAAAACCTGTCCAGATCAACGGCGTTGTGAACTGTGTGAACCTGCGTGCGGCAGATTTTGCGAACGTCCGCCGCCACGGAATTCGAGACGGCGATGATGGCGGCTGCGCGATTGGCGAAACGCGGCAGCGCGCGAGCCATCAACGGACGAGCGCCGATATAATCGTGAATGTGCCAGACGACGGGCGTGCGGCGCGGACGCGCCCACAAACCCAGCAAGTGCATTTTGAATCCGTTGGTGTGAATCAGATCAGGCGAGAGGCGTTTGAGCGTGCGGCGCAGTTGGTTCAAATATAAACCCGCTGCGCCGCCCGCTTTGGTCAAACGGCCTAGCATAGCTAGGGAGCCAATTTGCCGGCCAGCCGGGCCGCCTGCTCCGCCGTCACCCAATCGCGCCAGAGTCGGCGGGAAAGGAAGAATCGTCAACGGCACGCCCAGATTCCGCGCCTGAGTAACCAGCGGGCCGTCCGAAGCCGCAATCAGATGAGGCTGGAAATGCGAATCAGTCGCAAGCAGGCTGGCCAAAACATCCAGCAGCACACGTTCAGCGCCGCCAAGTTGGCCGGTCGGGTTCAGGTATACAACTTTCATCGGAATTGAACAACGGGTCGGGGACGTGGTGAAGGGATCGGCGGCGGGGACGGAATGCGGATCAGAATCAATTCAACTGCCCGTTGTCGCCCAATTGACCGGGAGTTTCGCGCGAATATTCGTATTGGTAACGGCGGTAATAATAATAATCGTAACCGTCGCGCTGCATATTGACGTTGTTCAAAACCACGCCGAAGATTTTCGCTCCGACGTTGGCCAGTTCCTGCCGGGCGTGGATGACCATTTCGCGCGAAGATTTGCCGCCGTGAACGATCAGCATCACTCCGTCAACCTGTCTGGACAGAATAACCGGATCGGTGACGCTGCCGATGGGCGGCGAATCAATCAATATGTGATCGAAATGCGCCGACAGTTTGTGCAGCATATAGCGCATCTTTTCCGAACTGAGCAATTCAGCCGAATTGGGCGGAACGATTCCCGAAGGCAACAGGTAAAGGTTCGGAATGCCTGTAGCCTGTATGACGCTGCGCAGCGGAATGTTGCTGGACAAATAATTTGAAAGCCCTCGGCGATGATTGACACCGAAAATTTTGTGAACTCGCGGGCGTCGCAGATCGGCGTCAATCAGCAGAACCGTCGCGCCCAATTGCGACAGGCAGATTCCGGTGTTGACGGCGGTGGTGGTTTTGCCTTCGCCGGGTTGGCTGCTGGTGACCAGAACGGTTTTGGGCGGTTGACCGGCGGAAGCCAGCAGAATCGAAGTCCGCAGCATGCGATAAGCTTCGGCGACGGATGACGATTCCCTGGGCGAAGACATCTGACTTAACACCTTGGCCGTGGGCGACATCTGTTTGTTCGCCTGAACTCCGCTCAGAACCTGTTTGCGACGTCCGCTCATTCGGCGACCTGTCGTGGTGTCAATCGCCGGAATTACGCCGAGCGCGGGCAGACGAACATAACGGCTGACGTCTTCGACTGTTTTGATGGTGTTGTCCAGATGATCCAGCAGAAAGACAAGGCCGATGCTTCCGGCCAGGCTCAGCACAAAAGCCAGCAACACTGCGCGAAAACGCAATGGCCCGATGGGGCCGCCGGGGACTCTGGCCGGTTCGGCGATGTTGACGTTGTTGGTGTCCTGCTGAACTTTTTCGACTTCGGCCTGACGGGTCTTTTGCAGAAAGTCGGTGTACAGCGATTTTGATGTTTCGACATTCTGTTTCAGGATGTTGAATTGAATGGCCGTCTGGTTTTGCTGGACGGCTTCGGCTTTGGCGCGGCTCAGAGCGGATTTCAGCGAAGCTTCGTCGCGCAAAGCGCGTTCGTAATCCGCCTGAAGCCTTCCGGCCAATTGGCCGCGCGTTTGCAGAATTTCTTTTTGCAACGCGTCCATCTGCAATTTGACTTCGCTGAGTTTCGGGTTGTCGGGTCCGAATTTTGCGCTCAATTGCGCGGCGGCGACCGTCAATTCGCTCAGCTTTTTCTGCAAATCTGAGGTTGCCAGGTTGGAAAAAGCTTCGGGCAATTTATCCACGCGTCCCTGCCGAACTTCTTCGTACAGCGATTGTTTGATCAAACGGTCGGTTTCGGCGCGCATTGCCTGGTCGTGCAGATGCGACAATTTGGTTGAGGTCAGGTCTTCTTTGCCGTCGGTGTTGAAAATGCCGTTGACGCGCGTGTAATCGGCCATGGCCTGTTCGGCCTTTTGCATCTGCGTTTCCAGTTCGCGCGTGGATTTGGCCAACCATTCCGAAGTGTTGTCGTACCGTTCGGATTTCTTTCCTCTGTTGTATTTCTGGTACTGTTCGGAAACTCCATTGGCCACCAGCGCGGCGATTTCCGGATTGGTGTGAGTGTAAGAAACCTTGATTAACCGGGATTGTTTCAACTGCTCGACGCCCAAACCTCCGCGCACAATGCCGACAAATGGCGCCAGGCGTTTGCTCTCTTCAGCGGGACGCCGGGTCATGTTTGATTGAATGATCTGCTCAGCTTCCTGATTTTCCTCGTCCTGTTTCTGGTCGCCGTCAGGTTCTCCATTCTCCGAATTTCCATTGATCACATCCCAGAATGTTCGCTCTTTGGTGATGTCCAGAAAGGCCTGGTTTTTATCCAGCCGCAAATTGGCTACGACGTCTTCCAGCAAAGGATAACTTTCCAGAATGAAGAGCGCGGTTTCCAGTTCCGAATTGTCGCTTTCGATGACCAGATCGGCGGCTTTCAACAACATCTGATTGTTGTTGCCGATTTCGATGGTGGCCGTCGCCTGGTAAATGGATTTCTGACGCGAGGCTTCGACCGCCGACAGCGTGGTGACAATCGAAACGATGACGATGATCATCCATTTGCGCCGTCTGATGCGCCGCCATAATTCGCGCAGATTCAGGACGCCTTCTTCCGGCTCGTTGCGGTCGTATGGGAAATACGGACTGGGCGCGGGAACGCCTTCGGTGTAATTGATCGGTATGACCGATGTTTCCGCCTGATTCGCCATCCTGTCAAAAGGGAATTGTGGGTTTCCGTTGGGTGGCTGTGCCTGCATAATTCAAACCTCTAAAAAGTGTGGAAGCAATCTATCCCGCGAACACACGAACGGTCGCCAAACAAAGCAACCGAACCATAACCGCCTTTGAAAACCTTCGTGTGGATTCGCGGACAAATACTTCTCTACATTGATGTGCAACAAAACTCATTCGGGCACGGCAACCAGCCGCGCGACACGAGCGGTCGAGATGATTTTCGCCAATTCGCTCAACTGCGCGACCAGAGCGGAAAAACAAACGAACAACAATGCGTGCGACGGCAATTGCAGATTGAAATCGAACAAACTGTGAACCAGTATGCCGAACAGCGCGGCTCCGCAGGCCAAAACAGTGTTGTTCATCAGCGGTTCGCGCACGCGAAGCCCGCGCCAGACCGCGCGCGTCGTCGCCAGCAAAAACCACAAGGCGATCAATCCGCCGATGATGCCGGTGTCGGTCAGAACCTGCAGATAATCGTTGTGCGTTTGCGATGTGACCAGACCCAGATTCCGCCCCTGCCCGTAAATCGGCAGCGCAGTTTCAAAAGACCCGAGTCCGGTTCCGGCCAGTGGATTGGCGCGAAAAATCGCCCAACTGTCCCGCCACAATTCGTCGCGGCTGGCGCTGAAGTTTCTGTTCTGGACGAAAGCCTGATTGATTTCCGAAGTGGCCGCGATGCGGTTGATAACCTGCTCTGCTCCCAGCCAGGTCAATCCGCCCAAGGTCACCAAAACGATTGCCAGCGCTGCGCCCGCGCGCGCGACGAACGAAGCCGTTTGCGACCGCCCGCCGGTTGCCATTGCCGTTTCCGCCTTAACCTGTCGCGGAGCCATCGCCGCCAGAAAAATCAATTCGGCAAAGATGCTGATCATCCCGCCGCGCGAAAGCGAAAAGACGGCGGCCAGCGCCATCCAACCGGTGACGAAAATGTAAAAGAATTTTTCGGCGGGGCTGCGCCTGCCGGTCAACAACAAAGCCACAGGCCACGGCAGCAACAGTTCCATATATCCGGCGAAATGATTGCGATTGACGAATGGGCCGAAGGGAACTTCAGTGTTGGCCGGGCGCAACCAGTAAAATCTGTCGTTCCAGGTGAAATGTTGTATCAACGCAAACGTCGCCAGCACCAACCCGAAGATGGTCAGGAATTGCGCCAGTTTCAACAACCGTTCGCGATGCGCCAGAAAATTCGCCGACAACAAAGAAGCCAGCAACAAACAACCGATGATCAGGCAAGCGCCGCGCGTGGCTTCGACATCCAGCGACAAACTGAAACCGTTGCCAGACCGATCACGAAAGGCAATGCTCTGCGCCAATCCAAGCAGAAAGAATGCAGCCAACGGCCACCAGTTTGCCGGAACATAAAGCAGCAATTTGCCTGCTCGTGCGATTCTGAACGCCCAAAGCACGCCCAACACCGTCATCCACAACACGAACAGAAATTCCGACCAGGGTTCGACTGCGCCGTGCGCCAGGGCTGAAAAAACAATCAGCCCGATGAATCCGACGGTGATGATCTTTTCCCAGGAGGCTTTCATAACGCGTGCAAAGTGAAATCGTCGAACCAGATAAAGCCCTTCGGAGGTTCGACGTAACTGTATCGGGGCGTCTGTTTAATCGCTATCACCACCGCCGGACGATCCGCCGGAACGACGAAATCCACCGTCAGCAATTGCCAATCCGCAACGCCTGCGCTGACGGTCGAGGTGGCGGCAATGACTGAGCGGTTGTCCGAACGCAAAACGGCAATCTGGGGTCCGTCTGAGACGGCCAATTTCTCCGGCTTGGCGAAACATTCCAGGCGATAAGTCGCGCCCGGTTTCAGCAACAGCAACTGCTGCGCTTCGTTTTCCAATCGCGTCGTTTCTTTTCCCAGATAAGCCAGTCTGAGCGCTCGTTGTCCCGTGCGAGAGCCGCCTGAAGAAATGGTCAGTCGAGCGTAATTGCTGTTGTTCAATTGCCAGTCGAAATGCGTCAGCCCCTTGTGCTGCGGTCGTTCAAAACTTCCATTCCAAACCAGCGCTCGCTCTGTTTCGTTTTCTTTGGTCAATGTCGCACGCCAGAGCTTATTGGCCCATTCCCATTGGCTGGCTTTCAAAAATGCGTCTATCAATTTGCCGCTCTCCGGCGATTGCAAACGGCTGTTGCGTTCGATGCGACTGAAAACTTCCGCCGACGCTTCGAACTGAGATTGCCCGACCAGAAATTGCGCCAGCGCCAATCTGGCGGACGGCTCATCGCCTGCGACTTGATTCAATTTCTGCAAATCTCCATTCGTCGCCTGCCAAACCAGGTTGAACACGGTTTGCATACGCGCCGGGTCGGCGTCGGCGACAAAGCGGAACTCAGCCAGCGATTCTTCATTTTTACCCAATCGCAAAAGCAGATTGGCCATCTGCCATCTGACATTGACGTTGTTCGGAGCGAGTTGGATCGCGGCGCGCAAAGCTTCTTCAGCTTCAGCCAACTTCCCTTGCAATTCGGCTGCGGCGGCCAGCAGGACACGGTATTCGTAATTTGCCGGAGCCAGAATCACCGCGCGCGAAGCATGCTGAAAAGCCCGCTCGGAAAGCGTTTCGTGGCTTTCCGTCGCGTCCAATTCACTTTCAACCAGTCGCGCGGCCAATCGAGCCTGCACTTTTGCCGAATTTGGAAAGTAGACTGCAGCGGCTTCCAGCGCGGGCAGATTGACGGCAAAAGCGGAACTTGACACCACAGAGGTCACGAACCGCATCATTGCGAAGCCGATGAACCCAAAAGCCAACACCAACGCCGCGCAAAAAACTGCCACACGAGCACCAATAAATGACAGATTGAGCGTGATTTTCATCGGAAAAGAACGGACAACGGGTGAGGGTTGCGGAGGGAGGGAAGGATGTACTGGTCTGATCTGCCTTTCTTTACGACAATGGCGTTGAGCTTTCAAACCCAACGCCATTGCCTGATGTTACCGATTGGGATTTCCCGGATTTGTCGGGCTGACTCGTCGGCACAAGATTCCCGACGAATCCACACAGGTCAACGTGTTGTTATTGCCCGTGACGTTATCCCTGAACGTTGCAAAGAAAATTCCCGTAGTTCCAGCCATGAATGCGCCGAACACCAGCGGCCAAAAAGCGTTTCCGTTGGTTGATTGCGCCGAAGCTGCCGAAGCCGGTTTCGCGCTGGTCTCAGCAGCAGTAGCAGTTGGCAAGGTGTCTGCCCCGCACGCGCACATAATTCCAGGCTCAGCACATTCTTTGCCCAGACGGCGCAACAATTTGTTTCCGCCGGTCGAATCAGCCGACATCGAAGTCCATTCGCCCGGCTTGAAGCTTTCAATCCTGTTGCCCGAAGCTATTTTGACTTCGCCGAGATTTGGAATGACGTTGGTTGATCCCCCCTTGAATCCGACGAAGAACGACGAAGATTGTTTGCCGTCCGTGATGATCTTCCCGTTGGGCGTGTTCAAGGCGACGCTGACTCCGGCGGGCGCGATGATGGTCATACAACCGGAATTGAAATCTCCGCCGATGCCATCCTCTGAGGTTCGCAGGACAAAATCTGTGCCCGCTCCCATTTCCATCCGCCCCATCTTGCCCACATTGATGATGGCAGTTCCCTGTTTCGCGACTTTAAGCCAGTTGCCGCTGAAGATGGTTTGTCCGGCAGAGGCGTTGTTGTTGTTGACCGAAACCAGTCGAGCAAAGCTCAATTGACCTGAGGGCTTGCCTCTTTGCGCCAATGCCACGGTCGGCATCAGATAATTACTGACCAAAGCGAGCAGGCATATGCTGCACAGCAGAACTCGAATTGACGTTCGTTGTTTCATTGTTAACCTTCCTTGTGGTGTGAGGAGACACAAGGGACTAATGCAAGGTCTAAAGCCTGGGACGCGTTGTTCGGGCATTAGCGGACGCACCAATCCCAATATAAAAACCGTAAAGGAGACCTCATGCCGAGGTAGCACCAAAATATCAACGTAGGCCGAATCCCGTCCTGGCCGATCACCGCACTTCGTTTCGGCTGTCGCGTTATCGCGCAGATAAATTCCCAGTCGCAATGTAACGACTTTCTTCCCACTGAATATGAATGAAAACGTGAATGCCAGCCTGATCAACCCTGAGCCTGGAGTTTCAAACCTTCCGGCAACAACGGGGCGTTCACTTGATTAATTCAGGTAACAGCGATTTGGGGGCTGGCCTAATCGGGGTCGGATAAAAGACAGGGCTTGATGAAATGATTTAACGATCCTGAGCGCGATGTCAGATTTTTGATTGATCCTTCACCGATGAGCAGTTTGCAACAGGGAAAATGTGAAGAGTTGCAAGTCCTGGATCGTAAATAAAAGATGGGGCGCTAACGAGACAATTCTATAGCACGCGATTTTAACGAGTGTCAACACAATAATTAGTATTGTAAGCAATGCCTTACCGGAACTCAGCCGGAACTCAATGGAGATGATTAAATCCACTACAAATGATTACTGGGATTGCCGCAGGAATGTAATCAAACACACTGCCATGAAATCAGGCAGGCCAAAGATCAAACGCATTCCGGCTTAATTGGTTTTGAATGCTTCACCGCTTGTTAAGTGTATTGCTCGCCACTTTGATTGATGCTATAAGAGCCTCGCTTTTAATTCGACGCGGTTCAACAATTATCCCAAAAATCTACGCCTTATCGTCAGCTAAACCAGGATGCGGATGCGCTTGTCTGCGTTCGCTATTTCTTTCCAAATCACCACAAACAGTTAAACGGAGGCTCCGCGTGAAAAAACTCCCCGTCATCACCGTCTGTCTTTTCATTCTGATTTTCACTTCAGGGTCATCGCCGCATGCGAATGCCGGGCAAGTTTCGTCAGCAACCTTGTTGGGCGAAATCACCGATGAAGCATCGGCCAGGCTTTCCGGCGTCAAAGTGACCGCGCGTCATGAAGCAACCGGATTTTCCAGAAGCTCCGTCACTGATGCCGAAGGTCTTTTCCGCATACCAGATTTGCTGCCCGGGCGGTACACGGTGTCGGCGGAAAAGGACAACTTTCGCACGGTCACGGTTGACTCATTGGTGTTGGAGGTAAACCAGAAAGCGCGGTTGGATTTGCGTTTGTCTGTAGGGCTTCGACAGGATTCGATAAGCGTCACGGCTGAAGTTTCGCCTTTGCAGCGTGACGACGCTTCAGTTGGTTACCGGCTGGATTTTCCGACCATCAAAAGCCTGCCGTTGGACGTTCGCAACGTCGCTTCATTGATCACGCTTGGGCCAGGAGCGATTCCGCGCCAGCTTGGCGGATTCGGACACGACATCATCAACGACGTGCAGGAAAATCGCGGATCGGTGGCGCTGAATCCTCCGCTGAACGGAAGCCGTTCGACGATGAACACTTATTTGTTGGACGGCGCGTTAAACACCGATTTCAATTCGCGCGCAATCGCCGTCAACGCGCCATTGGAAACCGTGCAGGAATTCCGCATTCAATCGTCGCTGGCCGCTGCTGAATTCGCTCAATCGGGCGGAGGCGTGGCCGACATCGTCACCAAATCCGGCAGTCGCGATTTTCACGGCAGCGCGTTTGAATTCTTTCGCAATGAAGCATTGGACGCGCGCAATCTGTTTGACGATACCAGTCTGCCGCGTCCGGTCTTCCGGCAAAATCAATTCGGCGGTTCATTGGGCGGGCCAATGCCGTTCGCTTCGACTTTCTTCTTCGCTTCTTACGAGGGATTGCGAGCAAAGACTGCCAAATCAAAACTGAGCATTGTTCCAGACGCCAGATTGCGCAGCGGAGATTTCACCGGACGCAATCCGATCTTCGATCCGCTGAATGTTGATACGGCAACAGGCAATCGCCGACCTTTCGCCAACAACCTTATTCCGGCAAACAGAATCAGCCCCATCGCCAAAACCTTTTTGGAAAAGTACCAGCCGCTGCCCAATCGTCAGGGCGACAGCAATCACATTGACGCTTCGCCCAGCGACAAGACCGGCGACAACGTTTCAGGGCGCATTGATCACGAATTCCGCAACAACAGCCGCATCTTCGGACGATACACGATCAACAACGACCGCAATCGGCTGGCAACTTCGTTCCCCGAAAGACCGACTCAGGAACGCGTTCGCGCGCAACAGGCGGTCGTCGGTTACAACTTCGCCGGCGGCAGATGGATCAACGAAGCGCGATTTTCTTTCACTCGATTGGCTGTGCTGCTGCTGCCCGAAAGCGCTTTTCGCACGGACGACGCTCGCGAATTGGGATTGACCAGCGGAACGGCTGATCCTGAAAACTACGGCTTGCCGTTCTTTCTGGTGACAAATTTTTCGATGGTTCTGGACACGCCAAACCGGCCACAAACTCAGCGCGACAACATCTGGTACTTTTCCGACTCCGTTTCGTTCACACAGGGCGCGCATACTTTGAAAATGGGCGCGCAGATCATTCGCTTTCAAATGGATTACCGGCAAAGCCAATTGTCACGCGGGCGATATACCTTCACAGGAGCTTTCACAGGCAATCCGGCGCTGGCCTCGCCCAGCGGAGACGCCTTCGCCGATTTCCTTCTGGGCTTTCCGCAAACCACCGAACGCAGCGTAGGTCAGGCGCAGGCTTATCTGCGATTGAACAGTTACGCCGGGTTTGTGCAGGACGATTGGCGAGCGAACAATCGGCTGACGCTGAATCTTGGATTGCGATACGAATACTTCACGCCTTTCAGCGAAACCGAAGGCAATTTGTTCAACCTGGATTATTCGACTTTGCCTGCGGCTCCGCGATTGGTTCGAACTGATCGAGCGGTTGAAGCCGATCGCAACAACTTCTCGCCGCGAATCGGTCTGGCCTGGCGCGTGCCGGGCGCATTCAGCGAACGGCGCGATCTGGTTTTCCGCGCGGGTTACGGAATTTATTTCAACCCGGAAATCGCCGCCGAAAATTACGATCTGGTTCGCAACGGCATTCGTAACGAAATCAACCAGACGGACGGATCGCGTTCGCCTGTGCTGACGATTCGCGACGGTTTTCCGCAAACAGCCGGAACCGGATTGCCGAGTTATTTCGGGCTTGATCCGAAAGCGCGCACTCCTTACATGCAGCATTGGACGGCGAGTTTGCAGCATCAATTGCCTTCGCGCATTCTGTTTGAAATCGCCTACGTCGGATCGAAGGGAACGAAGCTGGGCAAATCGCGCCTGTTCAATACGCCTTTGCGCGTCATCACCGGAGAAAATCTGCCGCCGCGCGCCGGCGATTTGCAATCGCTTCGCCCGTTCCCGCAATTGGGCAGATTGATTCAACGCCAGCATATTTCCAGTTCATCTTTCAATTCTCTGCAACTGAAAGCCGAAAAGCGGCTGACAAACGATCTGGCTTTTTTGGGAAGCTTCGTCTGGTCGAAATCAATTGACGACGGAGACACTGTGCTGAACGGATTGTTCGACAGTGTCACGGCTCAGGACGAACGCAATCTGCGATTGGAACGCGGGCTGTCGTTTTTCGACGTGCGACGGCGATTGAGCGTGGGCTTTCTTTACAATTTGCCGAAACCGGGCGTGAGCGTAATTCAACCGCTGCTGGCCGATTGGCGCGTCAGCGGCATTCTGACGATGCAGGACGGAACGCCGCTGAACCCGCTTTACTTCGCGGCGAATTTTTCAAACACGGGAACTCCGAACCGGCCTGATTTGGTTCCCGGACAAAAGATCAGCCTGCCGCGAAGCGAACGCACGGTCGAACGATGGTTCAACCGCGACGCCTTCCGCGCTCCAGCTCCGTTTACTTTCGGCAACGCCGGACGCAACACGATTCCCGGCCCCGGCAACATCCTGTTCGATTTTTCGTTGCAGCGTCGCTTTCCAATCGGCGAATCCCGAGCATTGGAATTCCGCGCCGAAGCTTTCAATTTATCCAACCACCCGAATTACGGCATCCCGCTTCCCTTCGCCGATTTCGGCCCGTTCTTTGGCCGCATAGTCGCAACCGGCGAACCGAGGCGGATTCAACTGGCATTGAGGTTTGATTTCTAAATTAAACCAGAAAACTTTTGGACAGGATTTTCAGGATTCAACAGGATAAGAAATACGATTGGCCGATCTGCCGCCAATCCTGTTCAATCTTGTTATTCCTGTCCATTTTCTTATTGTCTCAATGTTGCTTGCTCTGATTTAGTAACTCAATTCAGCTATGGCAAATTCGTCTGAAAACAGCGCCTCGCGTTGGACGCGGTACAGGCTAGGCAATCAGTTCTGGATATTCCTGGCCGCTTCGTGCCTGTTCAATTTGGGCATGTTCATGTACGTGCTGCTTTACAACCTTTATCTGCTCGACCTCGGTTACAAGGAAGACTTTCTGGGATGGGTGTCGAGTGCGATGACGGCGGGAAACATTCTGGGAGCTTTTGCCGCAGTCACTTTCAACCGACACATCGGGTTGAAAGCATCCGTCCTGGTTTTCTTCGTCAGCATGCCAATCATCTCTGCGATGCGAGCGGTTGTGACTGATCGTGCGACGTTGCTCGGTTTTGCTTTTCTGGCCGGAACGTTCTTTTCGATCTGGGCTATCTCGTTCGCGGTGGTCATCGCTCAGGTGACAACCGCCGAGCAACGACCGATTGGGTTCAGCGTTTATCTGGCGACGGTCATCGGCGTTGGCGTCGTTGCCGATCCGATCGGCGGGCAGTTGCCAAAATTGCTGACCGCGCTTTTCAATCTGACCGGCGAAGCCCAGGCCAAACAAGTGGCGCTGCTGATTGCCTGTTGCGTTGTTTCGCTGGCAATCTGGCCGGCGACGCGTTTGCGTTTGGCTCGCCCGACCGGCGGAGCGCGAGTTTCATATCCGCGCAGCCAATTCGTCTTTCGCTTCCTGATCGCCGTCGCGGTGCTGAACATCGCAACCGCCGCTTTCAACCCATTCGCCAACGCTTTCTTTTCGCAGTATCTGCGAATGTCTGCCGATCAAATCGGCCTGGTATTTTCCGGCGGACAGTTAGCTCAGGTCGTGGCCATTCTGCTTTCGCCGCTGATTCTGAAACGATTCGGCCTGGTTTGGGGAGTGGCCAGCATGGAATTTGCCGCCGGTTTATCGCTGGTATTTCTGGCAACCGGGCCGCCGGGAATGATGGCGGCTGTTGGTTACGCGGGCTTTCTGGCTTTTCAATGGATGGATGAACCGGCGATGGAAAGTCTGCTGATGACTCGCGTCCAGCCGCACGAACGCAGCGGAGCGGCGGCCATGATGTATATGACTATCTTCGCCGCCGGAGCCGTCACCGCTCCGTTGGCAGGAAAAGGCATTACACAATTCGGTTACTCTGCGGTGATGACCGTGGCGGCGTTTTTATTGCTGATCGGCGGAATGCTGTTCGGACTGTTGCTGAAAAAGCACGAACGAGAAACCGAATCGCCATCCGCCGAATTGACCGTCAATAGCGCGGCGGCGGATTGAGATGGCAAACACGAATTACAAGAAAAGATACGACATCTTCATCTGCGGCGGCTCGCAGCATTTTGACCAACTCAAAAAATTGCTTCCTCAGCTTTACCCTTTCGGGCGATTGCATCTTGCTTCGATCACTTTGTCAGGGTCTGAATTGGCCGAATTAAGTTCGCACTTCGATCATCTGCACACGCCGAAACACGATCCGGACGGTTATATCAACTTCAATCTTTTCTGCATCAGAGACATCAACCGTCTGGCCAAAGCGCCTCACTTCATCAAACTCGACGCCGACGTCACATTGAGCGAAAACTGGATCGAATACGTCAACGACAGTCTGCAAAGACACAATCAGTCAGTTCTGTTCGGCGTCAAGGAGGGTTTGGCTCGCGTAGATGTTCAGATTGCCGGTTCGCTGGCTCAGTCAAAATTCGGACGTGAGATTTGCGTTCTCGGCGGCAGAAAAGTGATCGGCGGTTTTTACGTCGGCTCCACGACTTTCTTCCATCAGCACGACGGATTGATGCAAAACATTCACGATCTGCTTTATTGCTTCAGGGATGGAAAACGTCATCGCCCGCATCCGAGGTCTGACATGCAATCGGCGAATGTTGATGCGGGCGATGAAAGCTTCACTTTGTCCGGCAACGTTCGTGATCTTCAGCGAATCGGCAACGAAGACACGCTGCGAAGTCTGGTAGTGCATGCCGTCGGCGCAAGCGACCGCATGTTTGTTTTGGACAGCCGAGGCAGCATTCAATTTCAGCACGGCCCGCAGTAAGCTGTGACTGACGCAAAGGCTGAACGGTTCGAGATTCACAACAGGACGCAATCATGCCTGAAGAAAGAAAACATGGCATTTCCAAAACCAGCGATTATGCAGCCGAGCTTTCGCGGCTCGAAGCCGATCCCGATTACAAACGTTTGCTTGACGGCAAGAGCGTGATCGTCGTCGGCCCGGCCAAAACCTTGATCGGCAACAAACACGGCGCGATGATTGATTCGTATGATCTGGTGGTCAGGTTCAACACTGTCATTGAGTATCTTCCCTTTCCTGACGAACTGTCGGCAGACATCGGCGCGCGGACTGACATTCTTTATTTCAACAACGAAGTGATGATTGACGACATCATTGGCCAACGCAGAATCACGCACGAACGATTCATCGGCATTACGCGCGAGCTTCAGATGAAATATCTGATCTGCACGAACAACGGCTTCTCTTTCGACGAACGCCTGTCACTGGCGACAAATTGCCGAGACGAAGAATCGCGCTTCCGGCAATTTCTGGGCGAGAACCAACTCTCCATCAGATTCACAATGCTTTATGCGCTTCCCGATCTGGTCAGAAATTGGCTGAGCGGTCACGTCGGCAGAACGGGTTTTATGGCCATCGCGGATTTGCTCAGGTACGACATCAGCCGATTGCACATCACAGGCATGACTTTTTATCACTCTGGCGGTCATCTGTTTCTGAAAGACAGCATCAGCGAGCTTCACCCTTTGGGCAATCATAGAGGCGAAGTGCCGTCGTCGCCGGACATATTGGGTCACAACTCTTATCTGGAACTGGAAGCGATGAGGAAGCTGTCAAATGTGTACAGTCAAAAACTGCATTTTGACGCTGATGTAAAAAGCCTGTTGGAAAATTCCGCTGCCGGAAAGTGAGCTTGACCTGTTGGTGAAAACATCGCGGTTCAAAAACAAAACTTGCGCGAAGCCGCAAAAACGCCAAGCGGAAAAGAAAGAGATAGAAGCTTCGTGACTGCTCAGCCGCCTTAAAGGCGGCTTCCCCGAAGGGCGATCAGGCCAGCGATTTGATCGCTGGTTAAGCAGGGTCTCAACCGCTCAGCCCGTTTTGAACGGGCTTGCCAATCAGGCTTTAGCACCCCCCTCTTTTACTAAAGCCTTTTGAGAAGCACGCTAAAGCGCGCTGACGCCTGTCAATCGTTCGCTTACCAGCCGTAAACCGGCTGGCCTAACTGCCCTCTGAGGGAAAGCCCGATGAATCGGGCTGAGCAGCTACGAAGCTTTTTCTTTCACCGGCTTTGGTTCTTTGCGACGTGCTGGTTTTGCGTGAAGATCAATCTTCTCGCTGTCCGTAGAATTTGGCTGATAAAAAAGCAAAACGAAATGGCCACTGCAATGAGTGGCCATTTCGTTTTGCTTCGGGATGGGCCGTGAAGGACTCGAACCTTCGACCCGATGATTAAGAGTCATCTGCTCTACCAACTGAGCTAACGGCCCGAATTGATTGAATTGCTTTTGAGAGCTTGTTTAAGCGAGCGCGCATTTTTGACGATGGGGCGGCGGATTGTCAAGACACTGCTGGCTGCTATAATCGTGCTTCAAGCTAATCATCGTATCCAAGTGGGAGGGAATGCCAATGCCAACTCGTGAAGTGATGATCGAGATGGGATTTTCATCGGCGCACGCGTTGCGCGGTTATCAGGGCAAGTGCGAAAACACGCATGGCCACAATTACAGAGTAGAGGTTTACGTTCGCGGCGAACGATTGAACAACATCGGATTGCTGATTGATTTCAAAGACCTGAAATCTGCGACCAAAAAGGTAGTGGATTATCTGGATCATAAAAACATTAACGACCTGCCGCCTTTCGACAAGGAACTGAATCCTTCGGCAGAGGAAATGGCCGGATTCTTCTTTCACGAAGTCGGACGGCAGATCAACGACGAACGCGTTGAAGTTTACAAAGTCCGCGTCTGGGAAACAGACACCTGCGCGGCGACATATTCGATAGACTGAATCAGACCACGACCAGTATGGAGTGGATAGATAAAAAGGAGCGGAGCAATGGCTGAACAACAAACTGAAAACTTCTTCGATTCCGTGATTGATTCCTTCTGGGCTTGTTTGCCCGAACAAACCGCAGACGAAATCGCGACCTTCAAAAAAGACGTGTTGAGAGGGTTTCGTAGCGCGGTGGATTCTTTCGTTGATTCCGAAATCGCCCGGACGGATCGGCACGTGGAAAACGCTCGCCGAATGCGCGAAGAATGGGAAGCTGAATCAGCAACACAATCATCTGAAGACGCGCCGCCCAATCCCGCCTGATTTGAACAGACATGCATGTCGGATTCAATCAAACAATATGACGCCGCAATCATCGGCGGCGGGGTAATTGGCTGCGCCATCGCCTGGCGATTGGCCGAAGCCGGAATGCGAGTCGCGGTCATCGAACGCGGCGAAGTTGGTGGCGAAGCTTCGCGCGCAGCGGGAGGCATGCTGGCTCCATTGGCCGAAGCGGACGGCGCGGATGATTTCTTTCATCTGGCGGTCAGCAGCCGGGCAATGTACGCCGATTTCGCGCGCGAACTGAAAGCAGCCAGCGGAATTGACATCGAATACCGCACCGAAGGCACATTGTTTCTTTCGTTGACCGAAGAAGACGACAAAGAACTGGATCGTCGGTGGCGATGGCAACACGAAGCCGGATTGAACGTCAAACGGTTGAACGCCGATTGCGCGCGCAAGCTTGAGCCGATGATCAACAGGCGATTGCGCTGGGCGCTGAAATTTCCGGACGATCATCAGGTCAACAACCGCCGACTTGTCTCGGCTCTTTATTCCGCGTCCTTAACTGCCGGGGTCGAATTCCAATCACAAACCGAAGTCAGACAATTGCTGATCGAAAGTTCGGCGGGCCGAAAACAAATGACAGGCGTCATCACGGCTAACGGCGTAGTTCGTTGTTCAACCGTTATCATCGCCGCCGGAAGCTGGTCGAGTTTGCTGACTGATCAAATCGAACCGGCAATCAAAATCGAGCCGGTTCGCGGTCAAATGGTGGCGGTTGAAATGCCAGCGACGCCGGTCAATCACGTCATTTATTCGCGGCGAGGTTACATCGTGCCAAGATTCGGCGGCCAACTGATCGCCGGTTCAACCAGCGAAAAAGCCGATTTCGATAAGCGCGTGACTGCGGGCGGCATAGCTTCGATCATTGAACGCGCCAGCGAAATTCTGCCCGACTTCGGTCAATTGGCAATCACCGAAACCTGGGCTGGATTGCGTCCGCACGCGTCGGATGATCTGCCCGTTCTGGGCGCTGATCCGAATGTGGCTGGACTGGTTTACGCTACGGGTCATTACCGCAATGGCATTTTGCTGACTCCGATCACCGCGCTGGCCATCAGCGAATTGATCCTGAAAGGCGAAAGCAGCATAAACCTGTCGCCGTTCAGCGCAGACAGATTTATTCATCCGCAGAATTCCTGAGAGCGAAGCGCATAAAACAATCCGATCAATGTTTTCGCATCGCGAATTTCGCCGCCCTCGATCATCGCTTCAATCTCCTGCCTGCCAAAGCCGCGAATTTCATAAATCACTTCGCCGATATCCAGCGATTGTTCGCGCCGGGTCAAATCGTTGGCGAAAAA
>CAYRQB010000108.1:0-17291 GCA_964426025.1 uncultured Heliomicrobium sp.
TCTGGTTGTTGGTTCCGCCGGGAACGCCGGCGACGTTGATCTGGTCGAAATCGTTTTGTCCGGCGCGCTCGAAATAAGCGCCGAATTTGATCGCGTGATTGCCGCGAATATTCGTCCAGTTCTGGTTGATCTGGTAAATCGGGCCGGTTGATTGCGCCGGATACGGTCCGCCATCCAATCCATTAAAGGCATCCCAGTCAACGGTCGGAATCTTGTCGAAGATTTCCTTTTCCTGGAAGATGTACGGATAGTTGATGCCGTATTTGCTGCGGCGGAATCGGTCGCCTTCGGTTTGCACTTTGATGAAAACCTGGTCGCGGCTGCCCGCGATAACGGTTTCAGCAATCAAAGTCGGAGAAAGCGTCCAGACCCAGTTAATGGTCGCTGTCTGGTTTGGACGGTCGAGCGTTGCCGGAGCGCGATCAGTGTTGCCACGGAAAGCGTCGGCGAAAGTTCCTTCATAAAGCTGGATGCGGAAACGCAGTTGATGTTTTTCAGTCGGATAAAAGTCCACTGAAATCGTGCTCTTCAACTGATCTTGCGGCGCGCCGCGCGATTGGAAGTAGTTCTGACCGCCGGGGCCGAAAAATCCAGAAATCGGTTCTGGCAATGCGCGCATCAATCCAAGTCCGTTGGCAGAAAGTCTGTTGGCCGGAATTTTGTTGATGACGCCGCCATCGCTGAAACATCCGGATTGATCAGTGGCATTGCAAGCGCCGCTCTTGAGCGGGTCTTTGACGAAGCGAGTCAGGTTCAGTCCGGCGACAAAGTTCGGGCCGCCCGGGAACAGTTCGCTGAAATCGCCCTGACGCATTCTCAGGGTCGGAACGCGAATCGTCGCGGTCTGTTCGCGGCGGAATCTGACCCATTCCTGTCCCCACAACCAGAAAAGTTTGTTGCGGTCGCGGTTGAAGTCCGTTCCGGGAATGATGACCGGACCGTTCAGGTTATAGCCAAATTGATTGTAGCGGAACGGTTCCGGCGTGCAGTGGTTGGCCTTTTCGAATCGCGGATCGCTGCAAGGTTGATTGGCAGGCGTGGCCGCATTGCGTCCGTGCGAATTGGCGTTGAAAGCCGAATTGCGGATGTACTCATAAGCCGCGCCGTGAAATTGCTGGCCGCCGGATTTGGTGACGATGCGGATTTGTCCGCCCGCCGAACGTCCGTATTCGGCGTTGTAATTGGCCGTCAGGATTTGAATTTCCTGCGTCGAATCCAGGTCGGCCACACCGATCGAAGTTCCGTTCGAACGTGTACGAACGGCGACTGCTCCGTCAAATGTGATCAGGTTGTCCTGCGAACGCGATCCATTGATGTTGAATCCGCCGCTGGTCAATCCGAAGCTGAATCCGCCCAGAGCGCCGCCTGCGACACCCGGTTTGAGCAATGCCAGAAACAGCGGGTTACGACCGTTGAGTTGAAGCTTTTCAACCTGATTGATGTCCACCAGTTTGCCGACGGCAGAAGATTCAGTTTGAACGGTGGCCGCCGAAGCCGTCACGGTGACGGTTTCGGTGACCTGGCCGGGTTGCAAACTGACGTCTACTCTGGCTGGCAGGTTCGGATCCAGTTTGCGCGATTTTTCCTGATACTGTTTGAAGCCATTGGCTTCCACCGTCACGGTGTACAGGTCAGGCGGCAAAGTGGTGATGATGAAGTAACCTTCGCTGTTTGTGCTTGCAGACCTTTCGAAGGATTTGGTGTCGCTCTTGATGGTGACCTTGGCTCCGGCGATGACCGCCCCGGCCTGGTCTCTGACGAATCCGGAAATCTGCGTGTTGTCAGATTGCGCAAAGACTGTCAGTGAGAGCATCAGCCACATTGTGGCCGCCAATCCCGCGACTAGAAATCTGGCAATGCGGGGTTTTATTTTGCTGCTCATAGTTGATCTTCCTTTTGGAAATGGGTTCTTAGTTCGATTGACAAAGCAAGTATTTCTGCGCCGCCAATCGCTTTACATTATTTCCGAGCGCTTGCTGACACCCGGTTTGTCCAAAACAACGCTCGCCAATCGAATGAATTTTTCTGATTGCCAAACAAATGTTTTGGTAACTGTTTGAGAACAGGATTTATTCAGGAGAGCTTTCGCCCCAGCTAGGCGGTTGTGAGTGCTGACTGAGATGTTTTGCCGTTATTCAGGTTCAACAGTCATTTTTGACTTGGAAGTCTCGTCAGCTTGTCGTGAATTATCGCGATGGCTTTACCAACTGTCAAGACAGGGCATAAAGTCGGTATTGTCCGTAACTTGTCATATTTGATCGAACCAAATATAAAGCCGTAACCGCTGAGGCTGTATCGCCGCGGTTGCAAGCGGTTAATTCCGATGATGAAAAGAGAATGAATCTGCTGGTCAAATTGGCGAGCAAATTTTGGCGGCGAATTCCGAAAGGATTTCGACGCTGGGGTGTATTGCTGACCGAATCGCGCTTCACTGTGACGACGGGCGCGGTGGTGATTGACGAACTCAACAGAGTTTTGTTGCTCGAACACCGCTTTCGACCGGGCAGCGGTTGGGGGATTCCAGGCGGATTCATCAAAGCGGGCGAACAACCCGAAGATACAATCCGCCGCGAATTGCGCGAAGAGATCGCTTTGGAGGTCGGCGGACTGGAAATAGCTTTTGTTCGCGCGCTGGAAAGATACAATCAAATCGAAGTGATTTTTCTCTGCCGACCGCAGAGTGATTTTCAACCACAGGGTCGTGAAATAGGACGCGCTGAATGGTTTGAACCGGACGAATTGCCGCCCGGTTTAAGCCACGACCAGCGTCAACTGATCGAACGAGCCGTCAACTTAAAATCTGGCTGAAAACTGCAAGCCGTAACATTTAACCGTTTATGTTTATTCATTCCGTTTACTTTTGGCTGAAACCCGATTTGACCGAAGAAGAAAAAGACGCCTTTTGGAAAGGCGTTCATTCGCTGACTGCGATCAAAAGCGTCAAGCAAGGCTTTGTCGGAACTCCGGCCACAACCGATCGTCCGATCATTGACCGATCTTATTCCTGCGCGCTGATCATCGTTTGCGACGATGACGCGGGACACGAAGCTTACCAGGTGGATCCGATTCACGACCGTTTCCGCGAACAATGCGGCGAGTTCTGGTCGAAGGTCTTGATCTATGACGCAGTGACCTAAGCGCCGAACCGACAAACTCCACAGCCATTTTTTGCTTCATCATCTGATGGGTTACTTACTGCCTTGAATCGAACTGGTGGCGGAAAATTTCCCTGCCTTCCCGACTCGTTCGGTGAAAATCCACAACCTGCGTAACGCACAGACCAGTTTTCAAGGACATAGCAGTTGGCACAAGTGTTGCTGTTTTAGGCATTGGTGTTTGAATAATTTGGAAGGAGCAACATTTCATCAGCAGTAAGGAGGTTACAGATGAAAACACAGCAAGCGCTTGAACCTAAAAAAGTGGAGACTGGGGGAAGCCCGATGTTTGTCGAAGCTGAAAAGTTGATTGAGCGAATGGAAGAGATGACCAAATCGGTCGCTAAACGGGCTTACGAATTTTTCGAGGAACGCGGTCGCAGGTTCGGCAACGAGTTGGAAGACTGGTTTCGCGCCGAATCGGAATTCATGCGGCGAATTCCAGTGACGATGAAAGAAGGTGAAAACCAGATAACCGTTCATGCGGAAGTGCCCGGATTCAAGGCCGGCGAAATCAAGATAAGCGCAGAGCCTCAATGCCTGATGATCGAAGGCAGTACCGAAGAGGTGAAGGAAGAGACATCGGACAAGGTAATTTTCAGCGAACGCAGCAGCAATCGTTTTTGCCGCTCGCTTGTCTTGCCTGCCGAAATTGATCCGACGAAGGTGACGGCAAATTTGAAAGACGGATTGCTTGAAATCACTTTGCCCAAGATTCCCGATCGCCAGCCGGTCGGCGTTGAAGTCAAAACCGCATAGACGATCCCGGCTCCGGTTTCCATCTTTGAGTCACGAATAGGAGGTGAAGATCATGACTTTCAAGACAGATGAAGAATTGCAGAGCGAGGTAATGTTCCAGTTGGGCTGGGATTCACGCGTCAAACAGACTGAAGTTGGGGTGACGGTTCACAAAGGCGTCGTTACGTTGACCGGCAAGGTTGACAATTACGCCAAGAAGCTGGCCGCTCAAGAGGCTGCGCATCGCGTGCAGGGCGTTCTGGATGTGGTCAACGACGTTGAAGTCCATATTCCGGGCAGCCAGCAACTGAGCGATGAAGAGATAGCCAAAGCCGTGCGTCATTCCCTGGATTGGAATGTGTTGGTTCCTTCGGATCAAATTCACACGACGGTTGCCAACGGATGGGTGACGTTGGAAGGCGATGTCGAATATTTCCGTGAACGGGTTGATGCCGAGCGGGCAGTCACTCAGTTGCCCGGCGTACGAGGAGTAACCAACAAGATTCAAATTTGCCTGCCGGTGGAACCTGAGCGAGTCAAATTTCTGATCGAAGACGTTTTAGAGCGCAGAGCCGACCGCGAGGCAAGTCGCATCAAGGTTAAAGTTGCCGAAGGTGAAGTGACATTGACAGGAGCAGTCAATTCCTGGGATGAAAAAAAAGCGATTCTGGGAGCCATCAGTCACGCGCCCGGTGTCGCCGCTGTTCACGATCACCTGTTCATTGATCCGTACAACCTGCGGTTTGAAAAAGCGAACGCATAACAGAACTTCTCTCACTCGTCTGCACAAGAATTTGAAGCGCAGCGGTTACTCGATGGCCGCTGCGCATTTTTCTGATTGCGATTCAGACCTCATCTTCGTCAATTAACACATTGGCTAAAGTCTTCAGAAGTTTCTCGGCTGTGTAAGGCTTCTGCAAAAAGGACGACATGCCCAGTTGAGCCGCTTCCTCAGTTTTCTCGCTGGATTTCAATCCGCTCGTGCCGATGATTTTCGCTTTTGGATCAAGCTTCCTGATGGCACGAATCGTTGCCGGTCCGTCCATGTAAGGCATCATCATGTCGGTGATGACGCAGCGAATTTCATCCTTGCGCGAAGCGAACAATGCCAGAGCTTCAGTTCCGTCATTGGCTGTCAACACGCGATAACCGAACGAACGCAAAGTCTCTTTGGCAATTTCCCGAATCGAATTTTCATCGTCAACGACCAGAATCAATTCGCCGTTTCCGGACGGCAATTCGGGACGCGCAATCATTGGTTGTGAAGCCTGCGATAATTCAATGGCCGGAAGATAAACTTTGAACTGCGCGCCTCTGCCAATTTCGCTGTAAACGTTGACGAATCCGCCGTGACTGCGAACTATGCCAACCACTGTGGACAATCCCAGGCCTGTTCCTTGTCCGTGATCTTTGGTGGTGAAAAACGGATCGAAAATCTTGCTCTGATTCTGTTCGGGGATGCCGACGCCTGTGTCCACGACCGTGATGCAAACGTATTTGCCGGGTTTCGATTCAACATTCATGCGAGCGTAATGATCGTCAATTGCAACGTTCTCCGCTTCGATTCTCAGCTTGCCGCCCTGCGGCATGGCGTCGCGCGCGTTGACGCAAAGGTTCATCAAAACCTGATGCAGTTGCGTCGCATCTCCACTGACTCCCCACAAATCTTTGTCAATTGAAAAAATGATCTCAATGCTCTTTGGCAAAGTGTCGGAAAGAATCTTGATGATTTCCTTGATCAAATGAGTCGGTTGCAGCGGAGAATATTCGCCTTCGACGCCGCGCGCGAACGACAGAACCTGGCGGATCATTTCGCTGCCGCGAATGGCGTTGGTGTGCAGAATGTTCAGCAGTCGTTGGCTGCTTTCGTCCGTGAAGCGAAGTTGCAGCAATTCCACCGCCGTCAAAATCGGCGACAGCACGTTGTTCAAATCATGGGCGATGCCGCCAGCCAACGTACCAATGCTTTCCATTCGTTGCGCTCTCAGGAATTGCGCCTCCAGACGTTTCTTGTCCGTGATGTCGCGGATGATGACTGTGAAAAGTTTGTGACAGTCGGCGTCAACCTGCGAAATTGTCGCCTCGATGGGGAATTCTTCGCCGTCGCCGCGCAATCCGTAAAGCGGTCGCAGCTTTCCCATTGAACGTTGGGTTGTTTGAGTATCGCCGAAAACGCGAATGTGTTCGCGGTGAGCGACGCGGAAACGTTCGGGGATGAAACGATCCAGATGCTGCCCCAGAGCTTCAGCAGCCGGGCAGCGAAACATCTTTTCCGCAGCCGCGTTGAAAAGCACAACCAGGTGATTTTCATCCACTGTGATGATGGCATCCATGGCCGAAGCAAGAATGCCAGCCAGTTTGGCTTCGCTGAGTCGCAACGAGGCGGCAATTTGCGAAGTGGACTGTTGCTCGGTTTGCGAAACAAGAGCGCTCATATGATTTCACTTGTCTGATGAATTCGGAGTGATTGCCTGCGCAGTATAGCAAATGTCTATTCTTCTTTCGTCCGCGCCCAGATCGTTGATGTCAACCAGACAGGCCTGCGGAATTTTGAACGCGCCCAAACGTTCCGGCCATTCGATCAACACGACAGCATTCGTTTCGCTGAGCATTTCTTCCAAGCCAAGTTCGCGCAATTCGTCCGCTTCGCCTTCGATGCGGTAAAGATCAAGGTGATAAAGCCGCATTCGGCCTTCGTGCTGATTGACCAGCGTGAATGTCGGACTGTTGACTTCAGCCGGATCAATGTCCAATCCGGCGGCGATGCCTTTGGCAAAGACTGTTTTGCCCGCGCCCAAATCGCCTTGCAACAAAAAAACTGTCGGCGCATTGATCGCTTCGCCGATGCTGTAGGCAAGTTCGAAGGTTTCTTCGGCGGAGTGCGTTTGATAATCGGTGGTCAAATCGGTCATAAGCGAGTGATGGCCGATGGCCGTCCTTTCTCTGCTTCGCCGCCGACTTGCAGAATCGCTTCGCTCAAGTTGGCGATGATGTCCGAAGCCAGCATAGAACGCATGCCCAATTTGTCAGCAGCCAGGTCTCCGGCCATTCCGTGCAAATAAACTCCGGCAATCGTTGCTTCCAGCGCGCCACACGGCGATTGCGCCAACAACCCGGCGATCAAACCGGTCAAAACATCACCCGAACCCGCCGTAGCCATTCCGGCGTTGCCGGTCGGATTGACGTAAACGTTTCCATCCGGTGCGGCGATCAAACTTCGGCTGCCTTTCAGCACAACGATGACGTGATGCTTTGTGGCAAATTCGCGCGCAACGCCTATGCGGTCGGTCTGAACGTCGGCATTCGTCCGGCCAATCAGCCGCGCCATTTCGCCCGGATGCGGCGTGATGATGATCGGCAATTCGTCCGAACCGTTCAGTTCCTTCGGCCAGGGAGCCAGCGCGTTCAATCCGTCTGCGTCAATGACCATCGGCGCAGTTCGTCGTTCGACAAGCTCGCGGATGAAAGCCCGCGTGCTTTCATCGCCTGAAGAAAGCCCCGGTCCGATGGCGATGACGGTTTTCTTTTCGGCAAGCCGCAAGGTTTGTTTGATAGCTTCGTGTGAAATCGCGCCGTCAACCGTTTCCGCCAGAGCTTCGGTCATCACTTCCGGTCGGGTTTGAGTGATCAACAAAGCCTGCGCTGAACTCGACGTGGCAACCGTGACCAATCCCGCGCCTGATCGCAGAACGGTTTCAGATGCGAGCGCCGCCGCTCCGGTCTTGCCGCGCGAACCGGCAATCAACAACACGTCGCCGACAGAGTTTTTGTGGGCGTGAGAAGTGCGGCGAGAATTATTCAGCCAGTCTTTGATTTGCGCTTCTTCGACCAGTTCAAGCTGAGAGCCGGATTCTTCGATCAACCAATCCGGCGTGCCAATTGGAGCAATGACGAGCCTGCCATTTGCTTCGCAAGCAGGCGACAACACATTGCCAATCTTTGGAGAAGTGAAAGAAACAGTTAGGTCAGCGTGAACGTATGGCCCGATAGGGTATTCGCTGTCCGATGAGAGGCCAGAGGGAATATCAACAGAGATAACTTTCTTGCCGCTTTCTCTTAAACTATTGATTGAGGAAATTGCTTTTTCGTAAAGCTCTTCTGCCGGGCGTGTCAGCCCAGTGCCAAGAAGCGCGTCAATTACCAGGTCTGACCCTAAATCGAAAAATCTCGTTACGTCGTCATCAACGACTCGCGCTACGATAAACGGGCGCAATAGTCTTCCATGGGCATACCCCTCACCACTTAACTTACAAACTATTTCCAGATTTGCCCGCGCTTCGCCTTTTGTGTCGTCTATGCTTCCAAGCAAGAATAAATGAACCCGTGCTGCTCCCTTGTCTGCCAGTAGCCTTGCGACGACTGCTCCATCTCCCCCATTGTTACCCTTGCCACAATAAACAACCACATACTTTCCCTGAACCGACCCAAAATTCTCAATGATCGCTTCAACCACGCGACTGCCCGCCGTTTCCATCAACGTTGCGTATGGAATGCCGCAGCGTTCGACGGTTAGGCGGTCTATTTCTCGCATTTGTTCGGCGGTCAGAATCTTCATGGCTCGTTCATTATCGCCTTACGCAAAAAGAGCGCAAGAAGCCATCCTTGGCCGTCTTGCGCTCCTTGAAGTTTAGAGTTCAATCAGCACGCTGAAGAGTGAACCCTGAACCATTAATCAGCCTTTGATTCCGGCTTGAAAGCCAGCTTCTTGGTTTCGTTCCACAACTCATTCCAGGTCAGAGTGGTTTTGCGATAGGCGGATTCACGTCCAAGGATGGCCATGAATGTGCTGTCTACGCCGTAGTTGGTGTCGTTGCGATATTTGTCTTCGCCTTCGCCTTTGCCCAGTACGCTGGCGACAAAGGTTGCGGCTTCCTGATCGTAGTGTTTGTCATCGCCGCCTTCGTATTTGTAAATCGGCGCGGGATTCGGCTCCTTGCGCGTCGGCACGGCTTCAATGCGAACGCCGCCCGTTCCGCCTCTGCCTGCTGTCGTGGTGAACACGCCTTTGGTTCCGCGAATGGTTTCGGAAACGTCGCCGCGAACTCCGTCAACCTGAACGCAGGTGTTCGACAGCAACACGCCGTTGGCGTATTCGTAATTGACGGCGAAATGATCGTGTATGTCGCCGAGTCCGTCGCGTTTGTCGAACACAGCGCTGATGCCTGCGGCGCGAACAGGAGTCGCTCCTAAAAACCAGTTGATGACATCAATGTTGTGGATGTTCTGTTCGACGATGTGATCGCCCGACAGCCATTTGAAGAAGTACCAATACTGGACTTCAAAATCCAGTTGCGATTTCCAATCGGCGCGTTTGCCGCGGCGCTCGCCCCATATTTTTCCCATGTCCCAGGCCGAATGCGCCATCACGGCTTGCCCCATTGCGCCGTCGTCAAAAAGTTTCTTGGCTGCGCGATAAGCTTTGGAATAGTGACGTTGCAAACCGACGACGACGGTCAAATTCTGCATTTTGGCTTTGTCGCCAGCTTCCTTGACGATATGGCATCCGGGAACGTCAACGGCCAATGGCTTTTCGGCAAAGATGTGCTTTTTGGCAGCGACTGCGGCTTTGAAATGTTCGGGGCGGAAGCCCGGAGGCGTAACCAGCAGCACGGCGTCTACATTCGATCCGATGACTTCCTTGTAAGCGTCAATGCCGACGTGAGCGCGCTTGGCGTCCACGCTGAATTTTGTCGCTGCCTTGTCCGTCTGAGTTTTGAAATAATCGGCGACGCTGACGATCTTGGCTTCGTTGGTTTGTTCCAGAAGCTGTGCGTCGCGGGTTCCCTGGCCGCCGCATCCGATGAAACCAATTTCAACTTTGGAATTGGCCGACGAACCGCGAACAGATTCGGCTTTGACAATTGAAAATGTCGAAGCTGCGGCGGTGACTGCCGCGCCCTTGACTATGGTTCTGCGCGAAACGAGGTTTTCTTTTTTCATAATCTCCTCTTGCTGGTGTGAACGAAGCCGCAACTTCGTCAGTATTCTTCCCAACGGTTTTGATCCAATTTGTGAAACGATGAGATTGCGATTGATCGCTGGAATGCAACAACGTCGCCAATGGCAACGCCGCGTGAATTGTAGTCAATCAATCATGATTTGGCAAAACTTGGTTTGCCCAATTCCGCCTTAGCCGATTTCCCGGACGAATCAATCTTCGAGGACTGTGTCGCGAGGGAAGAACCCGTCTGATTCCAGGTTCTGACTTTTCCGAGTCTTTGATCTGAAAGCCAAGACGCTACATAATCCGCGTTCAACCGCTAACCAAAATTACGTCCGAGGCAGTCACGCAGATGAAATCTCACACGAAGTATTTGTATTTCAACACGAAGAACCGGCGCGAATACATCAACATTACTGATGATGTCGCCCAGGCCGTCGCGGACAGCGGCGTGAAAGAAGGTTTGGCGCTGGTTTCGGCCATGCACATCACCGCCGCCGTTTATGTGAATGACGCAGAGGATGGTTTGATCGCCGACATTGACGAATGGCTGGAGAACCTTGCTCCCACTCGTCCGGATTATCGCCATCATCAGACCGGCGAAGATAACGGCGACGCGCATCTGAAAAATCTGCTGATGCATCATCAGGTCATCCTGCCAATCACCAATGGCCGACTTGATCTGGGAACCTGGCAGCAGGTTTATTACGCTGAATTCGACGGCCAGCGGCGCAAACGCATGATCATCAAAATCATCGGCGAATAATTGATGCCGAATTGAATGGGCGGATATGTTCTCCGCTCGATTCAATTGTTGTATTCTGCCCGTCCTGAAAACTGTTCGATGCGACGTTCTTTTGTATCGGATGGCAATCACATCATTAACAAGATTAAGATTCAAATGAAACAATTACGTTGGTTGATCATGGCAGCGCTGATGCCACTGCCGTGGATGGTGTTGGAAATTTCCGGAACAGGGCATCACCTTGCCCAAACCAATCCCGGCTTCGTCTCTTTTCTGTCCGGATTGGCGATTGTCGGCGCGGCTTTCATCTTGAGCTGGGGAGCGGAGCTATCCGAACGCGATATCCCACGCTCGCTGGCGCTGATTGCTTTGGCGCTGATCAGCGTTTTGCCTGAATACGCGGTTGACCTGCATTTCGCCTGGGAGGCAGGCAAGAATCCCGAATACAAAGCTTATGCTGTCGCCAATATGACCGGCGCGAACCGAATTATCATCGGCGTTGGCTGGTCGCTGGTGGCCATCGTTTATTACTTCAAACACAAGAAGACGGAAATCCCGCTGGACAAATCTCAGGGACTGGAATTGAGCGTTTTGCTGCTGGCCACGGTTTATTCGCTGATTCTGCCAATCAAAGGATCGCTGTCGCTGATTGATTGCGCGCTGTTTTTCGCCATGTTTCTTTATTACGCTGCTCGCGCTGCTCGCGGCGAAAAACATGACGAAGCATTGGAAGGCGTCGCCGGTTTTCTGGATCAAAACCTGGGCAATGGCGCACGCCGTCTGGCTGTGGTGTTGATGTTCGCTTTTGCCGGTTACGCAATCTGGTTGTCGGCGGAACCGTTTGCCGAAGGTCTGGTTTCAACAGGCGGACGTTATGGCATAGACAAATTTCTGCTCGTGCAATGGTTGGCGCCGCTGGCTTCGGAATCGCCTGAAGGAGTCATCGCCATTCTCTTTGCACTGAAAGGCAAAGGATCAACCGGAATCGGCGCGCTGATTTCGTCGAAGATCAATCAATGGACTCTGCTGGTTGGAGCAATTCCGCTGGTTTACGCCATCTCAGCCGGAGCGACAGCCGGGATGGAATTGGATCATCGCCAGAAAGAGGAATTGCTGCTGACTTCGGCTCAATCATTTTTTGCCGCCATCGTGATTGCCGATTTACATTTCGCGTTGTGGGAAGCAATTCTGTTGTTAGTGCTTTTCGTCGCCCAATTCTTCTTTCCGCAGGAATCCATTCGCTACATTTTCAGCGGTCTTTATCTACTGGCGACGGTCATTCTGATCTGCACGTCCAAAGTCAGGCGTCAGATGTTATGGAACGCCCTGTTGCTGAGAAATCAAAGCCCTGAGTGACAAAATATCCTTTAATTCGACGATAAAACTTAAGGTCAAATGGTCAGGAAGTTGACAGTTATTGAATGCGATGGTACTTATCGCCACGCGTTACGTGGACTTCGACCGATAAACACAGATTACTTATCCGACCTATTCATACAGACCTCAGGAAATAGAGATTTAATGTTCAAGTCAGCAATCACAAAACTGCCGACACTTTTCCTTGCGCTTGTCGCCTGTATGGTAACTGTGTCGGGTCCTGTTCGAGTTATAACCATCGCTCAGGAATCTGAAACCGAAGCAGTTGATTTGATCGAAATCAAAGAGTTTTATGTCAATAAACATGAATCTCGCAAGCTTCGACACAAACACATCCACTTTCCGGTTACCATGCCGGAGCCGCTTGAAGAACTCAGAACGCTTCCCATTCTGTCCGAATTCAACCCGCTACTTTTAAGCAGTTGGCAATCATCACCTCCAATATTAAGAGGCCCTCCAGCATAAACCTCCGAAGTTTTCCCTAGACCAGACAAATTTCTGATTCAGTCCTATCAATATTTGTTTATCCGCAGACGCATTTGCCGGTTTTTTTAGAAATCTGCTGGTCAATGAAAACCCGCTCACTACATTTGCAGCCCCAGACAAATTCTCTCTAGAACACAAAAACCACAGACGGCTAGCAACTGATTGTGTAGTTGCGCGCAGTTAAACATGAAATGCCGGGAAGCATCGGCTGGTGCGCCCAATTCTGTATGAAACCGGGCGAGCAACAATTGGCTGACCAATAAAGGAGTGACTCAACCTATGGAAAAGATAGTTCGCGGAATACACCACTTTCAAACCGCTCATTTCGATGCCAATCGAGATTTATTCGAACATCTTTCACATGGCCAACAACCGGATACATTGCTCGTCACGTGTTCTGATTCGCGAATAGCCCCGAACCTGGTGTTGCAAACCAAACCTGGTGACATCTTCGTTTTGCGCAACGCAGGCAACATCATTCCGCCATACGGTTCAGCCGGTGGTGGCGAAGGCGCAACAGTGGAATACGCCATCAAAGCGCTCAATATTAAACACATCCTTGTTATGGGTCATTCCAATTGCGGCGCGATGAAAGGGTTGCTTGACAGCCGGTTGGTTGAGGATATGCCGCTGGTCGCCAACTGGTTATCACACGCTGAAGCAACCAGACAGGTTGTCAATGAATGTTACGGTGATTTGAAAGACCATGACCTGCTCAATGCCGCAATAAAAGAAAACGTTCTGGTGCAATTGGATAATCTGCGAACCTTTCCGGCTGTGGCTGCACGATTGGCTAAAGGGGAACTGTCTTTGCACGGATGGATTTATCAGATCGAAAGCGGAAAGATACTGGCTTTCGATCCGTCTTCCGCGCACTTTACTCCACTCACATCAGAACAAGTTCCCGCCGCTGTGACTTCGCGTCAAACTGCGGAACAGCGCTTCAAATTGGCTGGTTCGGCAACCGTAACCGAAAACGCTGCCTGATTGAAAATCAAAAATCGAAAATTCAAATACGAAACCCATTCAGGGGGGAAATAAATATGGAACAAGAAAGTTTGGCTCAAAGGGTTGATGAAACCGACAAAACGCATTTTCTGGGGAGATTGATTTATTTCCTCACCCCGATAGATGGTCGTTACGACGATCTGAAAAAAGGATCCTGGAAGCTCAACATAGTTCGTGACTTCACCGCCGGATTGATTGTCGCCATGGTTGCAATTCCGATGGCGATGGGTTTTGCAATGGCTTCGGGTTTGCGACCGGAACAAGGCATTGTTGGCGGCGCGGTTGCAGGATTGATCGGGGCATTGTTTGGCGGATCGAAGTATCAGGTTTATGGACCGACAGCCGCTTTCATTCCGGTGATTGCAGGAGTAATGGCTTCCTACGATCTGGCCTTCTTGATACTTGCGTCGTTGATCTCAGGAGTGATTCTGATGGCGATGGGGTTGTCGCGTTTGGGACGGCTGACCACATTTGTCCCTCATTCAATTGTCGTTGGATTCACCATCGGTATTGCGATGGTCATCGCCATGTCTCAAGTTGGCGAAGTTCTGGGATTGAAAGTGACGCTCGGGTATGGCTTTGCCGACAAAATCAAAGTAATTGCCCAAAACATCGGCAGCGTCAATTTCTATGCAGTGATTCTTGGACTGATCACCTTTGCCGTCACCAAATCTTTGATCAAGGTTTCTCCGTTTATTCCTGCGCCGTTGATTGCGCTTGCCGCGGCAACAACCTTGTCAGCGACTGTTTGGACTGACAAAGGTCTGACTCTGATCAAAGACAAATACGGAAAAATACCGACCGACTTTTGGGTTTTCACATTGCCTTCGTCATTTCCGATTGACGGCAAAGTGCTCCTGGACCTGGCTTACTTTGTCGTAGCCATTGTGTTTGTTTCAGCGGTGGAAAGCCTGCTTTGTTCGCGAATGGCTGATCGTTTGGCAGACAATCAGGGGACTCCCTACAACCCGAACAAGGAATTATGGGGACAGGGTATGGTTCAAATCGTCATACCGCTTCTCAATGGTTTTCCTCATACCGGCGCATTGGCTCGAACAGCGACGAACATCAAGGTCGGAGCGATTTCGCCGCTGGCGGGAATTTTCAAATGTATCCTGAAGCTGATTATGGCCGCCTATCTTGCTACTTATCTTGAGTATGTTCCGATGGCCTGCATCGGCGGAATTCTTCTGTACGTCGCGACGGCAATGGTCAAACCCGCCGAAGTAAAACAGGTGTTGGCGCATAACAAATTCCATATCGGCCTGATGTGGTATACAGCCATTATGGTCGTTGTGACGGACTTTTTAACCGGAGTCTTGTCGGCGATTGTGATTTACGCGCTGTTGTACCGGTTCTTCGATCGTCAGGCGGCGGCGCAATCGCCTCCACGATCTGAAATCGCAACGGGCGATTGACATTTTGAGCCGACAGTGAATTTGGTGAGCCTTAGTTATTGATCCGGAAGTTTTTTCCCACCTGATCAAAGTTTTGCGGTTTTGCATTTCTGCTAGCATGGATGTCAGGATTGCCACGTATGCAAATTCATTAGGAGGTCAGAATGATGCCATTTCACAACCTTTTGGTTGGGCTGTCTGGAACTGAGAAAGACTTGGAGATGATTCGTTACGCTTCGGTTGTGTCGAGGCATTGCCGTCCCAAAAGGGTAAACTTCGTCCACGTTCAGGCAGAGAATAGCTCGCCCAAAAAAACCAGTCCTTCCTTCGATCAGGGTATGGAACTGATTCGCAATAAAGTGACGGAACATTTCGATCATCCTGATCTGGAATCGGAATGTTTCGTGTTGCGCAATTCGCCGATTGATGGATTACTGGAATTTGCCGCCACGCACGAAACGGATTTGATACTGGTTGGCCACGCCAAAAGCACACGAGGAATAATGGGGCGACGTTTGGCCATGAAAGCGCCTTGTTCGGTTTGGATAAAACCGGAAGGCGCTCCTTTGAAAATTGACAATCTACTGGTTCCGATAGATTTTTCAGCCCCTTCAGCCGACGCGCTTGAATCGGCGACGATGTTGGTATCGCAGGGCAAAGGTAATGGCTGTTTCGCGCTGCACGTTTATTTCAACGAAGCGTCGGTCACTTACGACGAATATGACGAAGTGATTCGCGGTCAGGAAATGGAGGCATTTTCTAAATTCATCGCGCCAATCAATCTTCACGGCATTGAAGTCAAACCTCTTTTTGAAGAAAGCGCCAATGTCGCACACGCCATCGAACGTGTGGCCGAAAGTCAGCAAATTGATCTGGTAGTAATGGGAACGCGTGGCCGTAGCCGGTCAGCAGCGGTTTTATTGGGCAGTGAAACTGAACATGTAATCGCGGAAAGCATAGTTCCGGTTTTGGCTGTCAAACATTTCGGCGCCAGATTGAATTTACTTCAGGCAATACTGGACAAGAAATTTCTGAGTCGCGGCGGCAACAGAACCTCGTGAAACTGAGTTCGCTTGTCCGATCAGGCTTCAATGTCCAGCACGTCGTGGCGGGTGATAATACCGACAATCCGCCCGTATTCTTCGACCAGCACGGCGGGCGAATCTTTCAAATATTGCTTGGCGCGTTGAACCTCGACGGTTTCGGCGATGACCGGGAACGACGCGTCCATCACTTCCGTCACCGGAGATTCGATCAGTTCGCGATTGTCCAGCAATTGAGCCACGATTCTGCTTTCGCGCACACTGCCAACCGATTTGCCGTCTTCGATCACTGGCAATTGCGACAAACCATGATTGTTCATCAAATCCAGCGCTTCGCCGACTTTGGCTCGCGGCGAAACTGAAATCAGCCTCAGCTTGCCTGTGTTCAATTTCAAATCGTTGAGCAAACCCAGTGTCATTCGCTCCTGGCCGAGCAATCGTTTTTCCTTCATCCATTCGTCCGACAGGAATTTCGACAGATAACGTTCGCCCGTGTCGCAGATGATGAAAACGATGATGTCGTTTTCAGTCAACGTCTCAGCCACTTTCAGCGCGGCCCAGGCAATCGTCCCGCTGCTGCCTCCGCAGAAGATTCCTTCTTCGCGTCCCAACCGCCTGGCCAGATTGAACGAATCGCGGTCGGTGACGTTGATGACTTCGTCAATGTATTTCAGTTGGACGTTTTCGGGGATGATTTCCTGTCCAATGCCTTCGACCAGATAAGGCGAAGCGGCCATCAGCTTGCCGGTTTCCTTGAATCCTTTGATGGCCGAACCGTAAGGGTCGGCTCCGATGACGCGTATGTTCGGATTCTTTTCCTTCAGGTAACGACCCGTGCCGCTGATCGTTCCGCCGGTTCCCATTCCGGCGACGAAATGAGTGATTTTGCCGTCGGTGTCTTCCCAGATTTCCGGGCCGGTTGTCTGGTAATGAACTTCGGGGTTGGCGGGATTGCCGTATTGATTGGTCAGAATCGCGTTCGGAGTTTCGGCGGCAATGCGTTTGGCCGTGTTGACGTAATGATCCGGCGAATCCATCTTGGCCGCCGCCGGAACTACGATCACATCCGCGCCCAGCGCTTTCAGGTAACGAACCTTTTCATGGCTGCATTTGTCCGTCATGACGAAGATCGAACGATAACCGCGCACCGAACACGTCAGAGCCAGACCGATTCCGGTATTGCCGCTGGTGGCTTCGACAATAGTGCCGCCGGGTTTCAATTCGCCCAAGCGTTCGGCGCGATCAATCATCGCCTGACCGATGCGGTCTTTGACGCTGCCGCCGGGGTTGAGCGATTCAATCTTCGCCAGCATCAACGGCTTCAATCCGCGATTCAGCTTGTTCAATTTGACCATCGGCGTTTTGCCGATCAATTCCAGAATGTTGTTTTTGTAATTCATA
>CAYRQB010000109.1:0-14602 GCA_964426025.1 uncultured Heliomicrobium sp.
CCAAATAAAATTCCTATCAGACGCGTGGAGCCTTCGAGATAACCGCCGGGTACTGTAAAGCCTGAGATACATTTACCCTTTGTATTTTTCGACAACCGCAAACTTCGGGACTTTTATTTATCAGCATTCGAGTGAGAATTTTCACCCCGAACTCAGTATTGCCAAATTGCGTTTGCTTTGGAAGCATTTAAGCCGCTCATTTTGTGGCAGTCCTAATATCCGCTTTACAAGACGATTTCATTTTGTATAATGCCTTCGTCTCGTTAACCCATTTCCTCCCAAAAACACTACAAACAAATGGTTCTGTCGCCTCGGCGACCGAACTATTGGTCTTGGGCATCCCTTTAGGCAGTATTATGGCAAGGAAAGGTGAGGGTGCGTTGCCTGTGCCCACTTCATTGTTTTATCCCCAGTTTTGACAAACAGAAGCTTTCGCAGTGAGTTTCATCCGACCCAATCTCGCTTTCTGCGATTCTCCACCTCCTAACCGTATTGCCAATGCTATCCCGTGTGGATTGGCCTAAGTAGTAGTGTGCCCATCCGATCCCCAAGCAAGCTCATTTACCCCCACTCTAACTAAGCTTTATCAGTAAGGACAACTTTGTTCTGCCTGAACTTGGCGGCGCATCGGAAGTGTATCCCCAGAACTGAGGCGCTGTTACCAACATTAATCCATTTCGAGGTGCCAAATGAAAACAAGTAAGACAAATATGAATGTCAAACTTTTAACTACTTTCCTGTTAATTTTTGGAATATTGTCTTTCGCTTCCGACTGGGGAACAAGCTTTTTCACCAATAACGGTAGCTTGACAGGAGGTGTAGCTGCCGCTGCTGCGGTTCCGGAGTTACCCAGAGTTTATTTGAACACGGATTATGTATCTCCCTCCGGACGTACAATAAACGTTAATGCCGGAGGCGATCTGCAAGCCGCAATCAACCAAGCTTTGCCGGGCGATATCATATCATTGCAGGCAGGAGCCACTTTTACAGGCAATTTTACGTTGCCTGTAAAATCAGGTCAGGGGTGGATTGTTATTCGCAGTTCGACTCCGGATGCTAATCTTCCGCCGCCGGGAACCAGGATAACTCCTCAATTTGCCGGTTTGTTACCGAAAATAGTAACACCGAATGCAGAGGCGGCAATATTAACCGCCCCCAGCGCGCACCATTACAGATTTATAGGATTGGAAATTGGTATCCAGCCCGGGGTTGCAACGAATTACGGCATCGTCAAATTGGGAGATGCAACTTCGGTTCAAAATACGTTGAGCAAAGTTCCTCAGGATATAATCGTTGATCGTTGTTATATTCATGGTAATTCAACTGGAGACGTTTCTCGGGGAATTGCTCTGAACAGCGGACGGACGGCGGTGATAGATTCTTTTATTTCCGAATGTCATGGCGTTGGTTTCGACACTCAGGCTATCTGCGGATGGAACGGCCCGGGACCATACAAAATTGTCAACAACTATTTGGAGGGTTCGGGAGAAAACTTCATGATTGGAGGGGCTGACCCGACAATTTCCGGTTTGATACCTGCCGACATCGAGTTCAGAAATAACTACCTTTACAAACCATTGAGATGGAAGGTAGGTGATCCGAGTTACGCGGGTATTCATTGGTCTGTGAAAAATATATTTGAACTGAAGATAGGCGAACGAATCCTGATTGATGGAAACATCTTCGAAAATAACTGGCAGGATGCTCAAGACGGTTTTGCCATCGTGTTGAAGTGTCAGAATCAGGATGGTGGCGCTCCCTGGACAGTTACCCGCGATGTAACATTTACCAATAATATAATTCGTCACTCAGGCGCAGGTATTAACCTGCTTGGCCTTGATCCGTATCAGACAAGCGACAAGATGCGAAGAGTGATGATCCGTAACAATTTGTGGGAAGATATTGATGGAGGGCGTTGGGGTGGCACGCACGGACGGTTTTTTCAGATCACAGATACGCCGGACGTAACTATTGATCACAACACGATCATTGGTTCGGGAACCGTCGTTACTGCTTACGGAGTGCCCAGCCCTAATTTCGTCTACACCAACAATATCAGCGCGCATAATACCTACGGCGTATTGGGCGACAGCGTGGGCCCAGGAAATGCCACCATAAACATGTATTTTCCCGGAGCGGTGTTTTCCAGAAACATATTGGCGGGTGGTCAAAGCTCGCTTTATCCAGCCGGAAATTATTTCCCCACATCGTTAAGCGGAGTAGGTTTCGTCAATCTTTCAGGCGGCGATTATCGTTTGTCTTCAACCAGCCCATACCGCAATTCCGGAACCGATGGTCTGGATTTAGGTTGTATGATGGGGCAAGCAATG
This sequence comes from uncultured Heliomicrobium sp., assembly GCA_964426025.1. Taxonomy (GTDB): domain Bacteria; phylum Acidobacteriota; class Blastocatellia; order RBC074; family RBC074; genus RBC074. The sequence continues at coordinate 2,331 of CAYRQB010000109.1, forward strand.
CCTGCGCCGTCGCCAACACCCACTCCTTCGCCTACTCCCACACCTGCTTTGGCTATTTCGAACGTCGGGAATTCAACTGCTACGACTTCGAGTGTTACGGTTTCCTGGACCACAAATGTAATGGCAGACAGTCAGGTTGAATACGGCACGACGACCGGATATGGACAGCAAACCGCACTCAACCCAATGATGATGACTTCTCACGTTGAATCATTGCAGGGACTTGCTCCAAACACACTTTACAATTACCGGGTAAAATCGCGTAACAACGTTGGTACGATGGCAGTATCGGGTAACTATACTTTCCGCACAGCTTCGGCGCCGTCGCCGTCTCCTACTCCGACGCCATCTCCTACTCCGACGCCAACGCCAGCGCCAACCCCTGTGGCAGATGTAACACCGCCTGTGCTGGGCGGAATTGGAACTTCCGCAATCACGACAAATGCTGCCACGATTGTCTGGAGCACAAACGAGCCTTCGACTTCGCAGATCGAATACGGAGCTACAACTGCTTATGGCATGAGTACCTCAATTGATACCTCAATGGTTACTGCGCACTCTCTGACGATTTCAGGATTAAATGCGAATGAAGTATGCAATTTCCGAGTCAAATCGCGCGACGCGGCAGGCAATCTGGCCGTATCAGGTAACTTCACTTTTGTCACCCCAAGCACGGCAGGAGCCGGAGCTGCGCCTGTCATTTGGACAAGGCTGAAAGGTTTGGTCCTGGATGGCGGTGTGTTGATGAAAGTAGGCGGATGCGATGGCTGTCCGACTTCGGCGGTTTCACAGCAGGTTATTACTTCGGGTAATAGTTACGTGGAATTCGTCGCCAGTGAGAAAAACAAGGTGAAATGGATTGGATTGATTCTGAATGGTAAAACAGTCGGAGCCAAGAATATTGATTTCTCCATAGCTTTGGGTAACGAAGCATCGGTGTTCGAAGGTAACCGATACCGGACAGAAGTGGCTTATAACGTCGGAGACATCTTCCGTATCGCAGTCGAAAGAGGTGTGGTCAAATATTACCGGAATGGCCGATTGTTCTACACCAGTCGAACAACGCCGACATATCCGTTGGTAGTTGGAGCGCACATTGATCAAATCGGAGGTACGGTGAGGAATGCCGTGATCTTCGTCGGTTCATCTGATTCAAGCCCGATAACAGCATTGCGGTTAGGTAGATGAAAACGTGGCGCTTTTCTGCCTCCAAGTTGTTAATAGCAGGCAAGCCATGAAGCAATAAAAAATCCACCGGCTTTCAGCGGCCAGCAGCTACAAACTGTTGAACCGGAATGCCGGTGGATTTTTTATTCGACTGATGCCAAACAGCATTTCAAGGGGCGATGTAATGAGTCATCAGCAAGTCTGTGTATGTCGGATAAAGACCTTCATCAAAGTCTTTCAGGAAGACAGTCATTTGCTGCATGATCGTTGCCAGTCGGTGGTTTGGCATTCGCGCCGGATGCGAACCGCGACCGGCAACGGCACGGATAAACAAACTCTTTTCGTTGATTGGCAATTTGCGGACGTTTTCGGCAAAGTCGGTGAATAACCCGCTGCCGAACAAATACTGTTCGACATTGGAAGTATAAAAAGCCGTCACCGTGAAACCATTTTTCTTCAAGTAATCGCCGACAGCGGCCAACGCTTTCTTGCCGCCAAAATCACCTACCACAGGGATGATCAAGTTCTTCATATGCAGGCCGCGCACAAATTCGTAATCATCCGCGGTTGCCAGAAAGTTTCCCTGCTTACCATTCAAATCCGTTCCTGAGATGATGTCTTTCAGCGTTGGGAAGTAATTGCCCCACCCACCGCCTTCGGTTCGATAGGAAATTTCCAGCCCTTCGTTGCGGAAACTTTTGTAAACGTATTCCAGGCTCGCTCGATCAGTTTCGGAAAGCGGAAACTTGAAATCGTCCTGGATCACTTTGCGAATTTCGGCCAGATTGGCGGCGTAAGTTTTTTCATCGCTTGTCGCCTGACTGAAAAACGCCAACAGTTCATTGACCGGAGCGTTTTCCGCCGGTTTTTTCTCTTTTGGCAGCGGCCTGCTCAGCAACCGCGAAAGGAATTGAGCCGGATTCGGCGAAAGATGGAAAATTGCCTTGTACATCAAATGTTGAATGATCGCTTGACGGCGAATATCAACGATGAAGGCGATGCGCGGGCGCACCTTCGCAATGTAAGTGAAGTTCTGCTCAGGCCCGACTCCCAGGTATGCGCCGCCGGTCGTGCCCAATTGCCGCAACTTATCCACGATATGAAGGTAGGAAGTTTCGTTGGACGTGAAATTGTCAGAGCGGAAATAACCGCCTTCTTCCGAAAACTCGCGGCTCAGCCGTGAAAATTCCGTTGCGGATAAACTGTCGGGGAATTTCTGCTCTTCAGGTTTGACCTTTGTGGCTGATGCCTGGCTGAAAGTGGTATTCGCATTGGTCAACAGCCCAACGACCAGAACCGATATTGTCAGCAAAATGCGCCAGGCGAAGCGCCGACGGTTACCGAACGATTCGCGATTACGATCAAAACAATCCATCAACTGCATATGTTTTTCCACCTCCGGTTTGAATCGGGACTGACTGAGTTATAACCGAAATCAAAGGACGATTGCCAGAAACATTCGCTCTGACCTGAATGATTTGGCGACGAATATGAAGAAGAGCGCGCGGTTGATCATTTCCCTCAACCGTCGCGCTCGTTCAATTGTTTCAACGTGCGTGAAAGTCTGTTATGCCAGCTTCCACGGTTTGCGGTAGGAACGCGACAACATTTGGTTAGCTTCCTTGTCGCCGGGAATCTCTTCTTTTTCGGCATCCCAATTGAAAGAACGTCCAAGCCGGGTGGCGATGTTACCCAGGTGGCACATTGTCGCAGTCAGATGACCTTCTTCGACATCGGCAATCGGGCGCTGACGATTTTTGACGCAATCCAGGAAATTGCGAATGTGCATATGTTGCGATTCTGTTCCGTTGCCTTTCATCTGCATCGGTTCGATTTCCGGTTTGGTTTGTTTGCGCCAGGTTTCAGGCGTTATGGTGAAACCGTCGCGCATGATGTTCAGCGTTCCTTTTGTGCCGTGAAAAACCAGGTACTCGTCGCGCGTGCGATTGACTTCGCGGCCAGTCCAGGAAACGACACAGGTTTGGAAATCGTATAGAACTTCCTGCACGTCGGGGGTTTCGCCGCCGTCTTTGATTTCATAACGTCCGCCGAAAGCTGAAACGGCTCGCGGCGCTCTGGCATTCAAAGCCCATCGAGCTATGTCCAGATTGTGCGCTCCCCAATTGGTCATCTGTCCGCCGGAATAATCCCAAAACCAGCGGAAATTGTAATGACAACGGAACGGATCGTATGGAACCTGAGGCGCAGGCCCCAGCCACATATCCCAATTCAATTCCTTTGGAGCTTCCTTGCTGTTGCCCAGAATTTCTTCCGGTTTGAAACCCGGCATGGCGTTCCGCGTATATCCAGCCGAAATTTTGCGGACATTGCCGATTGCGCCTTCCTGAATCAGCTTGACGGCTTTCTGGTAATGCAGTCCTGAACGCTGCTGGCAACCGGTTTGAACAACGCGGTTGTGATTGCGCGCCGCTTCGACCATCAACCGGCCTTCGCGAACGAAGAGCGACAAAGGTTTTTCGCAATAAACATCCTTGCCGGCCTGACAAGCCATGATCGTCGGCAGGGCGTGCCAATGATCCGGCGTGGCGACGATGACGGCATCAATTTCCTTGATGTCCAGCAGCCGACGAAAATCTTCGTGCATGGAGATTTTGCCTCCGGCTGCTTTGGCCGCGCGTTCCAGATAAGGTTTGTAAACGTCCGCCGCCGCGACCGGATTGACATCGGCTTGTTTCAGAAAGATCGGCCAAATCTGATTGCCTCTGTCGCCGGGGCCGATGATTCCGACATTGATGCGGTCATTTGCGCCAAGAATGCGCATATGACTGAAAGCCGTTCCAGCTCCAGCCGCCAGCGTAGCTTTGGTAAAAGTTCTTCTGCTTACTGACTTCATTTCAGTTCTCCTGTTTTTCTAGTTTGCCTGAATCCTGATTGAGGTTTCGATTTAACGCAATTATAGCCGAGGCGGAGCGGGTCTGACCGGTGTGTCCCAGGCATTAGCTCCTTTGACCTTCAGCTTGCGTTTGTAAACTTTGTCGCCGCAGGTGGCGAAGAGAATGTCTCCGTTCGCTCCGCCAAAACAGAGATTTGTGATCCTGCCGTTTGGAGTCGGGATGATGGCGTTGACGCGTCCGGCCTGATCGCAAACCTGCACGCCAAGCCGTGTGGCCACATACAACCGGCCATTGCGGTCAACGCGCATGCCGTCAGCGCCGCTGTCGTCAGCGGTGTCGGGAACGTGTAACCAGTAATAACGCTGTTTATGAGCCAGCGACCCATCAGCTTGAATCTGGTAACTGTAAACCCAGTGTGTGCGCATTTCCGCCACGTATAGCAGCGTTTGATCCGGCGACAACGTAATGCCATTGGAAAATCGCAAACCCGTATCCACGACTTTCTTTTCGCCATTCGGTTTGATCAGCCAGATGTTGCTTTGCGGTTCGTAACCTTTCGGTTCGGTGACGTAGATGTTTCCGTTGTTCGCTACGACCAGATCATTGCCGCGCAAACTGTCTGTGACGACGGATGGTTTGCCTTCGGCATCGTAAGCGACGATTTTCTGTTCAGCGGTCGCAGCGGCGTAAATCTTGCCATCGGGTCCGAAAGCCAGGCCGTATGAGCCTTTGGTGTCGTTGGCGAATTCGGTCAGCTTGCCATCCAATGCGACCTTCCAGATTTTGTTGCTCATGCCGTCGGCGAAAAAGACTTCGCCTTTGGCATTGGCGACGGGGCCTTCGGTAAAACGATAACCTTCGCCGACCAATTGCCAGCCTTCGCCCGAAATCAGCAGATCATTGAGCGCGTTGTTTCTGGTCGCGCCGTTTTTGACCGGCGCTGGCCAATCCTTCCACAACCATTTCATCGCTTCAGGAAACAGAGCCGTGCCGTGTCGTCCGTTGTGAGCGCCTTCGCCCCAGACGTGAGCGACTTCATAACCGGCGAAGCTGAGCGCGCGTTCGATAGTCTGATTGGCCATCCACCAATCTCCGCCGTAAATGTTCAGATCGTTTGAGCCATCCTGCAAAAAGACGCGAATGGGTTTCGGTTCGTATTTGCGGATCAGCGTGTGGTAACGGTCGCCGCCGCGTAAACCGACGTAAGTGCCAATAGCGCTGAAGACCCGGCTGAACGCGTCAGGGCGTTCCCAGGCGGCTGTGAAAGCGCAGATCGCTCCGCTTGAAGCTCCGCCGATGGCGCGGTCGTTGCCGTTTTTCGACAAACGAATCGCTCGGCCATCGCCGGTTTTTTTGGTTTCGACTTCGGGCAGCAATTCTTCCAGAAGGAAGCGCGCGTAGTTATCTCCGAGTCCATCGTATTCAAAGCTGCGGTTGAAACGATCGAGCGCCGCTTTGTCGTCAGCCGCGCGAACTCGCCCGTGCATGACGAAGACGCCGATGGTCACGGGCATTTCTTTTTTGTGGATCAGGTTGTCGAACACGACCGGCGCGTTCCATTGAACTCCGTCCTGATTGACGTAAACGCAGGCGGGTTTGTCCGGCGAATACTGAGCCGGAACGTAGACCCAATACTCGCGCCAGGTTCCGGGGAAGATTTTTGAATTTTCGAAAGTGAACTTCATCAGCTCGCCTTTGGGCACGCCTTCCTGCGGTAACGAATCGGGATGCGCCGGATAATTTTCCTGCGGCTGATTGGCTTGAGCCATTGCTGACGAAGTTGCAAAGAGCAACAACGCGAGGGTGAACAATGCACGAATTGATCTGATCATCTCTGGTTTGTCCTTTATGGGTTGTCGGTTGAAAACTGCAAAAATTGGAATCGCCCGAAGTCTCATCGAAACACAAAATTGCGAATCAGTTTCGCGCCCGGCGGCTGTTTCAGCGTCTCGCCGAGTTGTTCATCTTGTTTCTGATTCGGCGTAACCGTATCCAATCATTTGCGCTGGCGTTAATAGGCTGACATGTGTCAATCCCTGTTTCTCGTGAGTTGCTCCGAGATTGCTTGCAGTTGGGATTCGAGATCAGCTCGGTGTTGATTGATTCGCCCAATTTCAGCCCGCAAGGCGGTGAGTTCCAGAGCGTCTGTCTGACGTTGTTGGCGCAGCAAGCGAGCCGCAATAAGTTGTGGGCGGTTGAGCCGTAGTCGCCGCAAATGATTCGCCCCACGTTCTGAAAGCGCCTCCAGTTGCCCATCTTCGGTTTGCCGCAAGTGGAGGGTCCAAACATCCAGCAGCGGGTGTAACAACCGTCGCGTTTCGTCTTCCGGCCAATAATCTCGCTTATTGCGATTACAGGCCGAACAGCAATAGACCATGTTGTGCGGTTCATCGCTGCCGCCTGCCGCCAACGGACGGAAATGATCTATTTCCAGTTCGCTGCCGACTTCATTTTCGTGCATGTCGCAATAGCCACAGCGGAAATCATAGGTGACACGCACGATTTGGCGGAGTTTCTGGCTGATCATAAAGTTGGAAGTGTGATTCAGGCGACGCGCGATAATTCTGAAAGCGCACGTTCGTATTCCGCGCGTAGCCGCGCTTTCTCGCTTTGCACTTCCTGCAAGACGGCTGCTGCGCGTTGTAATAACTGCTTTTCTTGCGCGGCCAGTGTGGCCAGCAGTTCCTTCTTCCTTTGCAAACGCGCAATTTCCGCTTGGTCTTGCTGATGCTCCTGTTCCATCCGTTCCATTGCCGGACGCAGCATCTCTGCTTCTTCCTCATCCATCTCAGCAAAGAGCAAATCAAGTTGTCGTTGTTCATCAGCGGTCAAGGTTCCAGTGAACTCCTTTTCCCGCAGTGCATTGAGCTTTTGTTGTTTCTCGTCAGTCCACATAGCTTCTCTCATACCTCCAATGAGCCGAAGATAACAGAGGCCTATTACGCCTTCAATCCGTTCGGAGCCATTGGCAACGAGCGCAGCCGCACGCCAAGTGATACACGACCTCCAGGAACGGTAATAGCCGTCGGCGCGGATAAATTTATTGGCTTAATCAGGAACAGGCAGATAAACAGCGATGGTTTACCTGCCTGTCCATATTCAACTACGAAGATTGAAAGATCAGATTTCGCTCAAATGAGCGACCTTCCCAGTGCTGTCGCCGATTTTTTCGGGTTGTACTCCCATTCGATCCAGCAGGGTCATATACAGATTGGTCAGAGGCGTTCCTTTCGGATAAACAATATGGCGACCGGGTTTGAAACTTCCTCCGCCGCGACCGGCCAGCAGAATGGGCAGGTCTTCGTGATTGTGCCTGTTGCCGTCGCAGATGCCTGCGCCGTAAAGGATCATCGAATTATCCAGCAGATTGCCGTCGCCTTCTTTGGTGTCTTTCAGCCGTTTCAGGTATTGAGCGAACAGTTCAACGTGATAGATGTTGATGCGGGCGACTTTTTCGATCCAGTCCTGAATGTTGCGATGATGCGTCAACGGATGATGCGGATCGTTGATGCCGATTTCAGGGTAAACGCGCATGCTGCCTTCGCGCGCGAACATCAGCGTAGAGATGCGAGTCAAATCGGTTTGAAACGCCATCATCTGAATGTCGCACATCAGCGTTACGTATTCGGTGAACCCGATGGGAATGCCCGCGGGTTTTTCCATCGGCGGAGTGATCGAGCGATTGTCGTTTTCGGCTTTTTCGATGCGGAGTTCGATTTCGCGAATGGCGAAAAGATATTCGTCCAGCTTGCGACGATCATTCGATCCTAAATTGCCGACCAGTTTTTTGGTGTCTTCGCGAACAAGGTCAAGAATGCTCTTGCGATATTCGGCGCGTCGGGCGCGAACTTCAGGGGCGAGGCTGAGGTCTGCGGAGCCGAACAATCGTTCGAAAGCCATGCGCGGATTGATCTCAGGCGGATTCGGAGTTGTCGGAGTTCGCCACGAGATGCTGTTGGTGTAAGCGCAACTGTAACCCGAATCGCAATTGCCGACTGTGCGCGAATCTTCGCAACCGAGTTCAAGCGAAGGGAAGCGCGTTTGATGGCCAACGGCCTGCGCCGCGACCTGATCCGCCGAAATGCCCGCCTGAATATCCGCTCCAGCGGTTTTTTTGCAATGAACGCCTGACAGGAAAGAAGCTCCGGCGCGTCCGTGATCGCCGGGGCCGTCGCCGAGCGCGTTGCCGTTGTGATCATCAAGCCCGGACAAAGCAAAGATGTCATTGCGGAACGATTCCAGCGGTTTCAACAATCGCGAAAACTCAAAATCCTTGCCTTCGCCTTTCGGTCTCCACCAGTCAATATTGACCACGCCGTTTGGGACATACAGAAACGCCAGCCTGACAGGCGGTTTCGGCGCGGCGCTGAGCGCAGGCGTCATGGCGTCCAGCATCGGCAGAGCGATGGCCGTGCCGATGCCCTTCAGGAAAGTTCTTCTTGGGAGTTTTTTGCGTGTGATGATCATCTGACTTGATCTCCTCTTCGATATTGAAACGGCAAGCTGTTCACAATTTCCAGCGCCAGACTCGAAAACTTATATTCATTCGCGGCGACGCGTTTTGCAATTTGTCTGACCGTCGCGCGGTCGTATCGTTCCAGCCCGCGACCCAACGCGTAAGTCAGCAATTTATCCGTCACGCCTTCGGTGAAATCGTTGCGGTCGGCTCTCAGTATGACTTTCAATTCCTGCGGTCCGTTGAAAGTTCTGCCATCGGGCAACACGCCTGAAGAGTCAACGGGGAATTTGCCATCCATTGTTCTCCAACTGCCGATGGCGTCGAAATTTTCCAACCCGAAACCTAGCGGATCAAGACGTGCGTGACAGGCCGCGCAAGTCGGATTCGTGCGATGTTGTTCCAATTGCTGCCGCAACGAAGCCGCCGAGCCGATTTTAGTTTCGTCCAGATTCGGCACTCCCGGCGGCGGCGGCGGTGGCGGAGCATTCAGTATGTTGTCCAGAATCCATTTGCCGCGCAACACTGGCGAAGTCCGTGTCGAGTACGACGAAACCGTCAACACGCTGGCTTGAGTCAGTATGCCGCCGCGTTTGGTTTCGGGATTCAATTTGACCATGCGAAATTCGGGACCGGTGATGCCCGCAATTCCGTAAAATCGCGCCATCCGTTCGTTCAGGAAGCTGTAATCGGCGTCAATCAAATCCAGCAGCGAACGATCCTGCCGCACTATGTTTTCGATAAACGATTCGGTTTCGCGAAGCATGGACATGCGCAGGTATTCGTCGAATTGCGGGAAACGTTCGCGGTCGGGTTTGACCGATTCCAGCTTGCGTAGTTCCAGCCATTGCCCGGCGAAATTTTCCACCATCGCATGCGATTTCGGGTCTTTCAGCATGCGTTGAACCTGAGCCGCCAACACGCCGGGGCGTCGAAGCTTTCGTTCGTCTGCCAGACGCAACAATTCATCGTCCGGCATGCTGCTCCACAAAAAGTACGACAATCGCGAAGCCAGTTCGTGCTGGCTGATCGGTTGAATATCCTGAGAATCAACTCCCTTGTCGGAGGCGAACGATTTTGCGTTTGACGGTTGATTGACGGAGCGAGGCTCTTTGCCGTTGGCTGCGTTGACAGGTTGCTCAATTCGGAAAAGGAAATGCGGTGAAACCAGCACGGCCTGAATCGCCTGCACCAGACCTTCTTCGAATGAATCGCCCTGCCGCTGTGCCATTTTCACCAGACCGAGCAGGCGTTCCACTTCCGAATTGTTGACCGGTCGGCGATAAGCGCGGTGAGCCAGATTGCTGATGATCTTTCGGTCGCAGCCGGGTTGATGATTGCCGGCGGTATGACCGCAAACGTAAATCTTTTTCAGGCTTTCGTCCGTCGGTCCTTTTTTCTGGTCGTAAGGGCCGCCAACGTCCAACGAACTGATGCGAGCCTGATTGACCGGAACTTTTTCCGCCATCCGCGCCTCGAACTGTTTCTTCAACTCCGCTATTCGTTCTGGCGGCAGCGGACGACGCGGCGGTTTGAATTCGGGCTTGGGAGGAATAGGACGTTTCGACGGATTCGGTCCGCCGTAACTTGGCGGCAAACCTTCGTACAATCGCGGAATTGAAACGGCTACCCAATGATTTCCTGCCGAAACGCGAACGCGGAAGTCGTGCGTCATCGAGCCGAAATCCTGCCTGTCATCTGAAAAAGACGCCACACCGTCAGGATCGAAATCGAAGCTTTGCGCCTGCTTGCCGTCAACCCACAATATCAGCGGCAAAGGTTCGGAACCTGCCGGACGCACTCCGCCGAGAAAGACACGGAAATTGTATTCGGCGTCAACGGGGAAGCGATGCGTGACATGAAGCGCATTGGGCAGACTCAAACCGGTCTGGTCGTAATCTGTCAAAGGCGTGACGCTGGGGATGATCCTGCCGGTCATCGGTCGCAATCTGGCCAGCGTTGGTTTCAGTTGTTCAGGGCCGAAAACCGCATTGCGTGCAATCGCTTCAGCCGCAGACAGATATTTTTCCATCAGAACCGGCGACAGCGACAACACGTCGCCGATGTTGTCGAATCCATAACCGGAATCATCCTGCGGGAAATCGTCTGCCGGTCGGAAATTGACTCCGAGCAGATCGCGAACCGTGTTGTTGTATTCGGCGCGATTCAATCGCCGGGCAGTTATTCGTCCCGGATCGGGTTTGACCAGACGATCAGCGCGTTCGAATTCGGATTCGATCCAGCCAATGACAGTTTTCAATTCAGCTTCGTCAGGTCGCGGAAAACCTTTTGGAGGCATTTCGCCCGTGCGAAGTTTGAGCAAGACCATTTCCCATTGTTCGCGATGTTGCAGGACGGCGGCGGAGTTCTTGTACTGTTCCAGATTCAATTCGCCCGACTGCTTTTTTGTGTTGTGACAGACGTAACAGTTTTCGGCGAAAAAGGGTTGGATTGCTTTGTCGAAGTCTGCGGCCTTTTGGACATTCCGTGCCTGTTGCGCCGTTGAACCGGCAACAAACCAGAGCGCCGGAATCAGCACAATCAGCGATCGAATCAGATTCTTTCTCTTCATATTCATCTTCAGGTTTAATGAAAACAGAAAAAACAGTCACTGGTTGTTCAGACGGTGACAATAGAAAACAGGTTTCGTGCCCAAAAAAGATTGTGATGGTCCTGTCAACTTATACCACTCCTTAATTGGATAGACCATATTAAACCCGTTAGACTTACGGCGTGAAATGCCAAATTTGTGCGATCAAGGTTTATTTTCGTTCGTGCCTGCCGATTCAGTGCATTTGGAGGCGAAATGGATAGGCTGATGCCCGGATTCAAAACAAAACGATTTTTGATACTGGCGGCTTTGGCGGCTTTCGCAGTCCTGGCCGCCAGCGGCCAGCGGTTGCTGGAAGTCAAACAGGAAACGGCTGAATCAAAAGCCTTGTCTTTCCTGACAAAGGAAGTTCCTGCCTGGTCAAAAGACAACGGATGTTTTTCCTGCCACAACAACGGCGACGCCGCGCGAGCTTTATACGCCGCAGTGCGCAAAGGAATAAACATTCCGGCCATAGCGCTGTCCGACACAACCGTCTGGGTTTCAAATCCAAATCGCTGGGAAGAGAACAAGGGCGATCCGGGATTCAGCGACAAGCGGTTGGCTGATGTCCAATTTGCCGCTTCGTTGTTGACGGCTGTCGAATCCGGTTTTGTCAAAGACCGCCGTCCATTGGAACAGGCGGCGCGCAAATTGGTCGCCGACCAGTCAGATGACGGCGCATGGCACATTGACGCCGGAAGCTCAATTGGTTCGCCTGCAACTTATGGAACACCGCTGGCGACTTATCTGGCGCTAAAAACCTTGAAAGCGACCAATCTGCCGGAAACCAAAACCGCGATTCTAAAAGCCGAAAGATGGCTCAATGGCACTCCCACGAACAATGTGATGACAGCGGCGGCGTTTCTGCTGGCATCGGCCAACAGCGCCGACGAATCGGCAAAGCGTAAACGGGCGGAATGTCTGAAGCTGGTGTTGGGCGCGCAAACCGGCGACGGTGGTTGGGGGCCTTATGCCGATTCGCCTCCTGAAGTTTTCGACACTGCTTTGGTGTTGGTTGCTCTGGCCGAGTTGAAAGGGAAATCAGATATTGATGAAGCCATTCGCCGTGGGCGGAACTTTCTGATTGGCGAGCAGAACGCCGATGGCAGTTGGCCTGAAACCACGCGGCCATCTGGAGGTGAAAGTTATGCTCAACGGCTTTCGACAACGGGCTGGGCGACGCTGGCTTTACTGGCGACGC
>CAYRQB010000109.1:14702-17290 GCA_964426025.1 uncultured Heliomicrobium sp.
TATGCTCAACGGCTTTCGACAACGGGCTGGGCGACGCTGGCTTTACTGGCGACGCTTTGAAGCAAAACTCTTGGCAAAAACGAGCGCGAGAATCACCAGGCTCGGAGTTTATTGTTGCCGCCGGATCATCAGAATCAGGCTGCATTCTTCGTCTCACTCATTATACGGCGTAGCGCGTCGTTAACTGCCTCTGATGTAGTAAAGAACTCTGAGACATCCGGCGCTAGTCTGACCAATCGCCCTGAAAGAAGGCCACGATACTCACGTCCTTCACTACGGGCACTATTAATCAGTGCGCCAATGTCATATTCAGGTTCCAGTTCGTCATCCAAATCAACCGGCTCATTTTCATCCAGTATGTGGATATCCCTCTTCATAGAATCTCCTTTCTTTAAGTGTCATTTCTCTTGGTGTGATAATACGAATGACATCAGCCAACTCAGTGAAGGCGACGGTTAGCAATCTGTTTGGTCTGACGATCCGAAGCAGATGAAGCGTTGCTCCTGTATTGAATGTGTGTAGTCAGGCGCTACGATCGCCAATGGGTCGTTAAACACCGTCACTGCTTCCTCGAAAGAAACACCATGCTTTTTCAGATTTGCCGCCGCCTTCAGTGGATGCCATTCGTAGCTCATTAGATTCTATACGTCTGAATGTGCAATGTTCACCCGTCATCATTTTGTCTTGCCATCACTGATGCAGAACAGATGCGTCTTGCTGCGCAGGTACAATTCGCCGTCAACGACGATTGGCGAAGCGACGAACATCTGATCTTCCAGAGTGTTGGTTGCGACGACCTCGAACTTTTCGCCCAGTTTGATTACGGTGATGATTCCGTTTTCGCTGGCCAGATAAAGATTGCCTCCGGCGGCGATCGGAGAAGCCTTGAAGCTGTCGGATTGCGGCAATCGCTGTTGCTGGTAATACGGCTCGCCCGTCGTGGCGTTGAAACAACTGAGCAATCCGTTGTCAGACAAAGTGTAGTATTTGTTGTCGTGCAACACAGGCGAGGGCGTGTAAGCCGTTCCGCGCGTGTGACTCCACAACACGGCGTCGGTTCCGGTCAAATCGCCTTCCTTGCCCAATCGAATTGCCATCAGTTTCGGGTCGCGATGACCGCTCATCACCAACACGGAATCGTTGTGTTGGATCGGTTGCGGAATCACGTTGGTTCCCAATCCGGCGCATTCCCAGATCAGTTTGCCGTTGGTCGGATCGTAAGCGCGAACTTTTTTCGTCGCGCTGATGACCAATTGCTTTTTGCCTTTGACATCCACGACATACGGAGCAGACCAGGAACTCTGTTCGTCACGATTGGCGCGCCACAATTCCTTGCCTGTGCGTTTATCCATAGCGACGACGAAGGATTCGCCTTCGTGGTCGAAATTGTGAATCAGCATGTTGCCATGCAGCGTCAGAGGCACGCCTTCGCCAAATTGCAAACGCATGCGCATTTGCACGCCGAGGTCTTTTTCCCAGATCAATTTGCCGTTCAGGTCATAACAGTAAATGCCTCGCGAACCGAACGAGACGTAAACGTATTGACCGTCGGTGATCGGCGAATTGGATGCGAAGCTGCCGTAAGTGCGGTGATAACCTTCGTGCGGAGTGGCGACTTTGGCGACTTTTTCCCAGAGCGTTTTGCCGGTTTTGCGATCAATCGCCATGACCACGAATTTGTGTTCTTCGCCCGCGGCTGCGCCGCCGCCTGGCCCTCCTCCGCCGCCTCTGCGGCCACCGCCAGCGGGCGCTTGATTCTGCTCAGCCGCCGGCGCTGGCTGAGTGGTTTTGCCGGTCGGCACTGCGGTGGTCAGAAACATCTTGTCGCCCCAAATTATCGGCGTCGAAAAACCGCGCCCGGCAATGGCGACTTTCCATTTGATGTTTTTGGTGTCGCCAAATTCGGTCGGCGCGGCGGTGCGGGCGACTCCGGTCAAAGCGGGGCCTCGCCAATGCGGCCAATGAGCCTGATCGGCAATTGAAGAGACGGAAAAGCTGATTACAAACGTGCTACTTAACAAAGCCAGCAGTGACAAACCGGCAATTGCAGACCATCGTTTCATTGATTCTTTCTCCAATGCGAGACAAGCTGCCAGCTTGTCTCGCGCTTGATGAATGATCGAGTTCAGTAGCGATGCGGCAATCTGGCAGTTTGCCGCATCGCGAATCGGCTACTCAGCTTCCCGGCGTGAAACCGAGCACTACGTCGAATTTGGCGGTTAATTCCCCGATGTTGGACGTTTTGATCGGCGCGAAATCCACAATCACCGATTCGCGAGCTTTGGCGTCGCGGATTCCTCGCAGCACGCCGTCTTTCTCGTTGCCCGGATGGCCTTTGATGTAACACTGTGTGACGAACTTATCGCGGCCTTTGATTTTGACGGCGTAATGGATGTGCGGAGTGCGTCCGGGATAGGGAACAGGTTTGATCGTTCGGAACAGATATTCGCCGGTCGAACCGGTCATAAAACGGCCAAAGCCCTGAAAATTTGCGTCGCGATTTTCGCGATTGCCGGTTCCGCTGTGCAAATAAGCGCCGTTGTTGTCGCATTGCCAGATTTCGACCAGCGCTCCGCGAATCGGTTCGC
>CAYRQB010000110.1:0-17213 GCA_964426025.1 uncultured Heliomicrobium sp.
GCATTTCAATCACCGCGTCAACCAGAAATTCCAGCCCTTCGTAAAAGTAAAACGAGCCGATGAAACCGACAACCAGCTTTCCGCTCAGATTGTGTTTGGCCTTCAATTCGGCGTCGGGTTCGCGTGGTTGAAAGTAATCGGTGTCCACGCCGTTCGGAATTTCAAAAATCTTTTCAGGCGAAATGACTCGCCGAACCAGATCGTCGCGCAAAGCGTGACTGATGGTGACAACCGCATCAGCCTGTTCCAGCGCCTGCTGTTCCATTCGCTGCGCCAGCCTGTAACGCAGCGAATTGTAACGCGTCTTGCCGCGATCAACCGCCGCGTCTTCTTCGTAATATCGCAGTTCGTAAACCAGCGGCAGGTTCAAAGCCTTTGCCGCGTTGGCCGCCGCCAATCCGTTGAGCGAAGGCGAATGCGCATGAATCAGATCAACTTTCAGCTCAACCGCCAGGCGTTTGATTTCTTTAGCCAGCGCGGTGGCGCAAGCCATCTGTCTGACCATCGGGACGGCGTGAAGTTTCGTGATAGGCGGCCAATGCGTTCGATGATATTCGATGCCTTCGATGGTTTCGATTTCGTCGTTGAACTGTTCGTGCTTTGGCGAAGTGACGGCGACGACCTGAAATCCCAATTGCCGCTGAGCGCGCAAAATGTAACTGCTGCGGAAACTGTAACCGCTGAAGTGCGGTAGCGAATGATCTAAAACATGAAGGATTTTCATTGCGGGTTGCGGGTTGCGGATTGCTGATTGCTGATTGGCAACCGGCTATCGCGCTTCAATAATTCAACAGAGCGTCAATTATGCGTTCAGCAGCGCGTCCGTCCCACAGTTCTGGCGCTTGAGCCGGTTGTGATTGATCGGCGTTCAACAGCTCGAAAGCTGTGGCGATTATTTTCGCGGGATCGCGACCGACAACATGGTTCGTGCCTTGCTGGACTGTGATCGGGCGTTCGGTGTTTTCGCGCAAAGTCAGACAGGGAATTCCCAACGCCGTTGTTTCTTCCTGCAAACCGCCCGAATCGGTCAGCGCCATTCGCGAATTGCTCCACAGTTGCAGAAAGTCTCGATAACCGAGCGGATCAATGATTCTGATTTGCGGCGATGGTTTGACGCCGAATTCGCGCAAACGCGATTGGGTGCGAGGGTGAGCGGGAAAGATGATTGGCAGTTTCGCCGCAACCTCATCCAGCGCGGCGAAAATGGTTTGTAATATCGCCGCGTGATCAACGTTCGCCGGACGATGAAGCGTCAGAACGGCGAACTGTCGCGGTTGCAAATTCAATTCGGTCAGAATCGTCGAGCTACGCGCTTTCTCGCGTTGAGCCAGCAAGGTATCAATCATGACATTGCCGACGCGCGCGATCTTTTCCGGGGCGATGCCTTCGCGCAACAGGTTTTCATCGGCGTCCGCGCTCGGCGTCAGCAAAAGGTCAGAGATTTGATCTGTCAACACGCGATTGATTTCTTCCGGCATGGTTCGATCAAAACTGCGCAAACCGGCTTCGACGTGGGCGACGCGGATGTTGAGTTTGACCGCCGTCAGCGCGCAGGCCAGCGTCGAATTGACATCGCCGACGACAACCACCCAATCCGGTTTCTGTTCCAACAACACAGGCTCGAACGCCAGCATGACCAGAGCGGTTTGTTCGGCGTGAGTGCCGGAACCGATTTCCAGGTTGATGTCAGGGGGCGGAATTTCCAGATCGCGGAAGAAAGAAGCCGACATGGTTTCGTCGTAATGTTGGCCGGTATGAACCAGAATTTGCGAGGCTTCGCCGGAGCGTCGGCGAATGGCCGCGATGATCGGTGCGATCTTCATGAAGTTCGGTCGAGCGCCGACGATGTTCAGAATTTTCAGCATAACCGATGGTTGACAGGAAGATTTTCAATGGCGAGCGATGGCGCGAACATTTCTGCTTTCGGTTTCGATGCGACGTTGACCTGCGGATTCGACCAGTTCGACCAGTCTTTGCAACAACGGTTGCCAGTCGTGTTCCAGTTCGACAAAACGGCGGGCGTTCCAACCCAGACGTTGGCGCAACGATTGATCGCGTATCACCTGGACTGTGGCTTCGGCGAATTCAGCCGCTGTGTTTGCCACTAACAATTGTTCGTCGTGCGTGACGCGAAACGCGGCGGCGGCTTCGGGCGTGGCGATGACGGCTTTGCCGCAAGCCATCGCTTCCAGCAATTTGTTTTGCACTCCGCGCGCGATTCGCAGCGGAATCACGCTGGCTGTAGCCTCTTGCAAATAAGGCGGAATCTCTTCGACAAAGCCCGTGATTGTCACTCCCGGATGTTCGGCCAGCTTTTTCACCTCTGCAGTCGGATTGCTGCCGACGATGAAAAATTCCGCGCGCGGTTCCTGTTGTTTGATCAGCGGAAAAATTTCGTTGACGAACCATTCGACGGCTTCGACGTTCGCGCGGTAATCCATCGCGCCGGTAAAAACCAGGCGAGGATTGTTCCAACGCTGCGTCGGCGCATTTAGCGAACCGGTTTCGACCGGATGAAAGTAATCCAGATCAACTCCGTTGGTGATGATTCGCAATCGCGCGCGGCGTGTGAATTCATCCAGTTCGTCCAGCAAACGCGCTTCGCGTTCGGTCGTCAGGATTGAATTGGCAAAGCCTGCGACAATCTGATGCTCGAATTTTCGCAGCCTTTTGCCTTCGGTGCGATAAAGCCTGGCTTTCAGGCCAGAAGATCGCTCGGCGTATTCCAACCATTTTTCGGAATCCACATCAACCAAATCAACAATCGTTCGCGAACGCCATTCCGGCGGAACGTATTGCGCCATCGCCGAAGAGTAAACGAATACGGCGTCGTATTTGTGTTCAGCCAGCGCGCGTTTGATCAGTCGCCTCATCTTCATCGTCCAAAAGTAACCGAGTGACAAAGGCCGAGAGCCGATCAAACAAGCCATCGCCCGCAATTTGGCGAAAGTTTTTCTGAGCGGGACAATCTGCACTGATGAACACCATCTGGCCAGATCAACCTGGTGGTTCAAATCGCCGAGGTCGTCGGCAAAGGCCAGCAAGTGAACTTCGTGACCGCATTCGACCAGCGCGCGCAATTCGTGATACGAGCGAATCTTGTCGCCTTTGTCAGGCGGATAAGGAATTCGATGAGCGAGAAATAAAAGCTTCATCCTGTTTACAGTTTTACAGCAGGTGTTTGACGATTTTCGGGCCGATCATTTTGGTCAGGCCAAGGGGCATTCGTTTCCAGATTTCGATCATCAGTTTGAAATTCGGATTTGTCGGGTTCAGGTTCGGCATCTTTGCGGCTCGAACCAGAAAAAAATTGTAAGGCAAAGCGCGTTCGGTCATTCGCCATCCGCGTTTGAATTGATAAGCGCCAGCGCCGATTTTGCTTCGCCCGAAATCGAATCGGGTAAAACCTCGCGCGGCGCTCAGCCGCATCAATTCCCAGTACATAAAGTTGTTCACGCCCGCGCGATTGAATTCGCGATAAGCTCCGCCGTAATAAGGCATGACAGTATCGCGGAAATAAAAGCTCAAGACGCCAGCGGCGATTTTGCCGTTTTGACGGATCAGCAGAACGTCGCTGCTTGCCGGAAATTCGCGCAGAAATTCGGCGAACAACTTTTTGGGAAAGACAGGCGTTCCCAGATTGCGCAGACTCGTTGCATAAACCTGGTAAAAATCATCCAGCAGTTCTTCGCGACCGATTTGCGAAATCAATCCGCTGGCGATTCCCAACCGAATCATCCGTCGCACGTCGCGCGGAAAGCTTTTCATCATCGCGTTTTCATCCGGCGTGATTGGATGATCGAAACTGACGTAAAGATTTTGCCGATGAAAATCCGCGTCGTAAAACTCATCGCCGGTCGAATCAGTGTTGCGCAATTCCAGATAATCAACCCGCAGCTTCACGGCCAGCGCCTTTGCCGATTCGATCATCGCCCGATGCGATTCGCTGTCATCGGCAATTGCGCCGCCGTAAACCGCGTTCGGGGTGGAAATCAGCATCGAACCGAACAATTTGCTGCGAATGTGAAAGAGCGGAAGCACGCCGCAAAGCTCGCCGTCACGTTCGGCCAGCAAACTCATTTGCCGGTGTTTCCAGGTTCGCTCAATGACTTGCTGCCATCCGCTTAAATGGCAAAAAGTCGAAGCCGGATGACGCTTCACAAAATCATCCCATCGAGTTTCGTCGCCGGGAAGAAAGGGCTTGATCTTCAATGTCACTTTAAGCGGGTTCAATCCATGCTGGCGAAAGCCGGGCCGGTTCCGATGGCGCGCAACCTGGTGGCTTCCGCAATCTTTTCGCTCAAACGTAAAACTTCGTTCACCGGAGCGAAGCGGAAATCGTTGAGCAGGTTTGATAACCGTTTTTCCGTGCGGTGCAAATTAGCGCGATGCCGCCAGGTGTTCAATTTTCCGCCTGCAATGACGGGTTGTTCCGGGTCGAGTTCCCAGGCGTGAACCATGAAAATCGCCGGTTGCTTGTCGTGGCGATTGATTCGTCGCAGTCCCCAACGAAAAAGCGAATAGGGCATCAAGCGAAAATATCCGCCGCCAGCCATCGGAACATTCAATCCGGCAACCTTGGCGGTAGAGGGAGGAAATTCAGTGATCTCGCCCGAAGGACAATGAACAATGTGCGGGAATCGCTCAGCGCCCGGAATGCCGTAACGGTCGTGGTGAATCGGGAAGATGGAGGAATCGTAAAGAAAGCCTTCCTCAATCAAAATTTCCAGCGCCCACATCGTTCGGCTGGTAATCGAATACGTCGGCGCGCGATAACCGACGACTTCGTTGCCTGTGATGTTTTCCAGCAGGCTTTTGGTGCGGCGTATGTCCGCCCGAAACTGTTCGCGGGTTTGCGTGTGAATCAACTGATGCTGGTAACTGTGACAGGCGATTTCGTGACCGGCGGCGGCAATTTCTCGGACAAGCGCGGGAAAACGCTCTGCCACCCAGCCCAGAATGAAAAAAGTGCCAAGCACATTGCGTCGCGCGAACAGATCAAGCAAACGATGAGTATTGCGCTCCACTCTTGGTTCCCAATCACCCCAATTTTCGCGACACACTGTGTCGGCGAAAGCTTCGACTTGGAAATAATCTTCCACGTCAACTGTCAAAGCATTGACAGGTCTACTTTCGTTCTTCATTTTCGTTTATCCCACGAACAATGCAGTTAAATTGGTTGAATGATCAATTTCCTTATTTACTGCCGGATGAGCGAAAACCGCTTTACAGGACAAGAGATGAGGTCATTGGTTTCAATTGGCAGGCCGGCACTTACTGTTCTCAAAACTAAGGCTCAAAACCGCCACATCCAGCTACTGTCCCAGTTCAACCGAAATACTTCAGCCAATTCACCAGCAATAAATTTTCAATCTTCGGATTTGCCGCGATGTTTTCGCCAAACATCATCTCAAGCGGAATCGTGTGATTGCTTGTCCGACGCGGGGTGATCGGTTATGCGCTTCGGGCATTCAGTTGATAACCGGTTGCGCAGTTTGTGGAGCGGGGGAAGCATTATCAGTCCAGTAAACTCAAATCGGTGTAAATGCTTAATCGGCGGAGGGATAATAGCCTTTGCGCCTGAAAATGTTCAAGCGCAAAGTTCCTGACTGACTCGTCTTTAATATGGCTTAGACAAAGGCGCAGAAGGATTGGAAAATGTGTGTCCCGGCAAAACCCGATGCCGCAGAAGACGCTTGCTTAAACCAACTGCGGGTTCATGAAATTCGCCCGGCTGTCAAATTTGTATTTTGGCCAGGCGATTTTTTCGCCAGGTTCGGGTCGGCGTTCTGTGCGTTCGGGCAATGACAATCGCCAGCGAAGTTGTTCATCCAACTCTTCCGCGAAACTTCCCAATTGATCCGGCGAAAATTTCAGGTTTCGCATCTCGTTTTCGATCTTGCGGCGGTAATCGCTGACAGATGAATCTGAAATGCCGACCAGTTCGGCGATTTCAAGCTGAGATGGTTCCTCGGAATCGAAATAGCAGTGCCACAAAACGCGCCAGAGCCGTTCAGTTCGCTGTGTGTTGGAACGCGTCAAATGACTGAGCCGGTCAAGAAGCTTGACCGCTTCGCCTCTGGCTTCCGTTTCCTGTTCATTGTGGAGTGTGATTTCTTCGGGGCTGGCTTCGGGCGACGCAAGAGAATCATTGTAATTGCGTCCCTGACGTTCTTCGTTTACTTCGTCTTCAATCGAAGTCAGCATCGGATCGTAGACGGGCAATTTGCTCAAAGCCAATTGGCGAAGGACTCTGAGCGAAGCGGGAGAATCAATAGTCTCGAAAATTTCGATCAGCAGTTCGACCAGTTCCTGATTGCTGACAATCACCTGTGTTTCGCCCGTGCATCCCGCGCGCCGACGGTTACGCTGACGCATGGGAATGTTGACAATCAGGTCGGTAAAAGTGCCGCTGTCTTTCATCGTTTTGTCATTGCCCCATTCGCGCATCCCAAAAACAGCGTCGGCGGCCTGGCGGTAACGTTCCACCTGACCATTGTCCTGCTTTCGTTTCTGCCGGAAGCGGCGAAAACGCGGATCGGTTTCCAGAACCTGGCTGACTCTGCGAACGATCCTGTAATTTTCCGGACGTCGGCGTCGCAAATTACCAATTAACAGGTTCGTCAGTTCAATCTGGAAAATTTCGCGCTCGATTTCCGAATCTGACATTTGAGCCGCCAAGTAATGATTGAAGCGCCCTTTTTGCAGCAGCAGCACATATAAATCCTGTGTCAGATCGTGCAAGGAGAAGGGAGGTTCCTGGCTGGCAGAGCTTTGTTGTATTCCCAGAGCCGAGCGAACGAGCGGATGCACGGAGATCATTCGATGCAATTCCCGCCACAACGACTTGGCGTCAGAGTTTTCGATTCTGGTCTTCCAACTCGAATTCGATGAAGATGAATGTAAAGGAAACTTCACCGGTTTGACCGGCGAATCAGGTGATAGCGCTTTCATTTCAACTATTTGCGATTTACGGATCGGTGGGAGATCCGGACGCTCGTGCGGCGTCTGTGTGTGTAGGTTCGGCTTTTGTGTTCAAGACACAAAAGTCCTCCCAAGCAAGCGCGCATCATTGGAGCGGGGCAATTTATGGATTAGTTCGCTGGTAGTTTTGACGGCAATGGCAATCATACTGATGCCGCCTCTACTTTTATTCACTCATTGCGCGAGCGCTTGGAGCTATATATTGCTGTTGGCTAGATCGCGTGGCGAGGCCGATATCGGATTGGTCAACTTAAATTTCTGTCGCGGAATTTGGGGCTGAATTATTTCTTCTTATTGACCTTCATCTGTTGTACCCACCAGATCTCCGGTGTGAGGGACTCATCGGATGCCTGGCGTCGGATACTCGAAAATGCTCACCCGTTATCCTTCTAGCTTCAGCATTACTTCGACAGTTCAAATGGGACTTAAAGCTTTTGCGAAAACTCTATGTATAGATCGGAAATGGAAAAATGATTTCGCTTTCCGAAACTTCCAATCGCTGAATTTTCGATCAGGGCTTTCGCATACTTGCGATCCGATAAAACTAAAGAATCCACATTTAGGGAGAAATGGAATCTTCAATTTTGAATCGCTGATGGTAACGAAGCGGTGGAAAACCGCTTTGCAAACAAGAGAGCTGTTGTGAAGTAACAGCCCGAATTGACTTGGGCATTATAGACGCAAGCTATGGCACTGGCTAGTGCTTTTTTACCTGATCGGCAAGAAACGAGGCTCGTCTCTATTTTTCTTTCCGTCACAGACGCCTGATGTTTTCAGAATGAGCCGCTTGCAACCACCGGATTGAACCCGTAAACTGCCATTCGTGCTCGCCGCGTTGACCTATCACCTCACTGGAACACATTGATGCCTTGAACGAGCTTGGCTGTGCCGCTAATATGGCTGCTTCCCGGACGAGGCTGCGGATGGTCTTCTGCGGTTCACACATTACATTTAGCTTCGGAGTAACAAGTTTATGCTTCGCTTATTTACCAAATTACAGCGCTCGCGCAATCTCATACTGCTTGCCTTTTGCGGAGTGCTCCTCATCGGCTTGGTAGTTTTTTTCATCCCGACGCCGAATACCGGCACGGGACGAACTGTCAGTTCGTCAGACGATGACGTCGTGATTGCCAAGGTCGGATCACAGGAAATCAAACTCAAAGAGTTCCGCTCTCAGGTGATGCAAATGGCTTCTGTCTTCGGACGTGGCAATCCGTTGCCGATGTCAACGTTGAAGTCATTGGGCGTAGACAAACAGGCTTTGGATCAACTGATCTCCAATCGCCTGGTGCTGGATCAGGCGGAAAACCTCAATCTGACCGGATCTGATGGCGAAGTGGCTGAAATCATCAAACGGCAATTTACAGATAACAACGGAGCTTTTATCGGCAAAGACGAATATGTCCGCCGCCTTTTGTTACAGGGAGCAGATGTTGCCGAATACGAGAGAGATCGTCGAAACGAAATCACTATCCGCAAGATGCGCGGATATTTGACTTCCGCCGAGCAGGTTTCTGATCGCGACATCGAAGAAAAGTTCAAGATTGACAACACCAAAATTGATCTGATTTACGGCGTGGTTGATCTGGAAAAGATTCGCAGCAAATTCAAACCGACTGAAGACGAACTGAAAGCTTTTTACGAATCGCGTAAGGGCGAATTCAAGGCCGATCAGCCGACCCGCAAGGTTGATTATGTTTTCGTTGCGACCAAAGACGTTGAAAAGATTATCAGCGTTCCCGATTCCGAGCTGAAGGCGCAATACGAAACGAACAAGCAATATGAAAAACGCGCAAGCATCGTTCGGCTGGACGTGCTGGCTTCGGCTGATGAAAGCGACGTCAACGCCAAAGTCCAGGAACTTGCCCAGCGCGCTCGCGGCGCGCAGAACGTTCCGGCGGAAGATTTCGCTGCTCTGGCCAAAGGCTATTCGCAAGACACTTCGTCCAAAGACAAAGGCGGCGACATTGGCTGGATCAAAAAAGACCCGAACAAATCCGGCGATTGGAAACAGCGCGTTTACACCAACGATATTAAAACCGGCGGCATAGACGGTCCGTTCCGCGACGGTTCAAGCTGGTATCTGATGAAAGTCACCGAAGAGCGCGAAGTGCCCTTTGAACAGATGAAGCCCACGCTGTTGGCGACTGCGAAAAACAATAAGGCTTTCCAGAAAGCGAACGAACTGGCGCAGAAAGTTTACGAAAAAGCGACTGAAGTCAAAGACCTGGTCAAAGGCGCTGAAGCAATTTCCGCCGAACTAAAGGTCGGCGCTCAATCAATGGTCAAATCAACCGCTTACTTCAAGGACGGCGATTCGATCAGATTGGGCGACAGCGACAGTCTGGCCAACAATCAGGCTTTTGAAGGCGCAGTCAGCGGTTTGAAAAAGAGCGATTTCGGCACACCCGTCAGCATTCCCGGCGGTTATGCTGTGCCGCGTGTCGCGGACGTTTTGGAAAATGGAGCGCAGTTGAGTTTCGATCAGGCTCGCAATCAGGTTGAAGACAAACTTCGCCGCGAGAAAGAACCGAATCTGGCCAAATCGCGTGCGCAGGAATTGGTCAATCAGGCCAAGAGCGCTGCGGAATTGGAAAGCCTGATGAAGGCTGAAGGCCTGGATGTCAAGAAGGACACGAACTTCAATACCTATGCTTTTCCGGGCGCATCGTCCGGCGGTTTGCAGGCTCAGAATCAGGCGCGAGCGGCAATGATCACGCTCAAGGATGGCGAAGTTTGCAAGACTCCGATCAAAGTCGGCGCCGCTTATTTGATCTTTGCTGCGGCGAAGCGCATAGACGCCGATTTGTCGAAGATTGCCGCCGAACGTGAAGGCCTTCGTCAGGCGATCATCGCCGAGCGCCAGAACATGGTTTACGACATTTTCGTCAAGGAAGCGCGCAAGCGATACGAAGCCCAAGGCAAGATTAAGGTTTATCAGGATCGAATTGATAAATTCTTTGCCAATGCCGAAGGTCAGCAGTAATCGGTTTCAATAAGATTCAAAAGCAGGACGAAAATCAAAAGGGCTGGAGGGTCGCAAGAACCTTCCAGCCCTGACTGTTTGTGCAGGCCTGAGATTGGTTTTGAAAAATTGAGCTACGGTTTCTTTTCAGTCGGAGCAGGTTTCTTTGTCAGTTGATCAATCACGCTTCGCGGCAGCGAGATGGAAAGAGAGACATCGCTCAACTTCGATCCGATTTTGACCTGATCAAGCACTTGGCTGATAAGGTCTGTTTTGGGATCGCCTGTTCCTCCGCCGAAAATTCCCTTGACCAAACCGACCAGGCCATTCAATCCGCTTTCCAATTCAGAAGCGTCGTTCCGGGATGCAGTGCGTATCAATGCGTCGAGCGAAAGGCTGAAATCGGCTGCGACGTCGAAAGTGCCCAACACCATCTTTATCGCTCCAACCGATTTGAACAGGTCGCCTTGATCGGCGACATCATTCTTCAGGCTTTCGGGGATGTTCAGGGCGAACCGCAATAATGCAGATTCGCGAGTTTCGTTTAACGCTCCATTCATCGCCTGGCTGACGCCGCCTTTGGCTTCGCCGTTGCTAATATCAATGACGTTTTTGATGGCCGACAGATCGCCGAAAGCGAATCGCTGACCGCCGAGTGCCGTCAATGCCATTTCATCTGTTTTGACTGACAACGGGCCTGCCTCCGGCGATTTCACTTTTGAAACCAGGTTGTAGATCGTTTTGCCTTTGTAATCGGATGTTTTGAATTCAGCCTTGAACTGCGCCATTGCGGCTTCGATCTGCTGGTTGTTAAGGTCAATGCCGGAAACGATCAGAGCGCCGCTGCCCTGAGTTCCTTGCAGGTTCAGACCCAGCACCGCGCTTTGAATCTTCGATGGGTCAATGCCGGTTGTCTGAGTGAAGTCAGTCAAATCCTTTGCCAGCTTGTCCAGTCCGCCGGTTTGAATGTTCATCAATTGCGGCAGCAACTGATTGAACAGGCGGTTGATGTCAACGACGGCAATCAGTTCCGATGCGGGCAGCAAAGCGATAAGAGCGTCGCTTGGCGCTGTCGCCGGTTGAGCCGGATTCGTTGCGGCAGGTTTTACCGTGGTCGTTGATTGCTTTTTGACGGGCTGGCCTTTTGCCTGAGCCAAAGCCACGGCGGAACTGATGCACAATATCAATGCAAGACAAATTAACTTTCTCATTACGCCTCCTTTGAGAACTCCTTCGTTAATCGGAACGATTCAATATTCTCTCCTTGTCTTTAAGACCGAGAGCAAAACCAAGGGCAGGATCGCGGGCAATTCGATGGCGGGCATCTGAAGGTGATCCTGAATTGCTGCCGCCGAATGATTCCTGCCAGCGAGAGTCAAAGCCTGGTTGACAGCATATACGCTTCGCAGTAGCTTTGAGGTGCGAAATTTTGGCACTGACTTCCCCAAAGCACAAACAACGCGTCTGGCTGAGACGAAGACGATGATCGAACAAGCAAGTTCGCACGGCGAAATT
Organism: uncultured Heliomicrobium sp.; assembly: GCA_964426025.1. Classification (GTDB taxonomy): domain Bacteria; phylum Acidobacteriota; class Blastocatellia; order RBC074; family RBC074; genus RBC074. The sequence goes on from CAYRQB010000110.1 coordinate 11,465, forward strand.
CGGGAGCACATTTGGCTGGTCGCTCTGTACGAGCGTGAGGCGCTTGCCGACGAATTGCTTGAACGACTGAGCGCAATCGGTGTTGACACCAACGAAGCCACGATGGTTCGCGTGGAAATTGACGATCAATTACGCCGGGCCAGATACACTCCAATGAACGGCGATTCGGCGCTGTCTCCGGTGGTTCGTAGCGCCGTCACCGGAGCTTTGATTGGTGGCGCTACGGCGTTGATGGTTGGGCTGATTGTTTTTGCGCTCGGCTGGTTTGTTCTTCCTGTCTTCGAAGGGTTATTCAATCACTCCGTCTTTTTTGTTTTCATCGGCGCGCTGATTGGCTCATTGGTTGGCATGTCGCTCGCCTCCGCAAGGCAAAGAAAATCTCCGCCGACCGAACTCCCCCAAATGAAACAACCATCAAGCGAGGGCTTTCTGGTCGCCGTCAAAATGCCGCCATTGCTGGCCGAACGCGCAGAAGAGATCGCTCGCGGTTTGGGCGCAAAAGAAATTCTGTTGTGAAATGTCGGACGACGGTTACCAGTGACTTACGACCTAATCATCATCGGAGCTGGTCCTGCCGGGTCAGCAGCCGCGATTTTGCTGGCACAATCCGGTTTTCGTGTGGCGCTGATGGAAAAGAGCCGGTTTCCCCGCGAAAAACTGTGCGGCGAATTCATCACGCCCGAATGTTTGAATGTCTTTGAACGATTGGGAGTCCGCAATCGAATGTTCGACGCAGGAGCAAAGACGATCAGCCGTTGCAGGCTCTTTGCTCCCGACGGACGCAGGTTGGATGTGCCGATGGAATGGATCGCCGACGGTCATCCGCAGGCCATCAGCCTGACTCGCGCGGCGATGGATTTCGTTTTGATCCAGCGTGCTCGCGAAGTCGGAGTTGAAGTTCGCGAAGCTTTCCACGTCTCCCCAGGATTGCGGCGAGACGCAGGATTGACTTTCATCGAAGGAAAAGCCGATGGCGCGACGGTCGAACAATTCGCCGCGCGATTGGTGATTGACGCTTCGGGACGCAACGGTGTTTTTTCAAATCAGGTTCGACAATCGGCTTCGCGTTTTGATGGTTCTCGCATTTTCGGTTGCAAGATTCATCTGCGAGGCGTTGAAGGTTTGAACGATCTGGCCGAGTTGTTTTTCTTCCGCGATGGTTATGGCGGATTGTCCGAAGTGGAAGGCGACAGAGTCAACCTGTGTTTTCTGACGACCGAAGCGACTTTGCGCGAAGCCAAAGGCGACCGCGAACGGTTGCTGGATTTGACGTTGCGCTCGAACCCTGTGGCTCGGCGGCGATTGCAGTCCGCGATTTTTGAAGGCGAATGGCTGGGAACCGGGCCGGTGATTTACGGTCGCAAGCAAACGATTTCGGACGTTCTTACCGTAGGCGATGCCGCAGCCTTCATTGACCCGTTCACCGGCAGCGGAATTCTGCTGGCTTTGACAAGCGGTGAACTGGCTGCGAAAGTCGTTCATCAGGCTTTCAGCGAAGGCATCGAAGACGTTGATCAGATAATTATGCGCTACCGAAAATCTCATCGGGCGAAGTTTGGCAGCCGATTGCGCGCCAGCGCGATTTTGCGCGCTTTGATTTTCAAACCGGCGGCACGCAATGCGCTGGTGACATTGTTTTCCAGAAACCAATCGTTGATGAAGCTGGCCGCGCTCAGCACGCGGCAAAAAGTTGTGAACTTGGAGACTCATTAAAAAAGTAATTGAACAGGAGGAACGGTTATGAAGAAGGTTGTTTTATCGCTGATGGCTGTGGCGCTGTTCGCTGCCGGAGCGCTGGCTCAAGCGGGACAGGAACCATTTGCCAAACGCACTACGTTGGCTGTGCGTTACGTGACGAACAAAAAGACCACGGTCAATTTGACCGGCACTTCGCTTTCGCCGCGCGTGTTGGGCAGAGCCGATGTCGAATACAAAAAGAACGAAGCTCGCATCAAGCTGAAAGTTCAAAATCTGGACAACCCGCAAACCTACGGCGTCTTTTACACGACCTACGTTGTCTGGGCTGTGACGCCCGAAGGCCAGGTCGAAAGTCTGACCGAATTGCCCAGCGGTTACACCGCCGAATTGCAGGCGATGACCACTGCCCAAACCTTCGGCATTATCATCACAGCCGAACCGCACAGCGCGGTCAAATTCCCTTCGCCGAAAGTCGTGGCCGAAACCACTTTGCCGAAAAACACGACCGCCGGAGTGAGCACAACTCAGGCCGAATATCGCAGCGATCCCGGAACTTTGTATGAAGCCAGCGACGACAGTTCGCTGAAGGCGGATTACACAACGCCGCGTCTGGTGTTGGGCGCGCGACGTTCGATTGACATCGCCCGCAAAGCCGGAGCCAAAGAATTTGCCGCCGATGAATGGAAGCAGGCCGAAGCCAAGTTGAACACGCTGGAACAAATCTGGCCGCGCAATTTGAAGGATGAAAACAAATTCAGCGGCATGGCTCGCGACGTGATGCGACTGGCGCAGGTTTCGCGCGATCTGGCGACAGAGCGCGAAGAGCAGGCGCGAATCGAAAACGAGCGACAGGAAAGATTGCGCCGTCTGGCCGAAGCCAAAGCCGAAGCCGAGCGCGCTCAGGCCGAAGCAGAACGTGTCAGGTTGGAAGCCGAGCGCGCGAAAGCCGAAGCCGAACGCGCCAAAGCCCAAGCTGAAAACGCCAGAATCGAAGCCGAGAAGGCCGAACGTGCTGCGGCTGAAGAACGCGCTAGACGCGAGGCCGCTTCACGTGAAGCAGAAGCGATGAAAGCCAGAGCCGAAGCCGAACGCCGCGCCGCCGAGGACGCCACACGCCGAGCCGAAGCCGAAAAAGCCGCCGCTCGCGCCGAGACGGAAAAGGCTCTGAAGATAGCCGAAGAAGCCAAGCGCGAACGCGACGCTGCTCTGCAAAAGCTTTATGTTTCGCTGTCTGAAATTCTGGACACCAAACGCGAAACTCGCGGTTTCATAGTCAACCTGGGCGACGTTCTGTTCGACACCGGCAAAGCGACCTTGAAACCTGCGGCTCGCGAAAAGCTGAGCAAGCTGGCCGGAATCCTGCTGGCTTATCCCGGCAATCTGATGTTGGAGATCGAAGGCCACACGGATTCAGTCGGCTCCGACCAGTTGAACAACAAACTTTCGGAAGACCGCGCCGGAGCCGTCAGCAGCTACCTGACTGAATCGGGAGTCAAGCCGGAGAAGATCAAAGCCGTGCGCGGTTTCGGCAAAACCAAACCGATTGCCACGAATGACACCGCCGCCGGACGCCAACAAAATCGCCGCGTCGAAATCGTCATCGAAGACGCCGACGCCAAACAAAGCAATTGATTGTTGCGCTAAAAAACTAAACCGCCAGGATCGTCTGACTTTTTCAGACAATCCTGGCGGTTTTATTTTTAATCGCTCGATGCCGGCGCTCAACGCTTGTTGGCCGGAGCTTTTGCCTTGGGCTTTTTGGCCGCTTTCTTTTTATCGGCTTTGGCGGCCAGTTTTGCCGCCGGAATTTTACCGGGCTGTTTGCCGTTTCCGGTTACCGGTTTCGATTTTGTCGCTTTGGGTTTATCGGATAACGGCAACAACGCTTCGTCAAAAACCTGCCGAACGTGTTCGACGAAAACGAACTCCATGTCTCGCTTGGGTTCTTCGGGAACGTCTTCCATGTCTTTTTTGTTTTGAGCGGGCAGGATGACTTTCCTGATTTGAGCGCGATGCGCGGCCAGGACTTTCTCCTTCACTCCGCCGATGGGCAAAACGTTGCCGCGCAAAGTAATTTCGCCGGTCATCGCCACGTGTTTGTTGATCGGACGACGCGACAACACCGAAACCAAAGCCGTCGCCATCGTGATACCCGCCGAAGGGCCGTCTTTGGGAATTGCGCCTTCCGGAATGTGAAGGTGTATGTCGGTTTTGCCGAACAGTTCTTCGTCAATGTCCAACTCCTTCGCTCGCGATTTGGCGTAGGAGTAAGCGGCGTGAGCCGATTCGCGCATGACGTCGCCCAATTGACCGGTCAATTGCAATACGCCTTTGCCTTTCATGGTCAGAGCTTCGATGAAAAGAATATCTCCGCCTGTGGCCGTCACCGCCAGACCTGTGGCCACGCCTATCTGATCGAGCTTGAGCATTTCTTCGGGTTCGATTTTCGGAACACCAAGAAACTCGTTCAGGTTTTCGGGCGAGACTTTGACCTGTTCGGTATTGCCTTCGGCGACGCGGCGAGCGATCTTGCGGCAGATTTTGCCGATCTCGCGTTCCAGTTGGCGCAAACCTGATTCGCGCGTGTATTTGGCGATGGCGTCGCGCAACGCCGCTTCACTGATTTGCAGATGATCTGGCTTGATGCCGTTTTCGTCCATCTGTTTCGGCAACAGATGGCGCAGGATGATTTGCAGCTTTTCTTCTTCCGTGTAACCCGCCAATCGAATGACTTCCATGCGGTCGCGCAAAGCCGGTTGAATAGTGTCGAGTATGTTGGCCGTCGTCATGAACATGGTGTTCGACAGGTCGAATGGCACGTTCAGGTAATTGTCGCGGAAGCTGTTGTTCTGTTCAGGGTCCAGGACTTCCAGCAAGGCCGACGACGGATCGCCGCGAAAATCCGAACTGACCTTGTCAATTTCATCCAGCATGATCAGCGGGTTGTTGGTTCCGGCCTGTTGAATGGCGTGTATGATTCGACCGGGCATTGCGCCGACGTAGGTTCGACGATGGCCGCGAATTTCGGCTTCGTCGTGAACGCCGCCCAAACTCAATCGGACGAACTTGCGATTCAGCGCGCGAGCAATCGAACGGCCAAGCGAGGTTTTGCCCACGCCCGGAGGGCCGACCAGACACAGGATCGAACCTTTCGGTTTTTCCTTGATCTTGCGGACAGCCAGAGCTTCGATGATTCGCTCCTTGACCTTTTCCAAACCGTAATGATCCTCATCCAGAATCTCCTGAGCTTTCTTCAAGTCCAGATTTTCCTTCGATGATTTAGACCACGGCAGCGCGACCATAATATCCAGCCAGTTGCGCAGCGTGCCGGTTTCCGCCGCGTCCGGATGCATGCGTTCCAGCTTTTTCAACTGGCGATCAACTTCCTCTTCGACGGCTTTGGGCATTTTGCACTTGGACAGCTTCTCGCGATATTGCGCGATGTCTTCGGCCAGTTCGTTGCCTTCGCCGAGTTCGGATTGAATCGCCTTCATTTGCTGGCGCAGGTAAAACTCCCGCTGCGAGCGGTCAATTTCGGTTTTGGCCTGAGTGTTGATTTCCTGCTGGACTGTCAGAACTTCAAGCTCTTTGGCCAGCAATTCGTTGACTCTGTGCAATCGCGGAATGATGTCCACCAGTTCCAGCACGGATTGCGCGTCTTCGACTTTCAGTTCCAGGTTTGATACGGCCAGATCGGCCAGACGCGCAGGCTCTTCAACCGTCGAAACGATTGCCATCACTTCGGGCGAAACGTTCTTGCCCAGCGCGACGGCTTTATCCAACGATGCGCGGACGTTGCGCGTCAGGGCTTCCAGTTCCAGGGACTGTTCCGGCGAAGTTTCCTTCAACTCTTCTATGCGAGCCTGCAGAAAGCCGGAGTTGTCATCCAGGTAATTGATCTTTGCGCGGGCAATGCCTTGCACCAGAATGCGAATGCGTCCGTCGGGCAATTTCAACATTCGCATGATGATGGCAACCGTGCCGACATCATACAGATCGCTGGTTTGCGGTTCTTCTTTGTCGGGGTCTTTTTGCGCGGCCAGCAGAATCA
>CAYRQB010000111.1:0-14014 GCA_964426025.1 uncultured Heliomicrobium sp.
ACCCAGCTCAGAATATTTTGTCGCTTGGTCAGTTCCATGACGGTCTCCCTCCGAAAACGCCCGGCAAGCCGCACGCGCGGCTAAGCTTGCCGGATGGATTGTGATTGTCACCATTTCAAGGAAGAGCGATGCGCAGTTGCGTCGTCCTCGCAGGTTTAATGCTTCGGAGTTCGCCGTATATTCCAGTCGCCGAATTTTTTACTCGTAACGCAAGGATTCGATCGGGTCGGTTTTTGAAGCTCGCAGCGCAGGCCACAAACCGCTGAGAATTCCGACTATCATCAGAATGCCTGTTGCAGTCATTACCACGTCGCCGGACAGAAGCAGGTAAATGTCAGTTTGTTTGGTTGGGTCTTCCAGCAGATCAGCCAGGAAAGGACGATGACCGGCAAATGTCACCATCAACCATGAAAGCGCAATGCCCAGCACGCCGCCGAAGAAAGTGATGACCAGAGCCTCCAGAATGAATTGAATCAGGATGTGACGGCGTTTGGCTCCCAATGCTTTGCGAACGCCGATTTCGCGCGTGCGTTCGGTGACGCTGACCAGCATGATGTTCATTACGCCTATGCCGCCAATCATCAACGTCAATGCGCCGATGAAGCTGAGGATGATTTTCAGACCTCCGGTAATGCCGCTGATCTCTTTCATGTTTTCGACCGAATCGTTGAAGGTCAGCGCGCGTTCGTCCTTCGGATTGAAGTTGTGACGCGCGGCCAAAACTTCGCGGACTTGTTTGAGCGCCTGAAAGTGCAGCGCCGGGCTGAGAGTTTGAATCACCAGATTGTCAACGTAATCCTGACTCCAGATTTGTTTGACCGTCGTGTAGGGAATGAAGGTCGAGTATTTATCAGGCGAGTAGTAATTCGAGAAGCTGACTTTTTGCGTCAGCACGCCGATCACTTCAAACGACAAGCCGTTGACGCGAATGGTTTCGCCAACCGCCGGAGCATTGCCGAAAAGTTTTTTGGCGATTTCAGAGCCAAGAAAGATTACCCGGCGCTGTTTCTCTACGTCTTCGGCATTGATGAAACGACCATATTCGGCAACTTCGCTGCGCATTTCGGCGTATTCGGGCGCAATGCCGCGAACGTTGCAGGTCGTCTGTTTGATTCCGTAAGACAGCGGCAGATATTCGACGTATTCGGGGCTGACGTGTTTGATCGTGCCAAGTTGGCGCAGCGCTTCGACGTCATCTTCTTTCATGCGAATGCGACGACCGGCTCGCTCGCCGCCGGCTTGCATGCTGGTTTGGCCGTTCCAGATGACGACAGTTCCGTTGCTGAACGCGCGGCGGAATCCGACGGCAATCGCATTGTGAAAGCCATTGCCATAAGCCATCAACAAAACGACGGCAACGATGCCCCAGGCAATTCCGGTCATCGTCATTGCGGCGCGGATGCGATGTCCGACCAACGATTGAATTGCTTGAATGAAGACTTCTTTGATGATCATAACGTTAAGCTCACATCTCGTAACGCAAGGCTTCAATCGGGACCATCTCTGCCGCGCGTCGTGCCGGATAAGTCGCAGCGATGATTCCAATCAGAACCAGCACGCCGACGGAAAACGCAGCCGTTTGCCAGGTGATGATCATCCCTGCAAAGCGCGCAGGCAGTGGCAGCAAATTGACAAGCTTGCACAATCCTATGCCGATGCCCAAGCCAATCGTCCCGCTCAGCAAAGTCAGCAACAGTCCCTCGCTGAAAAACTGCCGCAAGACATTCCCCGAAGTTGCGCCCAAAGCTTTGCGAATGCCGATTTCTTTCGTTCGCTCCTTGACCGAAATCAGCATGATATTCATCACGCCAATGCCGCCCAGGGCCAGAGTGATGATGCTGACGGCGATGAAAAATTCGCGCATGCTGGAAATCATCTTGTTGAAGAAAACGGTTTCCAGCGCGGTGTTCCACATCGAAAGCGCTTCGCGATCCGATGAATCGAAGCCTTTGCGCGCGCCGATGATCGAAAGAACCTCCTGTTCGACCGGTCCGATTTTTTCAAAATTGATTTTGCCTTCGCGCTCGATGATGCGATTCAGTTCGTTGGCGACCTCTTCGTAAGGCGCGGCGATGATCGTCGAAAGCGAATCGGAGGTATTGTTTTCGCCGGGCAAGGGAAAATCTTTTCGCATGCTTTCATATGGCATAAACAAACGATTGTTGTCCGGTCCTGTGTAATTGGAATCCTGTTCTTTCTTTCTGACCCGGCCAATCACTGTGTAAGGAATGCCGTTGAGCGAAAGCTGTTGGCCGATGGGATCGCGGTCGGCGAAAAGCTGTTTGCACATCTCAAAGCCTATGACGACGACTCGTCGCGCTTCTGCGCTGTCCTGTTCGTTGAGCAATCGCCCGCGATCTACTTCGATGGTGCGGATGTATTGATAAATCGGCCAGACGCCGCTCATCTGTGTTGAGCCGGCGTTGAAAGCGCTTTTGGCGCTCACCGATCCACGCATCAGTTCAGGCGAAACGTGTTCCAGCAACTTGGCCTTTTCCTTCAGCGCGCGAACGTCGCCGATGTCCAGGCGAATGACTTTGCCAGCGCGTTCGCCGCCCGCCTGAGTGCTGGTTCGTCCGTTGCGGATGATGATGATGTTTCGGCCAAGCTCTTTCAGAACGTAAAGATTGCCTTGCTGAAAACCTTCGCTGACCGCCGACAATAACACGATGGAAATTACTCCCCAGATGATGCCGAACATCGTCAGAAAGCTTCGCAGCTTGTGCGCCATCAGGTTGGCGTAAGTTTGTGTCAGAAGTTCACGCATAAAAAATCAAAAGGCAAAAAGCAAAAATCAAAAGGCAAAAGCGTGGAGCTTTATATTTTTGATTTTTGCCTTCTGCCTTTTGCCTTTTGATTTATTGCAGAATGACTTTCTCGCCTTCCTTCAAACCATCCAGCACTTCGGTGCGAGTGCCGTTGCTGATACCGATTTTGATCGGTTTGCGGTCTTTGCCTTTGGGGTTTGTCGGAGAAGGGAATTCAATTGCCGCGTTGCGCTGCGCGTCGTAAACAATCGCGCTTTCCGGCACCAGCAAAACGTCCTTGTGTTCTTCCAAAACGATTTCGGCGTTGGCGGTCATATTGGCGCGAAGCTCTCCGCCGGGATTGTTGATCGAAACCTTGACTTCGAATGTGACGACGTTGTCTTTATCCACGCCGAGCGGAGAAATCTGTGTGACTTTGCCTTCGAAGGTTTTGTCCTTGAAGGTTTCGACTTTGATGCGCGAAGGCTGGCCGAGCTTGACGACGCCGATGTCGGCTTCGTCAACTTTGCCGCGCACGTAAACCTGGCTGATGTCGCCAAGCATCATCACCAATGTCGCCGCCGCTCCCATATTCAAAATCGAGGAAACCGGCGAACCGATTTCGACATCGCGCGAAAGCACAACGCCGCGAATGGGCGATCGAATCGTTGCATAACTCAACTCTTCTACCGAACGATCAACGGCTGCTTGCGCCTGAGCGACTTCGGCTTTGGCCTGAGCGACTTTGGCTTCGCTGACCGTAAGCTGGGCGCGGGCAATGTCCTGGCGATTGACGGCCAATTCGTAAGCGCTGCGCGCGTCGTCATATGATTGCTGCGGCAGTACGCCGTCTTTCAACAACTTTGCCGATCGCTCGAAGTTGCGTTTGGCGAAAGGTACGTCGGGGCCTTCGGCTTCGACTTTGTTTTTCTCAAGCTGGGCGATGGCCGCTTTCAGGTTGGATTCAGCGCCCATCAGCGCGGCTCTGGCTTCGCGCACGCGAGCTTCCAGATTCTCTTTGTCCAGTTCGGCCAACACCTGCCCGGCCTCGACAAAATCGCCGATTTCAACTTTCAATTCTTTGATGATGCCGTTTGCTTTGGATTTGATTTCGACTTTGGCGATTGGCTCGATGCGGCCAGTGGCGACGACTGATCTGGTTATGTCTCCGCGTTCGACTGCGGCCAATCGCGAAGAATCAATGCCGTTTTCTGAGCGCGACAAAACTACGAAGCCAGTCACTCCCAGTCCGGCCAGCACAAACAATGCGCCGCCAATCAACCACATCTTGCGTGATCTTTTCTTGATCATCTTGTTCTCCTTCTTTGCTTGAATCCCCGAAGTAGGTTCTTCTATTCCGGCTCAACATACGGCAACCAGTAAAAGTCAGTTCCGAAAAACATTGATGTCGCAGTCGTCAACTCTTATGAATGATGGTTGAATGCATACTTCATCCCTATATGTGCGATTACGCCAGGTTAGTGCCGGAAGAGTGCAAAAGGTTTCAGGAAAATTTGCCTGTGTGCCAGCAGCATAGAGTTGGCTCACCTGGTTCAGCGAACCGTTTAAGCGCTGAGAAGGAAATGACAAAGTTGACTCTGGAAATGCTTGAATATGATTAGAGCGACGAGTAGACTCCGCTGGCCATCAAGTCATTCTGATTGCGGGTATCACAAGTAACAATACAGCAATACATACTCTGCCGAAACCGAAATGAAGACAGGTCGCCGCAAAGTTTTCATCAGCTACGCTCATAGCGACGAGGAGTTGCGTGAGCAGTTGGATAAACATCTGGCTGGGCTGGAACGTCAAGGTGTGATTGAAGCATGGCATGATCGCAACATTGACGCCGGCAAGGAATGGAAAGATTCGATTGATGAAAACCTGAACGATGCCGACATCATTTTACTGTTAATCAGTTCGGACTTTATTGATTCGACGTATTGTTACGAAATCGAAATGGCCAGGGCATTGGAACGTCACAGGAACGGTGAGGCTGTGGTTGTTCCGGTCATTGTGCGCCCGGTGGAATGGCAAGGCATGCCGTTCAGTGAGTTGCAGGCTCTGCCCAAAGGCGCAAAGGCCATTACAACCTGGCCGAATCGGGATGAAGCCTTTGCTGACGTGGCCGCCGGAATCCGTAGAATAGTTGAGGAGCCATCAGCATCAATAGTCGAGGAACCACCAACACCGCCAAAGCCAACGCCACGGCTGAGATTTTCTATTATCGTCTCAATATCCATTACAGTGGCGATTCTTCTGACTATCCCGACCTCACGGTGTTTAGTGACGCATGGGCTTTTTGGCTTTGGTACACCACAGCCAGTAATTACACCAACCCCGATTTACGAAACAGCCACGGAGTTCGACGACCTACTGGAAGAACAGCCACGATGGACGCCGGTTGATCTGGGTTGGAAACTTGATTATCGGAATAAAGGATCAGAGCAAGCCTACGGAAGAATCATCACGGGCGACCGCATAGGTTTATTCAAGACTGCTCAAAGCAAAAATCAGTTCAATACGTATAAAAACTTCACCTTACTTTTTGATGCGCGATTCATCGGAAAAAAAGGAGTCGCCTGGATCGTACGAGCAAAAGACTTTCAGCATTATTACCTGTTTGAACTGGCCAAATCGGCTGGGCATTCGCCAACGGTTCTGAATTTTTATGTGGTTGACGAGAATGGAAGAGGCCAGGTTAAGGATTCACGGCCAGTGCAAATAGTTGACGTTGAAAACGACTGGGATAATTACGCAATCATGACTGTGGCAATCGAGAGTGAATTCAAGGTCAACATCAGACGCACTAGCACTTCCGATCCTGCCAACAACGCCAACGAAACGCTGCTTCCGATTATCTATGACGCTTACGAATACGGCGGGGTCGGTTTTCTGCCGAAAGATGGCAGGGAAATATTGTTACAACAATTGAGAATTGAGCCTCATCCGCAATGAGTTTGGCCGGGAGGTCAGATATGAAGCTTCGAGTGCAATTCTGGGTCGCAGCCCTGGTTATTCTTACCTGTCAATCATCCTTCGTCTTGGCGCAGAGGTCTGAAGTTACAGGCGGGATAAGCGGACAAGTGCGCAACATAAACACCAATTCCCCGGTACAGGCAAACGTAATAGTCTCGGCCAGAAATGTAAAAACGGGGTTGATACGTTTCAGCCCGGTTGACTCAAATGGCGAATATGTTATTCCGATGTTACCCGGAGGCAAGTACCATATTTACGCTGATTGCGTAACTCCGCTGCGCTGCGTACGACGGTACAATTCAGAATCCGTCCATCCCAAAGGCTTTCTGGTCAGCATCACGGAAAGCAACCTGTGGCCTAAACCTCCACCCATTTACCTGCGGGTAATCAGTGAGCAAAGGAATGCAGAGCGCCTAGATAATGAAACGCAGAGCCTGTTTTCAGCGGCGATAAAATTCCACATCCAACCCGTTTCATTTACAACAAATTCACATCGGCTAACTATGCCCGGACTCGCGCAAGCGTCTCAAACTCCAGCGACTGCAGCAACGGTTGGAGGGCAGGCGCAATTGCTTCGTGTGACAAATGCGACCAGAGGCGGCGGCTTTGTGGAAGACGAGTTATTGTCGTTGCCTTTACCGGGCATTCGCGCACTTGAATCGCTAGCCTTTCTACTTCCGGGTGTGGCTCCGCCTCCGCAAACGCTGAGTCAAACTGCCGGGCCGGGCATAGGTTCAAGCGTCGGAACCAGCGGCCAATTCGCGATCAATGGACTGCGCAGCAGAGCCAACAACTTTACGATAGACGGTTCGGACAACAACGATGAAGACATAGGTGTAAGGCGGCAAGGCTTCACGACATTATTGCCACAGTCGGTCGAAAGCGTTCAGGAATACCATGTCGTAACTCTGTTACCCACGCCTCAATTCGGACGCAATCTTGGCGCGCAGGTCAACATCATCTCGCGAACGGGTGATCCGCGCTATCACGGCACAGCCTATGGTTTTTACACCAACGACAAACTTAAAACGCGCGAGTTTTTCGATGGGACTGGAGGGCCGTTTAATTTCCCGATTCTGCGCGGCATTGTGCCGGTAATTCTCGTCAGCTCAGGTAACCAGCCTAAGGGCGAGGGGTTGGCTCCGATAAATCCTGTCGGCGGCGAAGACAGATTTGATCGCAGGCAGTTCGGTTTTGTTCTTGGCGGACCGTTGAGCAAGCCTGATCGTCAGACGAATAAATCGAATGCTTTGGGCATTTCAACCAGTACACAGACGCTCTTCCTTCTCTCCGCTGAATATCAAAGGGTTGACGCAACCAGGGAATCGCACTTTGCCGTGCCGAAGGTTTCCGAACGCGGGCTATTCAAAAGCGGTGACACAGGGCTTCGCGATGTTTTCGGACCCGGGGTGTTTTATCCGACTTCTGTTGATGGTGATGCGGTTTTCAGTTTCTTCCCGTTTCCAAACAACGACTTTGGTCCTTACGGCAAAAACACATTCACGCAAGTATTGCCTGCGAATGCACACGGCCTGGTTTCTTCTTTACGACTCGACCGCGCCTTTAACGGCGCTTCGGGCGGAGATGTAATGAAATTCAGTCGCAGCCAGGCGATTGCAGCCAGGTATAACTTTGCGGATGACGACACGTTGTTGCCGGTGACAGGCAACGCGCTGTTCTCTTCGTTGCGGGCGCAGACGCGCGCACAGAATGTAGCACTTTTCTATAACTCCGCCTTCACGCCGGGCATTGTGAATGAATTGCGCGCTTCTTACGGCAGAACCAGTCTGGATTTTCTGGAAGCGCCGAATCCGTTTTTGGGCGGAGCGGAAGAAGAGCGTCTTCCTTTGTTGTTTCCATCTCGTAAATTCCCGCCGCAGGGCTTCAATGACAGAAACTTCCTGCTCAATGTTCGATCGGTTATCAATGGCACGCTTCCGACCCAGCCTTGTAACCCCAGAATGATGCCTATTGGTCAACCGTGCTACTACTCAGATCAGCTTCTGGAAACTGAAGAACACCTCGGTCCCGTTGGACAAATCATCGTTTCCGGTTTCAGCCCGATTGGCGTGGATGTATTCAACTTTCCGCAGCAGCGAGCCAATAACACCATACAGCTTGCTGATACCTTGTTTATCAACCGCGGAACTCATCGCATTACTACCGGATTCGATTTACGACGCACGCAGTTTAACAGTCGACTTGAACGCAATTTTCGCCCTTTGCTGGTTTTCAACGGCGCTGCGGACGTGGCGGCGGATTTCGGATTTACCAACCGATGTCCAATGGGTTATTGCCTCGGCGCGGATTTTGCCGCAGTTGGCGCGGCGACCGGAGCATTTCAAACCTATGGCATTACTCCCAATGCCAGTATCGAACCTGATCCGACAATTGGATTGAGATTCTGGCAAACCGATTTTTTCGCGGCGGACGAAATACGCCTGCGTCCGAATCTTTCTTTGACCATAGGAGCCAGATACCAGTACAGCACTGTTCCAAGTGAAGTGAATGGTCGCATCGAATCAACTTTCAACTCTTTAGAGGTTGGAAATTTTATTGAGAGAGAGAAGCTGTTGAATAACGACGTGTCGGGATTTGAACAGTTCCTTGCAGGTAGATCGCAAATTTTCAATCCGGATAAAAACAACATCGCACCACATATTGCACTTGCCTGGGATCCAGTTGGCAAAGGTTTGATGGTTATCAGAGGAGGTTACGGAATTTACTTCGACCAGATACCCGGCGCGGTCACCAGCCAAGCGCGCAATGTCTTTCCCAACTTCCTGACAGTGAATCTAGCCGGAGTGAGCCATCCGAGCAGAGTCAATCAATTTGACCTGTTCGTGCATAACCCTGCGAGCCTGGTAGCGCCGACTTTGAACACCTTCAAAAATGCGAGCGACGTCTTGGGAGTGTGCCGAAGCTCACGAAACGACCCGGTCGCATTCCTGCTTTGTCTCAACAACCTGTCCACGTTCACACGGTCAGGACAAGGGAAGCAGTATCCCGGCGGCCCAGGATTTATCCTGCCCGCAGCCGATTTGCCAAATTCATATTCGCAACAATGGGGACTGACAATCGAACACGAATGGCGGAAGGATTTCTTCGCCTCGATTGCCTATGTGGGAACGCGCGGACTTCACCTGCTCAGATTCGCAACGCCAAATCTGGGATCGAACGGGATTCCGATTGTCAGAGATATAAGGCCAAAAAACCAAAATGAGGTTAATTCGCCTATCTTTTTGGGTTTGGTCGCGCCTCCGAAATTTGGAAACCAGTTCGGACGCCCTTTCCCGTTTCTGGGTTCGTTCACATCCATCGAGGCTGATGCCAACTCGACCTATCACAGTTTTCAGGCTCAATTGAACAAACGTCTGAGTTACGGCATTCAGTTTACAATGGCATACACCTGGTCGCATGCGATTGATGAAGTATCTGATCTGTTCGATCTGGCCAGCGGTCCGGCTTTGCCGCAGGATTCGTTCAACCGACGGTCAGAACGAGCCAGCGCAGGTTTCGACATCCGACACAACTTCGTTTACAGCCTGGTGTGGGATTTGCCGTTTGCCAAAGGCAATAAATTGCTGGGTGGATGGCAGCTTTCCAGCATTGGCATGTTACGCACCGGTCAGCCGTTCAGCCTGCTGGCATGTTGCGACGTTAATCTGGACGGCAACTTATCAGACCGTTTGAACAGGACTGACGGGATTGCGCAGGTCAATCAGGGCAGAACCGGGTTCACCGCGCCCGCGCCTGATGATCAATTTAAGCTGCTGGCCGCTGCCGGTAATAACGGTTTATTGGGACGCAATACATTTCGCGCTCCGGGCGTGGCGACGATTGATCTGAGCTTCAACAAAAGGTTTGCCATCAATGATCGGCAATCTCTGGAACTGCGAACGGAGTTCTTCAATCTGTTCAACCGCATCCATTTCGGAGTTCCGGTACATCAACAGGGATTTCCGGCGTTTGGAAAATCCGTAGACACACGGCTATCAAGGCTGACGCTGCAACTAGCCTTGAAGTACAGCTTCTGATTTGGAGGTTGCCATGATTGGCGGTTATCGCGTCCGTTTTAGCGCTACCTTTTTCCGTTTGACCACCAATCTCAAACAGAAAGCTTTTGTTTGCTGCTGGCTGTTGTTGGCAATTTTTACTTTGCCGCAATTGGAGCGTGTCACTGAGAGCGCCCGATTTTCAGCGGTTCCGGTGACGACCGTTTCGGCGGCAAGTTATCAACAAACAGCCATAGCGCCCGAGTCAATCGTCGCAGCCTTCGGTGTCGGATTGGCCACCAGCACTGAAGTCGCCACCGTTACGCCATTGCCAACCGAACTAGCCGGAACGACGGTCAAGCTCAAAGACAAAAACGGCGTTGATTATTCCGCGCAGCTTTTCTTCGTCTCGCCAGGCCAGGTAAATTTCCAGATTCCCGAATCCATAGCAGTAGGACAGGCGATGGTGGTAATTCAATCCGGTAATGGAACTGTTTCCACCGGTGAAATGAAGATCAATGCTGTCGCTCCGGCAATTTTCACGGCTAACGGTCTTGGTTTTGGTCTGCCTGCGGCTACGTTGTTTCGGCGAGTGAACGGAAAAGATTCTTATGAGCCGGTCATCAATTGCGATCCGTTACCGTGTGTCGCCAAACCAATTGATTTAGGCTCGACCGACGAAGTTTATCTGCTTCTTTACGCATCTGGCCTAAGGCAGGCTGCAAGCGGAAGCGTGCATGTGCTGATCGGCGGTCTTGATCTCGCGCCGGCTTTCGCTCCTGTTGAAGGTTTTGTTGGACTGGATCAGATCAATGTGGACCTTTCGCAATTGAAGCTGCTGCCACAAACATTGACGGGAAACAGGGAAGTTCAACTGCTCGTTACAATATCCGGGTCGTCATTTTCCAATATGACGTCAATTGAAATTGCTTCTAAGCCCAATGCTGACAGGCCTCCTGAAATTACCGGCTTTGCCCTTCCCGGTTCCGCTGCGGCTCGTCAAATGTTGACGATTCAGGGTGAGAACTTCGATTCTGAGCGAGAGAAGAATCTGGTGATTGTTGGAGGGCGAGAGACGCGTGAAATAGAAATGGCATCGCCAACACAGCTTGTCGTCAAAATTCCGTTCGGAGCAGCATCAGGCAAGATCGCCGTGCGCACTCCTCGTGGGCAAGGCGAAAGCAGAAGCGAACTTCTGATGATTACGGCGATCAGCGGTTTTGTCAGAGCCACGAGCGGGCAGCCGCTGCCGGGAGTAAGCGTTCAACCGGCAAACTCCCAGCTTAAAACCGAAACCGATAAGGAAGGCGCTTTTGTTTTGCCCGGAGTGCCGCCACACAACGCGCTGATTGTTGATGTCATTCCGCCGCCCACTTTGCCTTATCCGAAATTCAGACTGAAACAGATTGTCGAAAAAGATCGCGACAATCACATGGGAAAGATTGAGCTTCAGCGGATTGAAGCTACTGGCCAAAACGCTCTGCCCTTCGGCATGTCAGATGCGCCAGCCGGGGCCGGGTTACTTTCCAAAGCCAAAACAATCGCGACTACTCGTGTTATTCAGGACAAAGAGATCGCGTTTGAAATAGCGGACAATGCCGCCGCTGTTTTCCCGAACGGTTCGGCCAGCGGAGTTATTTTTTTGAATCAAGTCGAACAAAGCCGCACGCCCGTGGAATTGCCGCCAGGCGTTTTCAGTTCCACCATAGCGCAACATAATCCTTTTGGAGTGAAACTGACGCCGGGAGGAAAACTGGTCTTTCAGAACAAAGATAATTTGCCTGCGAGTTCGCAGCCGAGACTTTATCGTTTCGATCAAACGGCGGGCAGTCCAACGCTTGGTTCGTTTGTCGAATCCGGAACAGCATCCGTTTCCGCTGACGGCAAATTTATCGAAACCTTTTCCACCGCTATCACCGAAACAAGCATCTTTCTGGTGGCTGTGCCTCAACCCGCCACAACCGTGGTAGGTCGCGTAGTGGAAAACGATGGAGCAACGCCTGTTCGCGGAGCCATCGTCCGCGTCAACGGGCAGGAAGCAATCACTGACGGTAATGGCGGTTTCGTTTTGCGCAATGTGTCTGTGCCGTCGGAGGCGAGAACGCTAACTGTCGAAGCGAGCTACCAGCGTCCAAACGGGCGAGTTGATCGTGTGCAAAAAAATGACAGCGCGGTTGTGTTCAACGGCGTAACCAATGCAGGCAATTTAATGATGCCTCCGATTCCGCCAAATCGCCCTCCGGTAATCATCGCTCCATCCAGTTTGGAGATCACCGAAGGGCTTGTGCTTCAGACAACGATAGTTGCCAATGATCCAGATTCTGACAGGCCATTGCAGGTGAGATTGACCGGTCCCGGCTTCGCCACTCTGGAAGCGGATGGCAACAACACCAACGCTCATAAGCTGCGCCTGGCTCCGATAAACGGCAGCGTGGGAACTTATATGCTGACGATCACGGCGACGGATGTTGATGGCGCAAACACACCACATTCCATTCAATTGACTGTCAGATCAAACCGAGCGCCATCAGTGACCGCGCCTGCATTGCACTTCGTTACGCCGGGACAATTGCTCAGCTTCATTGTCTCTGCGACTGATCCGGATAATACGTCACCGGGTCTTGTCACGCCGCAGATGTTCACTTTCTCGACCAACAACCTGCCGCCCGGCGCGATGTTTACACCTCAACCCGACGGGATGACCGCTCGATTCGTTTGGACGCCAGCCGCGACAGGCACTTACACAGTGGGTTTCAGAGCAGCGGACAACGGATTGATGCCGCTGACCAGCGAGATCAAAAGCACGACGATAGTCGTCGGTTCTCCCTGGACTCGTACAGGCAGCATCGAAGCCGCTCAGACTTTTGCGTTGTTTTTTGCCGACTCAAACCTGTTTGCCGCAACCAGTGGCGGCGTCTTTCTTTCGACCAATCAGGGGCAGAGTTGGATCGAGCGAAATACTGGTCTGACGACATTGCATGCCAACAGTCTGATTCGCAGTGGCTCATCGTTGTTTGTCGGAACCAATGGAGGCGGCGTTTTTCGCTCGGTTAACGATGGCGGAACCTGGACCAGATGTGGCAATTTGCCTAACGGAGTTGTTCGTTCAGTGGCGGTAAATGATCAATTCATTTTTGCGGGGACTTTCGGTGATGGAGTCTTTCGTTCGACTGATAGTTGCCAAAGCTGGACGGCGGTCAATTCCGGTCTAAGCAATTTGAAGATCAACACCGTGGTTGTTGATACGCAAGCCATCCCTACGACGACCGTTTATGTCGGGACTGAAGAGGGCGGAGTATTCCGTTCAAATGACAACGGGCAAAACTGGCAGGGGGCCAACAACGGATTGACGAATCTGAAAGTTCGGACACTGGCCGTCAGCAGTACGAAATATTTTGCGGGAACAGACGGCGGTGGAATCTTTTGTTCGCCTGATCCGTTACAAGGTTGGATGGCGTGCAACGTTGGTCTCATCAATCCGAATACCACTATCAACCATCTGGTTTCGAATGGCGCGAATGTCTTTGCAAGCACATCGGGCGACGGCGTCTTTCGCTCGACCGATCAAGGCGGTAATTGGACGGCTTTGGGGCAGGTTGGGCTGAAGAATCTATTCGTTTCCTGCTTTGCAGCGGGCAGCGCAAACACCTATTTTGCGGGCACGGCAGGCGGCGGAGTCTTTCGTTCAACCGATCAGGGAGCGAACTGGATAATGGCCAACATGGGGTTGGTTACTTCCACGATCAATTTCATCACCGTCAATGGCTCGAATCTTTATGCGGCAACGGCAGGCGGCGGAGTTTTTGTCTCCGGCGACGAAGGTCAAAGTTGGGTTGCCAACAACAACGGATTGACACCTCCTTATGTCAATTCCTTCGTCATCTTCGCAGGGAATTTGTTTGCCGCAACCAATGGCGGCGTTTTCTTCTCGCCGCTTTCCGCCAATCCGCTGAACTGGACTGCTGTAAATAATGGTTTGCCGAGCGCTCGTTATGCTATTCCGCTGATTGCCTCAGACGACGCTCTTTACGTGGGATTAGCTCCAGACGGTGGAATTTACCGTTCGACCAATCAGGGACAGAACTGGCAGCAAGTCAATAACGGGCTTACGGATCTGAACGTTCAATCGCTTTTTTATTCTTCGTTGACCGGAGGAGCGATGCCCGTGCTGTTGGCAGGGACTGAAAACAACGGCATCTTCCGCTCGACCAATGGCGGACAAACGTGGACAAACGCCAGCACGGGTTTAACCGGATTGCGAGTGCATGCTTTGGGTTGGGATGGAACGGTCAC
>CAYRQB010000111.1:14024-17182 GCA_964426025.1 uncultured Heliomicrobium sp.
CATACGCAGGAACAAACAACGGCGTTCATCGCTCGGATGACCGAGGGCAAAGCTGGTTTCCAATCAGCGCGGGATTGCCGAATCAGTCATTTGTCAACGCTTTGTTACCCGATGTGTGGCTGAATGCGGGAATCTTCGGCGGCTTTTATATTTCCAACGACAGAGGTGTGAATTGGGCGGTTGCGAATCAGGGGTTGGGGGAATATATAAATGTCTTTGCATTGGCAACCAACGGTTCAGGCCTGTTTGCCGGAACAATCGGCGGCGGCGTGTATCGCAAAAGTATTCCGTGAAAGGGTAAAGCACGAATTCCGATTTTCAGTTTTCAGGTCACAAAGTTTTCATCGGCAGTCAAAGCTACTATAATCCGCCGCGTCCTTAGCTGTATTCTTTTCCAGAAATCAAACTCTGAGTCCGAGGCAGTTAGTCATCTGCGCTCTCGCCTCAAGCCAGGAGGAAGTCTCATGTCTATCTTGAACAAATATCGGTCGAGTAGGTCTAACCACTCGGTTGTAGCTTGTTTACTCTACGCTCTGATTGGGTTGTTAGTCATTGGCTATTTGCCTGCGCCCCGGACAGCGGCGGCGTTGTCTTTGTCGCCGGAATCTTTGCATTCAGTCATTAGTTCAAAGCCAATGAAGGTTGTTCAGCCATGTCAGGACCCGACTCAAACTCCGACGGTTACGTCGTTCAGTGCGACCAGTGTGATTCCCGGAGATAGATTTGACATCATCGGAACCAACTTCGCCCCTGTAGATAAGGATAATGTCGTAGTTTTTACCGACAGTCTTTCGCCAAATCCTCTGCAACCGGCGACGGCACATGTGGAATCGGTTACCGGAACTACAAAGCTGACCGTCATAACGCCCTATGGAGCCGGATCGGGAACATTGAGTATACGTACGCCTCTATGCACAGGAGTATCCACCATTACACTGACAGTAGGCACTTCGACAACCGGATCGGTCAGCGGTTACGTTCTGGATTCCAAAGATAGTCTGCTGGGGGTTAATCATGCGACAGTTCGTTTCTCTGCGGCTAAATGGGAGTACACA
The DNA here is from genome assembly GCA_964426025.1 of uncultured Heliomicrobium sp. Classification (GTDB taxonomy): domain Bacteria; phylum Acidobacteriota; class Blastocatellia; order RBC074; family RBC074; genus RBC074. The sequence continues at coordinate 15,080 of CAYRQB010000111.1, forward strand.
TCTGCGAAAGGAGTCTTTATGCTGCAAGGGTTGAATCCTGGAAATAAGCGGCTTTTTCGTGTAAATGGCACGACCGCCATTCCTGATGCTTACGGAGCGGATAATCGAACTGCGGATGTGACTCAAGGGCGCGACAATCATCATACTGACTTTATCAGGCTACAAAAGCTGGTGGGAGACGATATTGCCGTTGGCGGTGGGGCGGTAAGCCCTCATGGATTTGCAGCCACGACTCGCGATTCAAATGTCGTTGGCATTGGGCAAAGTTTTCTTCAGCAGTCTCAGTCTCAAACATCGCGAACTGTAAACACGACGCCGATCAAAACTGGAAAGGCGCAAGCTGTATTGCAGGTTCCGCAAAACGCAAACGTGCGATTCCCGGATGGAGCGACCAGTGGCAAATTGAACATCTCGGTTTTCGAGCCTGAGCGCTCGCCTGCGCCGCTGCCTGTTTACCATTACAGTTCGGCGATTGTTCAGATTATGCCCTTCGGCGTGACGATAGAGCCGGGCGCAAAACTCATCTTTCCTAATCGCGACAATCTCCCGGCAAAGAGCAAAGCTCAACTCTTCCGTTTTGACCAAACTGAAAACAGCCAGACTATAGGTCGCTTTGTCGAAGTCGGATCGGCAACTGTCAGCGAGGATGGGCAGTGGGTGGTGACAGCGGAGGGGGCGATCAGGGAAACCAGCTACTACTTCGTTTCCGTGGCGAGAGACACGGCAACTCTGACCGGCCAGGTGATGACGAGTTTCCAGAAGCCAATTGCAGGGGCAATTGTCATCGCGCGCGGACAATATACCTACACCGATGTCGAAGGTAATTTTAAGTTACAGAATGTGCCAGTAATCAGGGAAAGAGACAGGGCATTTGTGGAAACCGATTATCTCCGACCTGATGGCCACGTTCTGACTAAAGGGCAAGTCGGTATTTCGGTCGTCGCGCGAGAAACAACCAAAATAGAGCGGACGTTTATTCTGCCACCCATACCGTTCAACAGGTCTCCAGAATTTACCTTGCCTGGTTCATTCACCATTCGGGTCGGCGAAAATCGCAATCTCGGGTTGAAGGTAATTGGTTTGGACAACAAAAACAGATCAAGCGTCACTGTTTCAGGAGCGGCTTTTGCCAAGGTGATTTCGTCCGGAATTCTTTGGTGCAAAAACTATAAGCTGAATCTGGCTCCTCAAGGCAATGACTTGGGGGAGCATGAATTGATTGTCACCGCTGTTGACAGTTTTGGGGTGAGAACCTCGCACAAGGTTTTGGTAAAAGTGATTCGGTAGGCGCAATGGCAAAAGAATACCGGTCTGAGACTTCGGCGCGGATTTTATTCCGGACTTTCGCCAAAGTTGATTTTCAGGTTTGGCGCGACAGGCAGACAGCTTAGGACGTGAAGTCTGGCAATGCCCGTGCGCGTGTCGTCGGTGTGCCAGATGCGAACCCAGAAGTCGCGGGTTTCACCCTGAACCACAAAGATGGAATCGCTTTGCACCATCGGAGCCGGATCGGCCCAACAGCCTTCGCGCAGTTCGTAAAAAAGCTCGGGCAAATGCTGGCGGAAATCCTCTCGTTCTATGGTGGCGTCCTGTTCGTCGAATTCGGCGGGCGGTAATTCAACCGGTTCGGCGGATTCCAGCAGCACGCGCGCAACCGAACGACCTGATTCTTCTCGTCTTTTGTGTAATGCCATAACTCAGTTTTTCTTCTTCAAAAGTTCCAGCGGCACGCGCGCGCCGTATTCGGTTGAACGGGCCAAGCGTGAAAAATAATCGTAAGACAGCTTGGCGACATTGGCGATGGCATCGTTGGCGTTGGCGGTTTCGCCGTTGTAGTTGGTCATCACCGAAATTGCGAACGGGCGACCGGGAACGTAAACCACAGCCCAGTCGCAAGCGACGCCTTCGATTCCGCCAGGTTTGTTGGCGATAACGATATTTGATGGGATCAGCGAAGGAATCGGCGAACTCTTGCGGAGCTTGAGGACTTTCAGCACGTCGTCGCTCAAACTGCGGCTGACGACTTCTCCACGATAGAGTTTGGCCATCAAGTCCATTGCGGCAATCGGGGTGGCGATGTTTTCGTCTCCGCGCGCCGAAGCC
>CAYRQB010000112.1:0-17171 GCA_964426025.1 uncultured Heliomicrobium sp.
CCGCTTTCGGTTTCCATGACTATGACATCGCCGATGAAATTTCCATTGCCATCAGATTCGCGCCAGACCTGTTTTCGATAAGGATAAGTCGCCTTTGCGCGACTCAATTTCATCTTTGGCTCGATCTGTCCGTCGGTTTCAATTTCGACCAGCTTGTAAACTCCGCCAAGCGCCGGAGCATCGCGCGAAGTCGAAAGTTCAGTGCCGACACCGAACAAATCAATCGGAGCTTCAGCCGCCAGCATCGCCGCAATCTTGAATTCATCCAAATCGCCGCTGGCCATGATTTTGGTTTGCTGCATTCCGGCTTTATCCAAAATCGCTCTAACCTGTTTTGCCAGACTGGTCATATCGCCGCTGTCCAGACGGACGCCTTTCAGTTGAGGGCCGAATTCGGTCGCCAATTGCGCGGCGTTGATCGTGTCGTAAGTGTCCAACAGCAAAGTCGTGCTGTCGGGAAAAACTGTGTGATAAGCGCGAAAGGCGTCAATTTCATGCTCGAAAGCCATCGTGAACGAATGAGCCGCCGTTCCGAAAACCGGAATGTCGAACAACTTTCCGGCTTCGACATTCGACGTTCCGATGCAACCGCCGATGAATGCCGCCCGCGCCGCGTAAATAGCCGCGCCGAAGCTGTGACAACGCCGAGCGCCGAATTCGATCACTCCGTGACCATCGGCTGATTCGACGATTCGCGCGGCTTTTGTCGCAATCAGGGTTTGAAAATTGATCGTGGCCAACAGATAAGTTTCGACAATCTGAGCTTCAATGATCGGCGCTGTCACTCTGAGCAATGGTTCCCCGGCAAAAGCAACCGTTCCTTCCGGCATAGCCCATACATCCCCCGTGAATCGGAATTGGCGAAGGTAATCAAAGAATTCCTGTGAAACGCCGGCAAATACTGGCAAACCGCGCAAGTAATAAATTTCTTCTTCGCTGAAGCTTAATTCACGCAGATATTCAATCGCCTGCTCCAACCCAGCCGCAACCAGATAAGACCGTCCGGGCGGCAACCATCGCGCGAATAACTCAAAGCTGGCACGGCACTCAAGATCATTGGCCAGATAGGCCGCCGCCATCGTCAGTTGGTATAGGTCAGTGGCCAAACCGGACATTCTTGGTGAAGCCTGTACACTGATCGCCATTTCAGGGTTTCTTTTGCTCATTAATGCCTCTCTTAGTGTAGAAAGTACACGAAGCATAATGAGCAAACAGGAGGGCTGTCAACCGGCAGGGGATTGCATACATTCAGCGACGAAGCCCTGATGGCACAGATTGACGGTGCAATTACTGCTCAGGCGCCGTCAACTACTGTGGCATCAAGGGTGGTAAATCGAATTTTGCTTATGTTGTTGGCTGAAAAACGGGTTACCTTTAATGACTGAGGACGCTGGTAAGCAAAACAACTGAGGAGAAATCACACGCTTTACTGAGAACGCTTATTCAAAATCCTTCTGGAAAACCAAAACTCAGCAATTCCCGGTTTAGACGAAGCAAAGAGTTCAGCGGCAATGATTTGACCACAACCTCTTCAGAATCGTTCAAACCGAAAATTGCTGCTTATGATCAGGAGTGTAGGGGAAATGCCGCCCCTGACCTTAAGTAATTTCTTCTACTTAATAATCTTTTCTCAATGCTGTTCACTGTAAACTCACGTAGTGATTAAGTACCGTATTAGAGAGGGGTTTGTCACTACGTAAGTATGTAGTTATCTTTTAGCTGATCAGACGTTCGCGCAAAGCTTTGGCTACGGCTTCGGATTTGGAATGAACCTGGAGTTTTTCGTAAATGTTTCGCAAATGGAATGATACGGCGTGTTGAGTGACATTAAGAATTTCGGCGGACGAGCGGTAGCTGTGACCTTCGGCCAGAAGTTTTAACAACCGCGATTCGTGTGGCGTCAACCGGTAATCAACTTTCGCCGGAGGGCTGAAATGCTGGAACAGCTCAATTACGCGGCGGGCAATTTCCGGCGTCATCGGTGCGCCGCCATTGACGGCTTCCCGGATTCCTTCCAATAAACGAGCAGGCGGAGTTTTCTTCAGCAAATATCCACAAGCTCCGGCGCAAAGAGCTTTGAAGATTCGATCATCGTCGTCATAAACGGTAAGCACCAGTACGATTATTTTTGGGTAAAGCTGCTTCAAAAGCTTGGCGCCTTCGATTCCGGACATTCCCGGCAATCCAATATCCATCAACAAAACATCAGGGATTTCGTCGTCCGCCACCTTCGCCAATTTGGTCAGAGCTTCTTCGACCGAATAGTAATTATCAGTGCAGCAAAATCCTTTGGCATCATTGATGAGTATTTTCAGGCTATCGCTGATGTCCTGTATGTCTTCGATCACTGCGACCTTAATCGGCACAGAGCTGACTGACGAAGCTAAAGTGTAGGTGTTTTCCGGCATGGCTTTTTATCTTTGGGATTTGACCTCTACCGCTGGAACAGCTTACGCCAGACTTACGGTTGAAGGAACTACGTAGTTATGTAGTTTCAGTTGCCAAGTCGTCTTTGTTTCAATGGCAATTTTAATTGCACAATGGTTCCCTTGCCCTCGGCGGAGGCGATTTCCAATTCCCCGCCCAGCTTTTGCGCGCGTTGCTTCATGCTGTTCAAGCCGTGTCCGGAACCGGCAGATTGGGTTTCGGATTCAATGCCTTTGCCATTGTCGCTGACCTTCAGAATCAGATTATTTTCCCTTTGCCGGAATTCGACTTCGACAACAGAGCTGGCCGAATGACGCGCGATGTTGTTCAAACATTCCTTGAAAATCATCAACACCTCTCGGCGGGTGTCGGCGTTGAGCTTGGCTCCCGGCTCGCTGAAATCGGTGTGAAAGTCGAATTTGATGTCTCGCGTTGAGCAAAAATCGTCAGCGACACGACGCATTCTCTGTGTCAGATCGCTCAGCCGATCACGCGAAGGGTTGATCGCCCAGACGATGTCTCCGAGCGCGTCCACCGATTCCCGCGAAATGCCTGCAACGCGCGCCAAACGATCATTCATTTCAGGATCGGCGATGGCGACATGCTGACGCACGACTTCGCTGAGCATCGCAATCCGCGAAAGGTTTGATCCGATGTCATCGTGCAGGTCCGTGGCAATTCGCGTCCGCATGCGCTCAAGTTCCAGCAATTGCGAAACTCTGTAGCGATACAACGCATAACCCGCTGCTCCGAAAATCAATGCCATCATCGCAATGAACCACCAACTCCGATAAGCCGGCGGTTTGATTGTGAATAAAACCATGGCGGCCTTTTCGCTGACCTGGCCATCACTGTCAATCGCCTGAACTACAAAACGATAATTGCCCGGCGAGAGGTTGGCGTAATTGACCACACGTTGTTCGGTTGAACGGCTCCAATCGGTATCCGCGCCTTCCAATTTGAATTGATACCGTAACGAATCGCCGGGCGCGAAGCTCAATCCTATAAATTCGATCTCAATCTGATTGTCGGTTGAAACCATCTCGGGCAATTGGACTTCGACTTGCCCCAAAGCCGAAATAGGCTGTCGCACGCCCCTGACACGAAGCTTGTTTATCAACACGCGCGGTGGGAACGATTGGGAATTTGATTGCGGAAACAAACGCGACAAGCCCTGTGTTGTGGCAATCCAGATATTGCCGTCCTTATCCCTGTGCATGTCATCAACTCCGCCCAGAGCCAGTCCATCCGATTCCGTATAATGTTTGATGTTGCCCTTTTCAGGATCAAGTTTGTCCACTCCACGCCCGGTTCCGATGAATATTTGTCCGTTTCTGTCTTCGATAAGGCAGGTGACGCGATTGCTGGAAAGTCCGTTGCCAGTGTTGTAGATGACAAATTTCAGGTGGTCGGCAGATGGGTCATCCACTCGCCCTAATCCGCCCTCAACCGAAGCGACCCACAGCCTTCCACGATGATCGAAATGCAGGTCAAGAATGCTGCCCGACGGCAGACCGTCTTTTGTCGTGAACATATCGAATCGCCCATTCCGGTAACGCAGCAATCCTCCCGGATCGTTTAACCCAATCCAGATATTGCCCTGGCAGTCTTCTTTCAATGACGTCGGATCGTTAATCTGAAAAGACAATTCGCCCTGAGTTAACGAAAAATTTTGAATTGTGTTTGTCCGGCGTTCCCATTTCGCCAATCCCTTTTTGGGAGGAAATCGCAGAGAAATCCATATGTCGCCTCGCGAATCTTCAAACAAACGACTAATGTAATTGCTGGCCAATCCGTCTTTCATGGTGTAAGTAGCCGATGGGATGGCGGTCGCCAGTTCTTCAACCTGTTTGATTGAAGAAAAGCGATAAAGCCCTTTTTCAGTTGCCATCCACCAATCGCCGGCCCGATCCTGAAAGCCAATCTGATTCCAGCCGAATCCGAAATTCACATCTTTGGGAACGTTCGGTCGAAACCAGTCGAATTGCCCTTGCCGAAATGTACTCATCCGCCAGAAAAAAGCATTAGCTCCCAACCTCTCTTCAGCTTTCGTCATCGGTCTGGTCAGCTTGTCTACGCGCACATAACCCATAAAGCACAACTCGCCGTTTGTGCTTTCAGAAATTGAAACAACTGCGGGGACTCCATCAGCGTAACCAAAAGTAAAGAAGCCTTCGCTGAAAAACTTCATGACTCCGGCATTTCCCGTCCCAATCCATAAATTGCCGTAACTATCTCCGACCACTTGTTTAATAAAATAATCCTTTAAGCCGTTATCCTTGTTGAAAAAGCTTATTGACTGTTCGGCCATTGCTTCGGCTGGAGTAAACCTGCCCAATCCACGGTCAGTTGCAATCCATAACCTGTCCTGCGAGTCCTGCCACAAACATCGCACCCAGTTCCCCACCAATCCATTTTGAGTATTAAATAGGCGCTTGATGATGGATTGACCTGCTCGCGGTTCGGGAACAAACTCAATCAAACCCCTTCCGGTTCCTGCCCAAATCCTGCCCTGCCGATCTTCGTACAAGGCTTCTACTTCGATTTCGGGCACACTTTCCTTCTTTGAAAACACCTCCCATTTTCCGTCCGGCAACCGTTTGAATATCTTTCCAAAAGAGCCAACCCACAATCGCCCGCGGCTGTCTTCTAAAAAAGATTCAATTGAAGAACCGCTCTTCCCCGGATGCCATAGCGTTGTCGTCTTCAATTCGAAAGTGCCGCCAGCATTGTCAAATCGCAGAAGCCCTGATTCGGTTCCGCACCAAAACACTCCGTTCCGGTCTCTCATTATTTTAGTGGCCAGGATCGTATCGTTGTGCCCCTTGAGCTTGAAAGTGGTGAACATCGGACTGCTGCCAGACAATTCATCACTGATTACTGTGTGCCTTTCGCCAGGCTGACCGTGGGGATTGAAATAGACCACTCCGTTGTTTGTCGCCAGCAAATATCCGTCCGTCTTAGTCTCCACAATGTCCATCACATTGTTGCTGGGCATTCCCTGATCCATTCCATAATTGGTGAACTTGTATCCATCAAATCGCGACAAGCCTTCACGAGTGCCAAGCCATACGAACCCGTGAGAATCAATCAGGATTTTATTGACATTGTTGTGAGCCAGGCCGTCGGCGGATGTGTAACCTCTGATCGGCAATTGCTGAGCTTGAACGACCGTCAAACAAACCAGGCAAAATAATATTTGCGGCCAGCCAATCAGGCGAACAGGTTGGGTGAGTGGATGGGCTGAGTTCATAAACTGTCTTGGGTGAAATTTTCCTGCGAATCTTACGCTTTACGTTGTGCCAACCGATCTGCGCATCAACTTGACCAATGGTTGCGCTTCACGAACCTGGCGGAGCTTGATTACATCCCGCTGCATCTCAGGCGATTCGGCACAACATGAGCCAAGACATTCCAGCAATCGATTGGCATGAACAGCCATGGTTTCCGACAGCCGGTAATGAACCCACAAACCGTCTTTGCGGTCGCTGACCAAACCGGCACGTTTCAGATAAGCCAAATGACGCGATACCTTCGGCTGATTCGTGCCCAGCACATCAACCAGGTGACAAACACAAACTTCGCCTTCAACAGCCAACAGGTTGATCAAACGCAGTCGCGTCTGATCGGCGCAGGCTTTCAGAAGCGAAGCCATCTGCGGCAGCCATTTCTTATCCCCAGGTTTCTTTTTTTGTTTGGTAATTGTCGTTGTCATGCGCCGTGCATTATACCCAAAGAAATTTTCCGCGTGAAACTATATTTGCCTTGACATATGTATTTGTCGCAAGTACCCTGCGCAACACATACGGATAAGCGTATGTAGTTTATCAAACCGATTGCCCGCAAGGAGGGGGGGAAATTTATGATTCCGAAAATTCACGTCGCATTGAACGTCAAAAATCTGGAAGAGTCGCTGGAATTTTACCGCGCGCTGTGGGGGATTGAACCGGCTAAAGTTCGACGCGGTTATGCCAAATTCGATGTCGCCGAACCGCCATTCAATATGACTTTGAACGAACATCCGTCCAGTCTTCAACACGGCGCGGGAGGCATCAATCATATGGGGATTCAGGTTGGCAGCACTGAAACCGTGCTGGAAATGCGCCAGCGATTGATTGAGCGCGGATTGCCGATTGCGCTGGACGAAGAAAACGTGACTTGCTGTTATGCCGTGCAGGACAAGGTCTGGGTAACCGATCCGAACGGTTACCGCTGGGAGGTATTCGTCGTGCTGGAAGACAATCTGCCGCAGGAAGCCGAACCGCAAATCACTGCGTGCTGCGCGACCGATCAACCTGCCATGGTTCAACTGGGGAGATGATCGTGGCGAATCAGTTGAACAGCATAAAAATCCAACGCGCATCAATTGAAGATTTGGACGCGGTGACGGCATTACTCGGCGAAGTCAATTTGCCGACTGAAGGCGTTGCCGAGTGTTTCAGCGATTTCTTTGTTGCACGCGATGGCCGAAAGCTGATTGGTTGTATCGGGCAGGAGCGTTACGGCGAAGTAACGCTTCTGCGTTCGTTGGCGGTTTCGCCTGCATTGCAACGCGGCGGTTTGGGCAAGGCATTGACCGGGCGATTGCTGGACGAAGCGCGAACAACCGGCGTTCGGGAAATCGTCCTGCTGACGACAACGGCGAAGGGTTTCTTCGCCCGTCAATTCGGTTTTACAGAAACCGAGCGCGGAGATTTCGACAATTTCTTTGCCGACTCAATCGAATGGCATTTGCCGATATGTTCGTCAGCGGTTTGTATGCGACTGAAGATTGATCGGTAACCACGGAGGCGGCGATGAGTCCTCTGATGATCGCAGCTTTGATTTCTCTGGCGCTGGCCATAGCGCTGGGCGCGATTGACGGAACGTATTATCACCTCAAAAAATACAGGCTCTACCAACACTCAGAATCGAGATTCGAACATCAGCTTCACACGGTTCGCGCTTTTCTCTTCGCTCCGATTGTGTGGTTGTTGTTCGGGCGAAATTACGGCGGGTGGTTGTTGTGGCTGGGAATTTTAGCTTTTGTCGCGGATGCGATTGTCGAAACGATTGATGTGCTGATTGAAAATCGCAGCCGCGCCAAATTGGGCGGGCTTTCAACCGGCGAGTATGCAATTCACGTCAATGCCACAGGATTTCGTCTGGTGGCGATTGCCTTGGTTCTGGCGGCAAAGCCATTTTCGGCCTGGAATCTTTCATCATCGGCGCTTCTTGATCCTGATTATCCGGCCTGGCTTGGATGGATGGCCTTGCTGGTCGCCGGTGGCAGCCTGATCGGCGGCTTTCAACATATTTGGCTGATGAAGCCCGAAAAGCAAAGGCAGCCTGAGTCCAGCCGTTAATACGACTGAGAAACTCAGACTGCCTGTATTTCAATCGGTTTCGTTACCTGCGCGCGGATTGCCTCGCTGATTCCAAAGTCACTCGCTCTTTGCGGCGATATGACAGATTGGAAAGATGCGCTGCTATTGCGGAACGATAGCCGAGTTCAGCCGATGAATTCGGCTCTTTGCGCGAACGCACGCATTCGACGAAGTTGGCGTAATGATTATCGCCCTTTGAATCGCCTTTAATCGCTTCGCTGTTTGGACGATTGAGTTTTTCAGGCGCGTAGCTCCAACCGCTGGCCGATTTGCCCGTCACCATATCCGTCGTTCCGGCCAACCATTCAATTGTGCCATCCGAACCCAGAATCCTGATGCCCAAGCCGAAGCGGCTGTTGCTGAAAGTTGATTGCCACGAAACCACCAGATCGTTCGGGAAATCCATGACCACTGAAATTGTGTCCGGAACTTCGCGACCGTCTTTTTCCGAAAAGACTCCGCCGGACATATAAGCCGCCGTCGGCGCAGGCAAATCCAGCACGCCGATGATCCAGCCAATCTGGTGAACCATGTTTTCGGTGATATTGCCGCCCGAAAATTCCCAGTACAAACGCCAGTTGATGAATTTGTGCGCGTCGAACGGACGGTCGGAACGGCCATTCAAAAACGCTTTCCAGTTGACGTTGGCGGGGGTGCAATCGGATGGAATCTGGCGAACCCATTGTCCTTTGCCGCGCGGAGTGTTTCGGCTCATCCACGATTGGACCGAAGTGACTTTGCCGACCAAACCCTCCTTAACCCATTTGCGCGCGTCCTGAAAATAACCGGCGCTGTTGTGTTGCTGGCCGACGCCGATGACGCGCTTCGAAGCTTTTTTGGCCGCTGACAGACAAGCGTCGGCTTCTTCGACAGACCAGGTCAAAGTCTTTTCGCAATACATATCTTTGCCCGCCGACAAAGTGTCGAGAAAATGTCTGGCGTGACAGTGCAGCGGCGAAGCGATGATCACGGCATCAACCTCTTTTGATTCCAGCATTTTGCGGTGATCGGCGAAGCTTTGAATGCCGGGCGCTATTTTTTTCGCTTCGTCGAAACGACGGGTGTAAACATCAGCGGCGGCGACGAATTCCGCGTTTGGAACATTGACGAACTCTTTCATCAATTGCTGCCCACGATCGCCTGGGCCGATGATTCCCAGTCGCACGCGATCGTTCGCGCCAAGCACTTTGCCGTATGATGAAGCGGTGAAAGCCGCGACGCTCGCCGTTGTCGCAGCCTGTTTGATGAAATCTCTGCGTCCTGTTTTATCGTTCGAATGCTCGCCCATTGTGTTGGTCTCCTTTTGAATTCTGTCCGGTTGAATATTTTAAGCGCGAATCACCGGAATCTGCACGGACTGTGGTGTGATTGTTGACGTGAAAAACCATTGGAAACGAAGCAATCAGTCCGTGAAAATTATCCGGCGAATAAAAAAGCCGAGACAGCCATTACGACCATCTCGGCTGTTGATGTTTTACCCGGTGTTTAGAATCCCAGGCGCAATCCGAATCTGAAGACACGTTCGTCAATGCCTTCACGTCCGAAAGAACGAGTGCCCGTGATTTCCATAAAACCGTTCAGTCTGGGGAGGCCATTGGCATCCAGCAGAATGTTGCCCGCCGCATCACGCGAAGGTGACGAAACGTTGTTGCCAGGCGCAGCAAAGTGCGGCGTGTTCGTCGCATTAAATGCTTCGGCGCGGAATTGGAGTTTGATACCTTCCGTAATACTAAATTCACGGAAGATTCCCAAATCCAGGTTCGACGTGCCAGGGCTGCGTAATGTGTTGAAACCAACCGTTCCAAACCGAGCCGTCGTCACAGGCGCAAAAGCGGTCGGATCATAGAACGGATTGCCAGCACCGATGCCGCCGAGTTTTTGGACATCGGCTTTGACCTGATCAGCACGCTGTGTGCTGCCCGGGGCATTGAGCGACGTGCCGCTCGCCGTCACGCTGAACGGAGTGCCCGCGAACGCGCCATAAAGCCAACTCAATTGCCAGCCACCAGCCAACGCTGAAGCCGCCGCATTATCATTCAACCAGCGTTTACCTTTGCCGAAGGGCAATTCCCAGGCGCCGGAGAACTGGAAGTTATGCGGAATATCAATTCCAAGCAACGCGCGATTCAAGTGACGGAAGTTCGGTTCGTTGATCGCAAGACCACCGTCATTGTTGGAACCGAGACCCGCCAGACCAATGCCTTTGCTCCAGGTGTAACTGGCCTGCATTTGCAGCCCATTGGAAAAGCGCCGCTTCAAATTGGTCTGCAAGGAATCGTAATGCGAATTGGCCATGCCGTCTTGCAGGTTGGTCGAAGCCACGCGTCCGAACTTTTGATTGAGCGGTTGGCTGGCCGTGCCGCCACCGACCAAGCCGGCGTTCAGGTTGATCTGACCCGACTGACCGACAGTACGAGTGGCAATATAACCAGCATTTGCCACCAAGCCCCAACCAATGTTTTTCTCCAACACCAAATTCCAGGACTGAATGTACGGACGCCGGAAACTCTCGCCAAGCGTCAGCACATTGACCGTTCCCGGAACGGCTACTCTTCCGTCATTGATTGGAACCACTGGCGTGGCTGGAATACCATCTCTTAGCAATCCTGCAGCAACCGCCGAATTCGGCGGTACGATATTAAAGGCCAACAACATCGGATAGTTGGTGCGGAAGGTCCGCGCCAAGCTAATCGGATCGTATGTCAGACCGTAACCGGTACGCAGCACGAATGAATCACTGATGCGGTAGGCAATGCCCAGTCGCGGCGAAAACAGCTTCTTGCTCATCTTTACGCCGCAATCTTTCGGGACGCTGCCGACGCCACAAACCAACATCGTGTTGGTCGCTATATCGTAACGTTCAATCCCGCGATCCGCACGTTGCGGCATCGGGTAATACTCGTAGCGGGTGCCGAGGCTCAGGGTCAACTTTTGGTTAACCTGCCAGGCATCGCGCACATAAAAGCTGTACGCCTGGGATTTGTAGATAATGGGTGGTTCCACCAGGAATGTGCGACCTGCTCCGGTGTGATAGCCCAAAAGGAACGTAGCAAAAGCGTTGAATTGGTTGCCTTGCTGGAATGTTGAACAAGCTGTTCCGGCAGAATTAGCGGCAGTGCATAACTGGGTTGGTCCCTGATTAATGATAAACCCGCCGGAACCGGGTTCGGCATTTCCACCACCATTCCATTCAGCTTGCAGGTGATTCAGCGTTTGTCGCGCAATATCCATGCCGAAGCGGATATTGTGATTGCGCTTCGTCCAGTTGAAATTCGTCACATAAACCCACTGCGGATCGTTGCGCGTGTAAGGCATGAAGCTATCCTGCACACCAAGATTAGCAAATCCGCTGATGCGGAAACGCGGCCAGCCATTTTCAAAATCGCGCGTGCCGTTGGTTCCCGGAATTTTCAAAACATCCAGGCCGATCTTTTGATCCAGGAAACCCTGTTCTGAACTCGTCCCTTGTTTGGTGTAACCAATGTTGGCGTCAATGATGAAGTTCGTGTTGACGGTGTAAACGCCCGCGACCGTCACGCCGTAGGTTTCGCCGGATCCCACACCTGTGTTGCCGCCTTGCGGCGCCGTGCCCACACCATCAAGCGGGCCAAGCGCACCCGGATTCAACTGCTTATATGTCAAGAAGCTGAACCGGCCATATGTCGTGAATTTCTCGTTGATGTTGTAATTGACTTTGGCATCAGCCGTTTTTCTGTCGAAGGCGTAAGCCGCCGTGGCGTAATAGTTGTTGGTAAAGCCCGCGCGATTTGGTAAAGGCAAATCTTTCAAAATCAGTCTGGCGATCGGATCAATGCGCCCGGCAGGGATAATACCGCCCGTAAAGGCCGTGCGATTTTGGCCGATGGAATTTCCCGTCGTCGGGTCGTAAATGGCCAATCCGCCGCCTGACAAATCGCCATTGCGCATTTCAGCGGTCGGCAAGGTTAAAAGACGATTCCCGAGCTGACGATCATTGGTGCCTTCAAAGCTGCCGAAATAAAACAATTTATCTTTGATGATCGGACCGCCGATAGTACCGCCGAATTGATTGTAAACCCGTTTGGGTTTGTCCTGTGCCACACCATTGATCGGCGTCAGATTCCAGGGTCTGGCCTTGGTCAAGTGGTTGTCGTGGTACTCAAACGCAGAGCCGTGAATATTGTTGGTTCCGCTTTTGATCTGTACGTTGATCGCCGCGCCGCCAGCCAGCCCTTGTTCGGCGTCAAAATTATTCGTCACGATGTTGACGGTTTCAATGGCTTCCAGCGCCGGAACATAAGCTGTCACGTGCGGCAGAAACAGATTGTATTGGCTTGCGCCGTCAATTCGCACATTGTTGGAACTGGAATTGGTGCCGTTGACATTGTATTCCAGTGCGCGCGACGGATTGGTCGGGATCGAGTGCGCGTTGTTAGGAGGATTGATGCCCGGCAACGCACGCAATAATTGTTGGTAGTTGCGTCCAGGAGGAATCGGCACATTCAGCAGCGTCTGGCTGGTTAATTCAGCCCGCACTTCCGCGCGGTCGGTTTGCAGCAACGCGGCGTCGGCGGTGACCGAAATCGTCTCAGTCACCTGGCCGACTTCCAATGAGACGTCGGTTCGCGTGATGTTGTTCAGCGTGACTTCGACGTTTTCTCTGGAGTATGTCTTGAATCCCGTTTTGCTGACAGACACTTCATACCGTCCTGTCTGCACGGTAGAAAAGTTGAAACTGCCGTCAGAGGTCGTCGTAACTTCACGGGATTGGTTGGTTTCTTTATTCGTAATTCTGATTGTGGCTCCTGAAACCACCGCGCCGTTATTGTCTTTGACATTGCCGACGATGGAACCGTACAGCACTTGAGCCGCGGCAATTCCCGACAGCGTTGCGGCCATCAAGAAAGCAAGGCATAACAGTACGGACAGCCTTACCGATACTGGTCTGTTCTTTCCCCTCATAAATGCTCCTTGTTGAGTGACTTTTTTTGAAATTGCCGCCAAAAGGTTTTCAGCGACTGCGAAGAGCGTTCAATAAACCAATCACAAAATCACCGGAATACAAATAAATGCGAAGGCGATAGTCAGCGGTTATTGCTAATGCCTGGACCGCAGATTCAACTCCGATCAGTTTTCGTAACAGGTTTTATTGTTCCCAGCAATGCAGGTAAATGATTGGAATCCGACTTACTCAGGTTGTGGAAGTTTCCGTATCGTCAGTTCAGTTCAAGTCGGCTGGCGGATTATCCGAATGGTTTAACCAATTGTCAACAGCAGATCAAGCTGTTTGAAATTTTTGTCGAACGCTGTGTCTTGCCCGGTTCTATTTGTTACGCCTGCCTGATCACTTGTTCTGTTCCAGAGTTTTCAAATCGCGCTCGATGCTGTTGGCTAAATTGGTCTGGTTCATGGCTGATGCTTTCTTCAAGGCTTCGCGCAGGTACTGAATTCCTTTTTGCCTGTCCCCCGACCGAATATAAGTAGCGCCGAGCGCATAGGTGTAACGCGGAGTCTCTTCGTCTTCGGGAGTTAACGTTTGAAGAAATTGTTCGATGGCTTCGGTCGTCTTGTTTTGGTTAAACAGAATTCGGCCAAGATGGAAATGCGCAGACCGATAGCCCGGTTTGTTTTCGATGGCTTTTCGATAATGCGATGCCGCCTCGTCCAACTTGCCTTCGCCTTCGATCATGACCGCGTAATTGTGATGCGCTTCGGCGTAATAAGGATTGAGTTGCAAACATTGACGGAAGGCCTGTGCCGCTTCCTTGATACGATCCTGCGCAACCAGCAGAACTCCAAAGTTGTAATGGCTATCGGCCAGGTCAGGATTGATTCCAATGGCAGCGCGATAAGCCTTCTCGGCTTTTTCATTCTGTCCCGCCCGACCATAAAGCGAAATCAGATTGATGTGGGCCTGCACCAACCAGGGATTGATTTCCAGCGCGCGCTCGTGCTCGGCGATTGATTCAGCAATCTGCCCGGCGCTTTCCAGCAACGCGCCACGCTTGAGATGTTTGGATGCCCCCGCATTCATTTCGGCAATGGCGATGATCAACGGGTCTTCCAGCGTGGGGCGGGATAATTTAAGCCGTTGAGACAACACCAAATGCTCCTGGGCTTCGGCGGTCTTTCCCTGATCGCGCAGCGCCAGTCCCAGCGCGTAATGAGCCGCGCCGTATTCCGCGAACAATTCCAGAGCTTTGCGATAATGCACGATGGCGGCGGTTTGATTGCCGCTGGCGGCTGTAATCCGACCCAAACCGTAATAAGCCTGAGCAATTCCGGCATTGCGCCTGGCAACAACTTCATAAAGCTGCTGACTTTCGCCGAACTGCCCCGCGGCCAACAGCGCGTCGGCCAATCTCAATTGGGCGGGCAAATGATCTTTTTCCAGTCGCAACGCGGCTTTGAACGCCGAGACCGCTTCATTCTGTCTGCCCAACTCAGCCTGGCTCAAACCAAGATAGTAAGCCCAGCGAAACTCTGTCGGCTCCAACAAATGCGCCCGCTGATAACAAATTGCCGCAAATTCGTACTGTTCGTAAGTGTGCAAAGTCATGCCCAGCCAGCCATTGGCTTGCGCATCGCGCGGTTTGGCTTTCGCTTCGGCGTAGGCCTTGCTGACCTGTTCGCGAATCTCCGTCTCGAAATTGTCGAAAGCGACTTCCGGCAGATCGGGCAATGTTTGCGCTTTCAATGGCAGAGAGATAAGACTGAGCGCGATCAGCACTGAACTGATCATTTTCCCAACTTTGATTATCAGATCGAAACGCATATTGATTGTTGTGCTCGGGCTTGAAGCTCCTTTATTGGCACTACCGGGATTTCTGTGAGTAAGATTTCGCGGCTTAGCCGCCCGATGTGTGGTATGGCTGTGCCATACCAGTAAATGAGCAATGATTTCGGGGCTACGCCCCGACCGTCGGGGCGTAGCCCCATAGAAATTGAGAGCAACCGCCGGAAGGTCAAAGACCTTACGCACATCAGGCGGCAAAGCCGCAGATGCAGTTTTCACCCACACCAATTACGGTAGTGCCCCTTTATTTTTCCGACAAAGCGAACGCCACGTATGTGCCACCCGATTCGCCGCCGCGTTTGCCGCCTCCCGCCGCAATCACCACAAACTGACGACCGCCGACTTGATAAGTCGAGGGCGTGGCGTTGCCAGCGGCAGGCAGGACGATTTCCCACAACAATTTGCCTGTCACTTTGTCAAAAGCTCGAAACTTTTTGTCGTAATTGGTCGCGCCGATGAACACAACTCCGCCGGCGGTGACAATCGGGCCGCCATAATTCCAGCTTCCGGTGTCGCGAATTCCTTTGGCTAAAAGTTCGGGATGTTCGCCCAAGGGAATCTGCCAGGCGATTCTGCCTTTGTTCAGGTCAATGGCGTTCAGCGTTCCCCACGGAGGTTCGACGGCGGGATAACCGTCCGGATCGAGAAAGCGGTTGTAACCGTCAATCATGTATTTCAGTTCAATCGTCGCCGGACCAGCTTTCTCCGGCGAGATTTTGACGTCTTCGCCGGTCAGCAGAAATCGCGTCAAGGCTTGCGACGCTTCGTCGCTGAGCGATGGAAAGCCGGGCATTCGCCCGACGCCGTCGTGAATCAATTTCCGCATATCGGCGTCGTTGTATCTGCGATTCATATTTGTCAGCGCGGGAAATTCCGGCGGACTGCCCAACAGGTCACGACCGTGACAACTGGCGCAATCGCGGTTGTAAAGATTTCTGGCGGTCGGCAATGCGTTCACAGGACGTTCGACCAATCGCAAGATACAAGGCACTTCGCTGGAATTGACGATGAATAATCCAGTCTCAGGATCGAAAGCCGCTCCGCCCCAACCGGGGCCGCCGTCGAAACCTGGAAAAACAATCGTCCCTTCGCCAGTCGGCGGTTCGAACTGATCCCAGCGGTAATCGCCGCGAAGTTTGAGAAAACGTTCCAGCACGTTCTTGTGAGCTTCCGGCGTTCGTCGCGTCAGCATCTCCTTGGTGAAAACCTGACGCGCAATCGGCGGAGGCTCGAGCGGCAAAGGCTGGGTGTCGGCGGGCTGTTCGCCGTCAATCCCGCGAGTCGAAACTTTGCGGTATTCAATCGGGAAAACCGGCTTGCCAGTCTCGCGCTCGAAAACGAAGACGTGACCGGATTTGGTGATCTGCGCCACAGCCTCAATCGTTCGACCATCTCTTTTGATCGTCACCAACGCCGGAGCCGCAGGCAAATCGCGATCCCACATATCGTGACGAATCGTCTGGAAATGCCATTTGCGTTTGCCGGTCGCCGCGTCCAGACACAGCAAAGTGTTGGCGAATAAATTGTCGCCGTGACGATTGGCCCCGTAAAAGTCGTAAGTCGCCGAACCGGTCGGCGCGAAAATCAAACCGCGCTTTTCATCCAGCGTGATTCCGCTCCAGGCGTTCGCGCCGCCTGTGTATTGCCAGGCGTCTTTCGGCCAGGTCTGGTAACCGAACTCCCCCGGTTGCGGAATGGTGTGGAAAGTCCAGCGCAGTTTTCCCGTCCGAACGTCGTAAGCGCGAATGTGTCCTGGCGCGGCGGGCAAGGTTTCGCTGACCAGACTGCCAACGATCAGCAGGTCTTTGTAAATAGTGCCGGGCGTCGTCAACCCAACAGATAAATCCTTCGGCACTCGCCCAAGGCCTTCGCGCAAATCAACGCGACCGGCGTCGCCGAAACTTTTCACGACTCGACCGGTTCGGGCATCCAGCGCATAAAGCCAGTTCTGAAAACCAAAAAAGATGCGCTGTTCGCCGCCGTCTTCCCAATAAGTCACGCCGCGATTGCGCGGCCTGCCCAAAGTTCTTCCGCCTTCGTTCGGATCAAAGCTCCAACGTTCTTTCCCCGTCACGGCATCCAGCGCGAACACGCGCATTTTCGGCGAAGTGGCAAACAACACTCCGCCAACAACGACCGGGTTGCATTGCATCTCCGAACCATCGAAAACATCCCCCGTGTCGTAGGTCCAGGCGATTTCCAACTGCTTGACGTTCTCGCGGTTGATTTGGTGCAAGGCTGAATAATGATTGTTCTCATTGCCGCCGCCGTAAACCCGCCAATCCGTATTCCGGTTTTCGGCCACTTTACTTTGAGCCTGCGAACGCCGAAGCAATGAATGCGCGGCAAATTGCGCGGTCAGCAATCCCAACACCAGAACCAACCCCAGCTTCCAATTTCTAGTTGTCATTTTCTCTGTCTCAGCAGGTTTTGAACTTCAGGTTTGAATTGATACTTCGTATTTGCCGAAAGCTTACGCCCAACAAAAATATCCGGCAAGTTGGCGGCTTGCCGGATAACAAAAAAGGAATTGACTTGTAAGCGTCAGGAGGTCTGCTTTTTCAGCCTTGCAGAGTCCTGATATCTGGTTGTTAGAAACTCAG
>CAYRQB010000113.1:0-17165 GCA_964426025.1 uncultured Heliomicrobium sp.
CACTGCGCAAATGTCTGCATTGCTTGTCATTTAGTCCAATCCTTCGGCATACTGGCCACCGCTCGCAAACACAACTGAATTTGAGACTGAATCCACGATGACTCCATCTCTGACAAAAATCATTCGCGGAATTTCCGGCGCTCGTTGGCAATTGATCAATTGTGACGAAGCGGTATTGCGAACCTTGCGCGAGGAAACCGGCGAAGAAGAAATTTTGCTTCGTTGCCTGCTTAATCGCGGTATTTCACACGCGGCGGAGGTGAAAAAGTTCCTGTCGCCGGAATTTTCCAATGACCTTCATTCGCCGCTTCTGCTGCGCGATATGCCACAAGCCGTCGAGCGAATTCGCCGAGCCGTGCGCGAACGCCAGCGCATACTGATCGTCACTGATTTCGACGTGGATGGAACGACTTCCAGCGTGATTCTTTCGCAAACCATAAAGCTGCTGGGAGGCGGCGACCTGATCACCTGCTATATTCCAAACAGGTTCACCGAAGGTTATGGCCTTTCGAAACAGATCGTCGAAAAAGCTGTCAAGGAAGGGTTCAGTCTGATACTCACTGCCGACATCGGTATAAAATCTCACGCCGAAGCACGGCTAGCTCGTGAAAACGGTGTTGATTTAATCATCTGCGATCATCACTTGCCTGACGGCGAAGACGTTCCGGCTGAAGCCTTCGCCGTTCTGTGCCCCAAAGGTTCGTCCGGCGTTGATTATCCCAACAAACACCTTGCGGCGTGTGGGGTCTCGCTCAAATTTGCTCAGGCTCTGCTCGACCAGCACCCGAAACGCGATGCGATCATTTCCAGTCTGGCCAAACTGACGGCGATTGGAACTGTGGCGGACATGGTTGATCTGGCCGTTAGCGAAAATCGCGCAATCGTCGCACACGGTCTGAAAGGTCTGAGCCAGCCGAGCAACAATCCTGGTCTTCGCGCTTTGCTGGAAATATCGAATGTCGGCAATCCGGTTACGCCTTATGACGTTGGTTTCAAGCTCGGTCCGCGAATCAATGCCGCCGGTCGAGTCGCTCACGCCAATTCGGTGCTTAATCTTTTTGACGCTAAAACCGATGAAGAAGCAATGAATCTGGCCTTCCAACTCGATGATTTCAATGCCAAACGCCAAGGCATTCAATCCACTTTGGTCGAGAGACTGAAAAGAACGGTTGAAGAACAACGAGAGAATTTGGATCGCGTTCTGATCTTTGCCGGAACTGAAGAACAGGGATTTCATCGCGGGGTGTTGGGTATCGCCTGCTCGAAGATTGTCGAAATGACCGGACGCGCAACTTTGATCTGTTCAATCAGCGAAGACGGTCTGGCTCACGGCAGCGCTCGCTCGATCAATGGGTTTCATCTGGTCGAAGCTCTGGATTCGGTTTCTGACGTTTTGGTCAAATACGGCGGGCATCCTATGGCCGCTGGATTCACGGTCGAACCCGGCAAAATCGAAGAGATGCGCTGGCGATTGAATCGCCATGCGGCTGAAGTTTTGAGCGAGGACGATCTGGGCCGAACGCTTTCCGCCGACAGCGAAATCAACGTTCAAAGCGCAACCATTGAACTGACTAGATCGCTGACCGGATTGGAACCGCACGGCGTTGGCAATCCGCAACCGCTGTTTCTGATGCGACGACTGCCGTTGCGTTCGGTCCAGGTTCTGAAGGAAAAACATTTGAAGCTGTTGATCGGGACAAACCGGACTGAGATTGAAGCTCTGTGGTGGAATTCCGCCGAACATCATTCAAAACTGGCTGCGACCAGAGAAATCAGTTTGATGTGCCGTTTGGAAATCAACAGTTGGAACAATCGCGAGACTTGCCAACTCAAAGTCGTTGACGCGGCAATCGAGTAAACTCAACATCCAATCAAATCAGAAGGAGAATTAGTGATTCGACACATCGTCATTTTCAAGTTCAAACCCGACACGCCTCAATCCGACCGGGATGCTTTCCTGGAAATGCTGCGCGCGCTTCCGTCCAAAATTTCCGAGATCGTGGATTTCGAAGCCGGTTTCGATGTCGTTCGCTCGCCCAGAGCTTTCGATCTGGCGCTGGTCGCAAGTTACGCCGATCTGGCCGCGTTGGATCGTTACGCCAAACACGAACATCATCTGCCTGTCGTCGAACGCTCAAAACAGATTTGCGAACAGGTCGCTTCGGTTGATTACGAGTTCTGAGCCATTCAATTCGTATCTGCCTTCAAAAATTCCACGCCGACCGGCTCGCCATCGAATTTCAACTTGATTCCGTTATTCGGGCGGTAGGTGACAATCACCTGCCGCGCCGGATTCATCGTTCCGCAGGTTATCTCATTTGGGATTTCCATTGTGTAACGAACAAAAATCAGCTTGCCTGGTTCGGCTCGAAACTTGAAAACCCGCCCCTCGCTGACGACCGTCAGAGTGATGTGATCGCTGGCGCAATCCATTCGCGTCAACAAACCTCTCACCTGTTCGCCGCTGAATCTTTTTCCAGGCGGACGAGTCGGATCATCCTCGTTTCTGCCGGTTGAATTTCGTTCGCTCAGCCTGCGAGCTTCTTCCGCTTTTGCCATTGCCACGTCCTCTTCACGTTTAGCGATGGATTCCAGCAGGAATTTTGCGCGGTCGCGCATCCCCGGATTGACGCCGTTCTTGATCAAAGATTCGGCTATCCGACGAGCGGCGGCGAAATCGTTCTGACGCGAATAAACCTGCGCCAGCGTGTAAGTGAAATCTTCCCGATCTGGTTCAAGCTCCAAAGCGCGTTTGATCAGCGCGACGGCTTCGTCAAGATTTTCTTTCTGAACCAGATTGATGAAGGCCAGAGTTTTGTAAGTGTCGGGAAAATCCGGCTCAAGCTCTCGCGCTCGATTGAGCGATGCGCGCATGGCCGTGATCGCTTCAGGCAAAAAGCCTGACACAAAACCGGTCGAATCCAGGTGTTCCTGTTGCCAGGCGAAGGCATGCGAGTAATGAGCCATGTAGTTTGGCGAGTTGGCGTCAACCGCGTGTTGAAGATGTTTGCGGGCTTCGGCAAAACGTTTTTGCCTGATTCGCAACATTCCAAGTGAAGTATGCGCCGCGACAAGTTCAGGTTCATCTGCCAGCGCCTGTTCCAGCATCGTTTCGCTTTCGTCGTAACGATCCAGCCGATAAAGCAAATCGCCCAGGTAAACCTGCGATTCAGCCTGACTGAGCGATGTTACGTTTGCAGCTTCGTCGGATTCAATCTTCCGCTCGAAGTTTATCGTCTGCGCTGGATAATTGTTGCGGCGAATGTATTGACGCAATTCAAAATCGAGTTCTGCCAGACCGATTTGGAAAAAACTTTTGAACCCGTCTTCGCCATTGCCGGTGAATTTGCCGGAAGCCAGCGCCGACAGGTATTGACGGAACTGCGATTGTTTGCCGCCGCCCTCGCCTGTCATCAGATAATGAACCAACGCCCACGATTGAGCATAGAAAACGCTTTTCTTGTCCGATTCCTGGTAATACGGCGATTCGTAATCAACGGCGAGCAAAGTCCGCAAAGGCAGCAATTGCTCGGCGTCCAGAAGCTGTTGATGAGCGGGTATCGGCCTGCCAATCGCCACCTGCTTCCCGCCCTTTGCAATGGCGAAAGTGCTGTAATACTCGGCCAGACCTTCCGACAACCAGGCGGGCAGCGAGCGCGAATTGCCGCCGGTCAGAAAATGAACGTATTCGTGGAAAATGATTTGATCCGGATTCGAGCCTCGCCAGTCCGCCGTCAACGTGATGTACGCGGCGTCGTTGCTGGAATGCAGATAGCCGGAAACGACGGCTGGTTTCCCTTGATAAAGCGGTTTGAATGGTTCGTAACTGGAATGATCTTTGAAGACGATGACCGTCACCGGCGGCGAAAAACGCTTCTGCCGAAAATCGAAAAGCCGCGAAACCGCCGCTCGAAACTGTTCCAGCTTCGCCCCGATTTTGCGAATTTCTTTTTCTTCGGCGTTTCCGATCAGGGTGAAATGCTTCGTCGTCACTTTCAGCCAAACCTCACCGCCGGATTTTGCCGTGCCCGGCATAATCACGGTCAGAGCCAGTAAACAGATTGAAAGTATTGAAACCGAAAGTAAGCGTTTCATCGCCACACCCTGATAAAAACGTAAGTATGCGCGTGAAGGTCTGGAGTTGGAATCAGACGGTCAGGTCTTGCGGACGGCAATGAATATAGGCTTGCCGCGATGACCGAGTCAACAAGGGATTGAAGCCGTTGGAGAGGTTGAAGGGCTGGCAGATTCTGCCATTTATCATTCGTAACTGAGCGCTTTGACCGGGTCCTGGCTGGCGGCGCGCAATGCAGGATAAAGCGCCCCGAGCAGTCCGCTGGCGATTCCGCCAAGCGATGCCCAGAAAACATAATCGCTTTCGATTTCCAGCTTCATTCCCATTCCATTGACCAGCGCTACTCGAACTGCCAGCGCGACGATCAAACCAAGCGCGACTCCGGCCAGAGAGATCATCAGCGATTCCTTGACGAAGACTCCGGCGATGAATCGCTTCGAAGCCCCCAGCGATTTCAGAATGCCTATTTGCCGCGTTCGCTCGCTGACCGAGGTGAACATCGTCAGCGAAATGATCAGCAGACTGATTGCCGCAGCCAATCCGGCGACAACATTCAGGAAAATGTTGAAGCTGCCGTAACCTTCGGCAAACAATTTCGGCAGATCGCGCGTGAAGATCACTCGCAATTCTGGATGACGCTCGGTTATGCGGGCGGCGACCTGATCCTGTTCGGATGAGTTTTGGCATTTGACCAGCAGCATCGAACATTTTCCCGCTGCGCCCATCTGCTCCTGCATGGTCGAAAGCGGAACCATGATTCGCGCACCGGTTTCGGGCGCATAAACGCCGATGATTTTGAAATCGCGGTCGAAGATGTTGATCCTGCTTTCGCCGGGTTTGATGTTGTGTACAGCGGCGTATTTTATGTCAACGATGGCGACATCGCCGTAAGCGGGCAGCGGCTCGCCTTCTACAATCCGAACCTTCGTCGTTTTGACGTAATCTTCAAAATCCACTCCGTCAACCTGCCGAATGCCAAGTCCGCTTTCGCCTTTCATTTCCAAATGCTGGCCAACCGGCGTGACAGCGGCAACGCCCGGCGCTTCACGAATCTTTTCAGCCATCCCAACCGGCAACGAAATCGGCAGGGAAGTCAGCGACAATCCGCGTTGGTTCATATCGCTCAGCAATATTTCAACTCCGGTGTTTGTATCGCGCGTGCCGCGGTCGCGCAGCATTCCGCGAACCAGACCGACGGTCAGAACCACCAGGATGACTCCGACCGCGACGCCTATGACGCTGGTCAGCGTGCGACCGGGATGATGCGACAGATTGGCGGCAACCAAATTGTTCATAAAGTTATTGAGCGATGCCTTCGCTGCCGCTGGCGGTGTTTATCTGGCGGTTTGTTTCCGGTTGATAAGCAAATCTGGAGGTTTGAAAGTCGGCGTGAAGTTCATCGTACAGCGAGAAGAAGCGATCTGCGACATCAGGCCAACGATACTGCTGAGACGTCCATCGAGCGCGCGCAAGTTTGTCCTTCCGCGCAGCAGTGTCGGAAAAGATCATTCGCACGGCGGCAGCAAAAGCTTCGCCGGACGCGTCTGCCAACCACGAATTCGTGTCGTCCGCATACGACAAAACTCCACCCGAACGTGGAGCGACAAGCGGCAAACCCGCGGCCATCGCTTCCAGGGGAGCAATGCCAAACGGCTCGCGCGGATTCGGATGCACAAAAACGTCGCAGTTTGCGTATAAACCAATCAGCGATTGCCTGTCCTGCACCTGACCCAGCAAAACGATTTTCCCCGGCGTTCGACGGCTGGATTCGCTTTCAAGCCAATCCGCCAGCGGGCCTGAACCGGCGATGATCAATCGAAAATCATCTCGTTCGTCGCCGACCAATCTTTCCATCAATTCAATCAGCAACGGAATGTTTTTTTCCGGCGACAGCCTTCCGGCGTATAGCAGCAACTTCGTGCGTTCATCACCGCCTGCACAGTGAATCAATTGCCGACGCTTGCATTCAATTGGATGAGCGGCGGCGAACTCTTCAACTTGCGCGCCCATCGGCAACACATGAACTTCGCGCCGGTGTTTTGCGACCATCGCTGCAAACAACTCATCCGCCGTGTACCGGGAATTGGCTATGTGATAATCGAACAGCGGGATGTACAAAGCGCCAAGATAAAACTGAGACAATCGCTTTCCAATTTGACCGCGAGTCAAAAACGCTCCGACGTTGTCGTCCATTCGTTCGCAACTCATTCCGACCAAAACCGGGCGGGGCAAACCGGACAACCAACGGCGGCGCAACAATCCCGCCACCCAGTTGACCGAATACTTGTCGCTGATTTCGATGAGATCAGGCTTTTCGTCTTCCAGAATGCGGGTCAATTCTCCGCCTGAAAATGGCAGGTAAGTTTGCGGCATCAACAATCGGTAACGGCGATCAAAGAACGGAGCGCGGGGCGAGCGTAAGTAATGGATGCGCCCAAAATCGCCGATGTTTTCCGTCCTGGATTGTTCGCCCGGCACAATCAGAATCATACGCCGTCGAAGTCGGTTGGCAGCTTCGAACAGCGCGCGGTAAAAAGTGCTGATTCCACCCGAAGATTGATGATAAAAGTTGGTGATGTGTAAAGTCGTGATAGACATTTTGGTCAATTGCGCTCGCCGCCATTAGCTATGTTGTGCCGCCACAGCGCGCGAGGAACGGCGGCGAGAAAATCGAAAATGATTCGCGGCAACTGGCGAAAATCATCCAGCAAGGTTTGCCGCTCTTCGCCTACGATGAATGCTCCGCGCCGCATGGCGAACAGGTTGAACACAGCCGACAGCATGGAAAAACAAATCGAAGCGATGATGCTGGTTGTCAGTTTTTTGGTTCCGCCAATCCAATGCGCAATGAATTCCAACGAGTGGTTGATCGCCGGCAGCAACACCATCATTGTCAAAGTCGCCAGCCAGGCCGGACGCGTTCGCCGGAATCTTTCACAGATCGCGCCGTAAAATCCGGCGACGGCGATGTAAAACATGGCTTCAATGCTCATCGCTCCGACCGCAGCCGAAAATCCGGCCTTCAGATTGATAAAGAAAAAAAGCGCTCCGCGCGTCAGCGCGCTCAAGACAGCCGATTTCCAGTTCCATCGGCGAATCATGTTTTCAATCGGATGGCGAAACAAACCCAGCAGAGCTTCGCCGACTGTTTGTGAATCCGAATTACTCTTGCCCAATTGCATCTGATCTCACAGTCGAAGCCTGCAATGGTTGGCGAACGGCTAGTTCGGCCATTGTTCTTTGCAGGCAAACTTCGTAAGCCTGATAGACTTCGTCAAAGACCGCGTCCCAGGAAGCCTTGCAAGCCAGTTCGCGCGCCGCCAGGCGCATTTGATGATGAAGCTCCGGCTGTGACATCAATTGCAGAGTTGATTCCAGAAAACCTCGATTGCCATTCGCCACCAAACCGGTTTCGCCATCTTTGATGATGAATTTCGGGCCTCCCTGATCGCTGACGATGGCGGGAACTCCCGATGCCTGAGCTTCCAACACGACATTGCCGAAAGTGTCGGTTTGCGAAGGAAAGACAAACAGGTCGAAATTTGCATAAGCTCGCGCCAATGCCTCTCCCTTCAACACTCCGGCGAATTCGACATTTCCATGTGGTTGCATTTGCTGTTCCATCCATTCGCGCTCGCTTCCCTGCCCTACAATGACGAAGCGAAAGTCTTTCGCTCCGGCTTCACGCAAAGCTTTTTCCAACTCAGCCAACAGTCGAACGTTTTTTTCGGCGGTCAGCCTTCCGACGTAACCAATGGTGAAAAGCCTTTCCTTGCGCTGGCGTTTGGCGGGCGAAAACAAATTGGTGTCAACTCCGCGACGCATCAGAAAGACTGGGCGATTCAAATGTCGGTTCAACATTTCGGCGAGTTCTTCATTCGGAGCCAGAAAAACTTTTCCCAGTTTGTAAAACAACAGAGTCAATTTCAGGCTCAACTGTTCGGCGCTGCCAGTCAGCGAAAACTGACTGATGTCGGGAAGGAATGGCAGCAATTTTTCCAAGCGTTGTTTGGCGTATTCGTGAATGTTCGTGTGCCATGACAACACAATCGGCAGGTTCAAACGGCACGCGACATAAACTCCCAACAGGCCGATGTCGCTTGGGCCCGTGATATGAACAACGTCCGGATTGAATTGGCGAACAGTTTCCAGCGCCAGCCGCGCGTGACGCATCATCAGCAGATCGAATCGCAAATCTGCGTCGAGCGCGAAACCGAAATTTGTTCTCTTCAATTCCAATCGCCGCAAGCTGTCTTCGCGAACTTGCCCGGTTTTGTCGCTGGCGTGAACGCACAGAAAAGGCAATTCGCGCCTATGAGCGAACGCGGCCAGTTGACGGCTGGTATGCGCCACGCCGTTCACTTCCAGATATGAGTCGGTGAAAAACGCGACTCTCAAATCAGCTTTCATAACTCATCCTTTCGCTCATCTCTATGCTCACCTCTTCTCCGGCCAGAGCCAGCCGAAGCGCCGGTTGCAATCTGGTTCCAAGCATTCGCAGCGCCCACAAACTGGCGCGAACCCAGGCCGGGCCGCCGCGCGGCCAATGCTTCGACAATGAGCAACTGCCGCGCCCGTCGCCGATATCAATGAAGACTCTGTCATTCCATCGCTCCTGCCCCAGCGGATGATGCGGATAATCGCGTAACACATCCGCCGCCACCTGAATCGTTCGCGCCACCAGCGATTGACTGTATTCCGGCATCAGCAAAATTTCGCTGTGACGATCTTCGCGAATCTCGTAAACGAACTCGCTGAAAGATTCCGCGCGCGTCAAATTGAGCAAAGTGTTGGCCTGGCAACCATGACGATCGCCGCCCGTCACCACCGGATAGCCATAATCTTCGGCCAGTTTCATCGTTGCGCGGTTTTCACTCCACGAGCGAAATCCATTGATTTCCAGCGCGTGAATCAATTCGCCGTGCTCTTCCAGAAAAGCTTTCAGGCAAGACTGATGCCGTTCGGCGCCGATGAATTCGATGTCCCACAGCGGATGGTTCAACACGACCAAGGTTTCCGGCGCTTCGTTAAGCAATACAAGCAAATCGCCAAGCATCAACGCGTCGCCGGTTTGATCCGTGTATTTCATCAATTCCCGGTTGATTTCAGCGGCGAATTCCTGCGGCAGATTGTGAACGCCTAGATGGAAAAAGCCGTCGCGATAAGGAACCGTCCATTCCAGCGAAATCGGTATGCGGCGACCGGAATCAATTACCTGCAATCGCAAACCGGCCTGAATATCGTCGTGATCGGTAATCGAAACGAAGGCGGGCAAACCGAGACGGCTTTCTATCTGCAAGGTTTCGATTTCCATTACCTGTCGCGGCGAAACGGGCGGCGTCCAATAACACCGGGCAAAATCTACCGTCTTGCCGTGCAGCGTCAAATAACGATCCATCTCGGCTTTGAAAAGACGCGAGACGACGGGAATCATCGCGGCATAATGAGGAATGAAACTGAGCAGTTCTTTGGAAGAATTGGTGTGACAGTGCAACGAAGCGGCGGCGCGAAAACCTTTCAGAGTGCCGGATAGACCTACGGGCGGACGGTTGTACGCACGTTCGTACACGTGCATACGCGTGAGGCTTGAATTCATCTTGTCTCCTTACTGAATGCTGCGTGACATGAAATGCGGGTGCAAACGCAAGACTAGACGAGTGGTGTAACAACCGATTAAAGGCGGGAATAAATCTCTGTCAGAGGAAGGCTAAATAGTCATTAAGTCGGTTCTATTCGTGTGCGGCGCGGCGAATTCGATCCATCAGCGCCAATCCCAATCCTTCTTCGTTGACGGCCTGACAGTAAATGCTTCTGATTCCGTCTTCGTCGCATTCGCGGAAGAATCGAAAAAGCAGGTGGGCGTATTCGACGACATCTTTGCACAAAAGGATTTTGCTGAAAGAGTCTTTGCGCATCGGAGCGTCAATGCCGATGTAAGCCGCATCGCCGCCCGGCACAGTGAACTGAGGAAAGCTGCTGAGAAAAACGTGAGCGCGCGGAGAATAGTGACGATATTTTTGGCCCGGGCTTTTCGGCGTGTCAGTTTTGTGCGCATCGGCGATTTCGGTTTCGGGAACGACCTGACGCAATTGTTCCAGAGTGATTCCGCCTGCGCGCAAAATCAGCGGCTTCGATTCTGTGCAATCCACCACCGTTGATTCCAATCCGACTTTCGTTTGATCGCCCTTCAGTATGCAGGCGATGCGGCCATTCAAATCTTCGCGGACGGCCTGCCAGGTAGTGGGACTGGGTTTGCCTGACAAATTCGCCGAAGGAGCGACCAGCGGGACTCCGCAGGCTTTCAGGAACTGCTGTGCTATCGGATGGTCCGGCATTCGCACGCCAATGGTTTTCAAACCGGCAGTGGCGATTGTGGAAACGCTGTGATGTTTGGGCAATATCAAAGTCAGAGGCCCAGGGAAAAAAGCGTCAATAAGTTTTTGCGCAATCGGCGGAACCTGGCTGGCGATGGTTTTGATCTGCGAAAGTTCCGAGACGTGGGCAATCAGAGGATTGTCTGTGGGACGGCCTTTGGCCTCGAAGATTTTTTTGATCGCTTCTTCGTTGAAGATATGCGCGCCCAAACCGTAGACGGTTTCTGTTGGGAAAGCCACGACTTCGCCATGAGCTATGTAACGCGCAGCCAAAGTTGGAGACTGAGTGATTTTGGTCTTCATTGGTGATCAGCGGTCGGCGACCGGTGGCCGGTGAAATCCGCCAACCGCCGGTCACCGATCGCCAGTCACTACCTGGAGATTATGCGCCGCCCGACGGTGACGAAATCAAGCGTCGTGGTGGCCGCGTCGAAATCGTATGAAGTTGGAGAGAACGATGAGCGAATCTTGTTCGCTGTAACCTGATAAGTCGAACCCGACTCGAAGCCCGATTGACTCCATTTGCCGTCGTCGCCCGTTTGAACGCTTCCCGGCACATCTCCGCCCCCGCTAACCAGCGAGAAGCTTATCGTGACGCCCGAAACAGGCTGGCCGGAAGCGTTCGTCACGATTCCGGACACGGCAAATGGCGGCAACAGTCCGGGTTGTGAAATGCCGATCTTCTGCCCGGCAACAATCAAATATCCCGTGCGCGGATTCGGACTGGTGTTGGCCGCGACGCTGAAAAAAACCGCGCTCAAACCGGTGCCCATTTGACCGGCGGTGATTGTAATCCAATCCGAATCGCTGATGGCGCGCCAGGTCACTTTCGGCAAGGCGTTGACATCAACTTTCCCTTCGCCGCCTTTGACGCCAAACATAAAATCGGTTGTTCCGACTGTTGTTTCCGCCAGATCAATCGCGGCTTTGATGTCCAATCGTCCGTAACCGTAAACGGAATTGGGAATGTCGGAAGTTGTGCCGCCGCAATCCGCGACCATGACGTGGACGGCTGATTCGTTCAATATGTTTTCAGTCAATTCGATTTTGCCGCGAAGTTCGGGACGCGCAGACCAAAGCAGCGCGACCGCTCCGGCAACGTGCGGCGTAGCCATCGAAGTGCCGCTGAGGAAAGTGTAACCTCCGCCTCGAATCGCAGAGCGCACGCTGACGCCGGGAGCCGTGATGTCCGGTTTCAGGCGATTGCTGCCGTCAATGGTGACGGGGCCGCGACCGCTGAAACTGGCGATGGCGCCTGTTCCGGCAATGATTGCTCCGACTGTGTAACTGCCGTCATAAATTCCCGGCGGATACAAAACCGATGAACATCCCTGATTCCCGCTGTTGCCGGCGGCTGCGACGGTCATGATTCCCGCGGCGCGATGCGCTTCCAAAGCAGCTTTCAGCGTGTTCGGTTCGCAGCCTTCCGATGGCGGACAAGTCCATGAATTGGTTGTGATGTCAGGAGCTTTCGACGGATTGCCCTGCGCGGGAGTCCCGCCAATCGGGTAAGGGGCCAACAACCATTCAATGCATTCCAGGTAAGTTGACGGTTTTCCGTTGCCGCGATCCATATTTCGACAGGCGATGAATTTCGCTCCGGGCGCTACGCCAATTTGATTGAATAAACCGTCAGTGCCTATGGCCGAACCAATCGTATGCGTTCCGTGATTGTCGTCGTCGCAGGGAGCTTTGGTGTCGGGGCCGCAGATTCCGCCCGTTCCAATTCCGCCGCTGTGAATGCCGTCGTGCCAGTTGTAATCGTGATTGGCGTTGACGCCGTCCCACCCTCTGTAACGATTCTTCAAGGCCGGATGAGTCCAGTCAACGCCTGTGTCCTGGCCGCCGATGACTATTCCCTGACCTGTGAAACCTTTGCTCCAGACTTCAGGAGCGCGAATGTAGTTGACTCCGGATTCGACATCGGCTGGCGAAGCGATCAATCCGGTTGATTGCAATCTTTCTGTTTCGGTCGGTTCAACCGGCTGCAAGCCCTGCAATTGAGGATTGCCAGTGATGGCAGCTACATCGCGACGGGCGGCGATTTCCAACGCCAATTCGCGAGTGCCGCGAACCATGATGGCGTTGACGATGTAAAACGATTGATGCTGAATGCGGCCATCGCGCAACCAGTTGATCAATGAAGCTTGCGAACTTTCCGCTTTGGCTCGCAAAGTCTGGAAAACGAACCAGCCTTTTTCCTCTTTGGTCTTTAACTGCTCGGCAGCGCTCAGATCGGCTTGATCTTCCATCAAAACGATAAACTCAGCTTCTTCGCCGCTGGCGGTTTTGGCCAGCACCCAGGGCGCGAGCTTTTTCAATGCTGTCTGCCGCAATTCCTGAGATGCGTCATTGGCCGTTTTAGCGCGGGCAATCAGTCCGCCAGCCAACACACCCAAGGCGGTGAGGAGTAACAGCAAGGCAAAAAAACGCGATTTTTTAATCACGACACCACTCCTTCGCTCAAATCGAGCGCATAAGTTTTTTGCCGGGGCAGCAATCGGGGCTGGAAAAATTTTGTAGTCCCGCCATCGGACGGGTAGGGTCGGAGTATGAAAGTTTCCGGTTAAGACCGGAGCTATGAAACCGTAAAAAGCTGAACTCAGTATCGCATTGCGTGAACCGCCGCATCAGACCAGGCTTCGAGTGGGGCGAAGTCGTCGGTCAGAATGACGCTTTGATCGCGCGGTAAATCAACGCGTGAGGCAAAAACCGCTTCGATGTAATTCATCTGGCGTATGTGATCGCCAATCTTCATCGTAAACGGAGCGGGCGTTTCGGGCAACTCTCCGCAGACCAGAAACATTGTCGAAACGAAATTCGACGCGTTCAAATTCGGATCGCGCTTTTTCGCCAGATAAAGATTCGGACTGAAAACCTGGGTTTTGCCGAAAACGCTTTCCAGCGTCATAACCACAGAAGAAACCAATCGCGCGGCGTTGCCGGACATCCCGCCGACTATGTTTGCCACAATCAAACCGTCCGGCGCAAGCTTTTCTTTCAGATCGGCGAAAGCTTCACGAGTCAACAAATGAAACGGCGGCGAATCTCCGCTGAATGCATCCAGCACAATCACGTCGTATTTTTCAGTCAACCTTGCGGTTTCGGTTCTGGCGTCGCCGATAATGACTTTGACCGATTGAGGCAATCCGAATTGCTCGCGCG
This sequence comes from uncultured Heliomicrobium sp., assembly GCA_964426025.1. Lineage (GTDB taxonomy): Bacteria > Acidobacteriota > Blastocatellia > RBC074 > RBC074 > RBC074. The sequence goes on from CAYRQB010000113.1 coordinate 13,615, forward strand.
CGACTTTTTCAGACATCGGATCAATTTCGATGACGGTGACTTCCGAACCTGCTTCAGCCATCGCTCTGGCGTAAACGCCCGCGCCCAATCCCCAAACCAGCATCTTTTTCGGAATGCCTTTGGCGGTTGCCAATCGCTGCAAACCATACGCATACGGCGCATATGAAACATCGCCTATCAAAGACCCTTGCTGCACCCCGTTCAAAAACAGGTAACGAACTCCGCCTTCATCGCTAACCACCAAATCGCCGTAAGACGACGGCACTCTGACCGTCACTCGATGAGACTGATTTTTGTACATCACTTCGCGGTCGGCTTCCTGACCGGCGATGGCGATTCCGACCGAAGCCAGCGCCAAACCGATCAAAAGCAGCGCCGCCTGCTGCATTCGTCGTCGCATCAGCAAATACCACATAGGCACGATTGCCAACGCCACTGCCGTGCCGATAATCGCCGTATGAACGCTCATATTTGGAATGATCAGAAGCGAGACCGCCAGAGAACCGAGCACCGAACCGATGGTTGAAATGGCGTAAAGGTTGCCGACGCTGGTTCCTAAATGTAATTGATCAGCCGCCGCGCGCACCGCCATCGGAGAAATCATCCCCAACAAAAGAAGCGTTGGCAGAAATAGCAGAAGCGCCGCGACGAAAGTTCCGCCGACCATCCCCGCCCCATAGGCCAGACTAAGAACCGGCTTGGTGATCAAATCAGCCAGCAGCAACGCGCCCGCCGAAATCGCCATCACCGTCATCAAAGTACCCAAGCCCGGACGTTTGTCAGCGATTCGACCTCCCCAGGCGTAACCCGTCGCCAGCGCCGCCAGCGTGACGGTGATCAAGGCGCTCCAGACGTGGAGCGTTGTTCCGAAAACAGGAGCCAGAACGCGCGAACCAAGAATTTCCACGACCATTACCGAAGCGCCGCCGATCACCACCGCCACGCGCAGCATCAGCGAGCCGATTCCGGACAAAGCCGAATCAGCCATGGTCTCCGAAGTTTGAGCGTTTTTGGCAGCTTTCGCCTTTGCGCCTGATTGCACAGAAGATTGCACAGGAATAAAACCTCCGAAAAATGAATTCGACGAATGTGAGAAGTTCGCGCGAGACACCGAAGCGACCCCAACCATGATGCGGGATGATGCGGGAAGCAACTCAATGCCGCGCAAGGATAAGTCAAACCGCGTAGATTTTCCATCAACTTGTTGTTTTCGGCAGTAAGCTGTCTGACGCTCGCGCTGAAATGGTTTGTGATAATCTTCCGGCGTTATGCCAACTGTGGATGACAAATCAAACCTGCAATTGGACGTTCTGGCCATCGCCGCTCATCCGGACGACGTTGAATTATCCGTCGGGGGAACTTTGATCAAACTGGCCGGGATTGGCTATCGAACCGGAATTCTGGATTTGACTCGCGGCGAAGCCGGAACACGCGGAACGCCGGAAATTCGTCGTGAAGAAGCCGAGCGCGCTGCAGAAATTCTCGGTCTAAGCATTCGCGAGAACCTGGATTTGGGCGACGCTCACATCTGGGTCAACGAAGGAACTCGCGTCAAACTGGTTCGCGTCCTGCGGCGGTTGCGGCCTCGCGTCATCTTCACTCAGCATTGGGACGACCCGCACCCAGATCATGCTCACACTGCGCAACTCGTCCGCGAAGCGATGCATATTTCCGGTTTGGCGAAATACGACGCCGAAGCCGGTCAGGAACGCTGGCGTCCCAACTGCGTCGCTCATTTTCTTTTTCCGCGAACCGTCGCGCCGACTTTTATCGTAGACATCAGCGTCGAAAGCGAGCGCAAATGGGAAGCGATTCGCGCGCACGGCTCGCAGTTTTTCAATCCGTCAAGCGCCGAACCGCAATCGCGCGTCAGCACGCAAACTTTTCTGAATGAGATCGAAGCTCGCGACCGATACTTCGGCGCGATGATCGGAGTCGAACGCGGCGAAGCCTTTTACGTCCGCGAAGCTCTGAACGTCGCCGATCCGGTGGAATTGTTGACGCAGCGAATGAATCTTTATTCCTGAATCATTTCATTATGAACATCGGCATCACAGTTTTTCCAACATACGGCGGCAGCGGAATAGTCGGCTCGGAACTTGGCCGCGAACTTGCCGTGCGCGGACATTCGGTTCATTTCATCAGCTACGCTTTGCCGACACGGCTGTGCAGACTAGATGACCGGACGCAGTTTCATCAGGTTGATCTTTTCGATTACCCGCTGTTTGAATTTCCGCCTTACGATTTGGCGCTGGCCTCAAAGATTCTGGAAGTCGCCGACGCGCAGAAGCTGGACGTGCTGCACATGCATTACGCCATACCGCACGCGACGGCGGCTTATCTGGCTCGCGAAATGTACAAACCGACGCGTTACCTGCCGTTCGTCACCACACTGCATGGAACAGACATCACTCTGGTCGGTTCGCGCAAGAGCTTTTTGCCGATCACGAAATTTTCCATTGCTCAATCGGATGCTGTGACGGCGGTGTCTCAATACCTGGCGAACGAAACCTGCCGCACTTTCGGAATCGGCGGGGTCGAGCCAATCCCGAATTTCATCAACGCCGAAGATTACCGGCGGCGCGACAACGAAATTTTGAGAAAGAGTCTGGCGCCGAAAGACGAAAAACTGCTGATTCACGTTTCCAACTTCCGCCCTGTCAAACGCATTGACGATTGCGTTCACACTCTGGCGAAGATAAAAGCCAGGGCGAAGGATTTGCCCGTGCGGTTGGTGATGTGCGGCGACGGCCCGAAACGCGAAGGAGCCGAAAAACTGGCACAGGAATACGGTTTGGCCGACGACGTTTTATTCGTCGGCCAGGTGCCGAACATTGCCGATTACCTTTCAGTCGCCGATTTGCTGCTGATTCCCAGCGAAACGGAATCTTTTGGGCTGGCCGCGCTTGAAGCTCTGGCCTGCGAAGTTCCCGTCATAGTCACAAACGTCGGCGGACTGCCCGAAGTCGTGCGCGAAGGCGAAAACGGTTATCTGGTTGCTTTGGGTGACATTGAAACAATGGCCGAGCGCGCAATTGAAATTCTTTCGGACGAGAAGAAACAACGCCAAATGGGCAGGCAAGGCCGTAACTGGGCTGTCGAACAGTTCAACACCGAAAAAGTCATTCCCCAATACGAACGTTTGTACGAAAGAGTCGTGAGCGGCAAAGCAGACAACACAATGTCCGCCCGCGGCGTTCCTTGCTGACAAAGCGTTTTTGTCGTCATCATCGGTGATCATTCGGTATTAGATTTCAGAGGCCGCAAAGTTCAGATGGCTTTCTTGCCTGAGGCAGCGATCCTCTTTCACATAGATTTTTGACGAGGCAATTCGGCGTCTTGACACATCACCGGGCAGCCATTAAGATTCGCCCTCGCTCGAAAGGGTGCAGGCACGTACAGTCAATGGTAGACGGTCACCCTTACAAGGTGAAGGTTGTGGGTTCGAATCCCACCGTGCCTATCACCAAAAAGAGCGAATTTGATAATGCGGAGTCGTAGTTCAGTTGGTTAGAACGCCGGCCTGTCACGTCGGAGGTCGCGGGTTCGAG